>PLSZ01000448.1:0-15762 GCA_003164305.1 Acetobacteraceae bacterium
AGATACGGCTTCTCCCACGCGAACTTCCATTCCTTCACGCGCGCGGCGGCGGGCGAAATGTTGAAGTTCATGCTGCCCATGTTCAGGCTGCACATCTCCGGCTGCGCCACCAGAGGCGCCGCCAGCCTGTCGTCCAGCGTCATGTTCAGCCCGCCACCGGTGGTGACGTTGATCACGGCATCGACGCTCTGCTTGATCACCGGCAGAAAGCGCATGAACACCGCCGGGTCCGGCGTGGGCGAGCCGTCGTTCGGATCGCGCGCGTGCAGATGGATGATCGCCGCGCCCGCCTCCGCCGCCTCGATCGAGTCCTTCGCGATTTCCTCCGGCGTGATCGGCAAATACGGCGACATACTGGGCGTGTGAATGCCGCCGGTGATGGCGCAACTGATGATGACCTTGGCCATGGCGTTCTTCCCTTCGCGAGCAACCGCGCAAGGTGTGGCACGCGGCGAAGCCGGCGTTAACCCCCGGTCAATGCGAGTTCGCCAGCAATGTCCCGACCGGCATGATTTTATGCTTAACGTAACAGGGAATACCAACGACGATCCTCTCGTACTGATGCAAGCGCACCGAGGCACTGCTCGCCTCTGGAATTTGTCATCGGGCCTGGCGAAGTTTCGAACGGATCGCCCGCCGCAAGCTGCTTCTGATCGACTCGGCGCGGACCCTTCACGACCTGAAGGTGCCGCCCGGGAACCATCTGGAGGCGCTCACGGCGGACCGCGCCGGGCAGCATTCGATCCGGATCAACGGCCAGTACAGGGTTTGTTTTATTTGGCGGAATGGTGATGCCTATCAGGTCGAAATCGTCGATGACCACTGAAACCGGAGTTCAGGTCCTGCGCGCCGATATGGTGATCCACCCCGGCGAAGTGCTGCGAGAAGACTTCATGCTACCTCACAAGCTCAGCGCGAACCGGCTGGCGGCGGCGATGGGCGTGCCGACCAATCGGATCACCGCGATCGTCAACGGCACGCGGGGTATCTCCGGGGAAACGGCGCTGCTGCTCGGCAAAGTGTTCGGCAACACGCCATCCTTCTGGATGCATCTGCAAATCCGCTACGAACTGGATCTCGCGGTGGCGCAAACCGCGANNGGAGCGGCTGGACGCGGCGGAGGCGTTTGGACGCACGCTCATCGCGTAAACCCGCGCGCCCATCAGATCTGACGCTTACCGCCTGACAGGACCCATCTGACGCGGCCTTGGACCAGCCTCAACACCTGGCGCTCGATGCTGTCCGGGCGGCCCGCCAGCAGCCACGCGAGCATCAGGACCGTGCCATAGACGACGGCGCCCAGAGCGCAGCGGGTCAACAAATCCTCGAGATTGGACCAGCCGGGCCGGTCGCCGNNAACGCATAGAGGCATGCGGCCATCACCAGCGAGGCGACCATCGCTCGCCATGTGCAGGCCAGCAGGTCGCCGAACTTGATCGCCAAATGGTGCATGGTGCGCCAAAGGAACAACCCCTGGTCGATCGCCAGGGAAATCGCCACCGCCACCGCCGCTCCCGCCAGACCCCAGAAATACGCCAGAGCGATCATCAACGGAACGCGGATGGCGACGGACACCGAGGACAACAAGAAGCTGTCGCGCACCTTGCCTCCGGCGGTCAGGAACGTGCCGCTGAAATAGCCGAAGATCGACACCGTGCTGGAGATGGCGATGATCTGGATCACTGGTACCGCGGTCAGCCATTGCGCGCCCAGTACGAATCGCACCATCGGATCAGCGACCATTGAAATGCCGATCCCGGCGGGGAGGATCAGCATGATCGCCACTTCGACCGCGCCCAGATAGAGCTTCGTTGGGCTGCTGTCGTCACGGTGCAGCACCGCGAAGCCGGAGAACAGGGTGCGGCCCAGGGGTTCGACGACCTCGGTGACGGGCAGCGCGCCGAGTTCGTATCCGATCGAGAACACGCCGAATTGCGCGGTGCCCAATACTCGCCCGATGATGACGCTGTCGCCGCGCTCCTTGATCTGCGACAGCATGGTCTGCAACCAGGTCCAGGACGAAAAACCGATCAGGCGATGCCACGACCGCAAGCTCAGGCGAGGCCGGAACGGCGACATGATATAGCTTTGCGCCAGTCCGGCCAGGCGGTTCATCGTCAATCCGAACACCAAAGCCCAGTAGCTGCGCCAGATCAGGGCGAACCCGATGGTGGACACCACCATGACGGTGCGCGAGACCACGCTCAGGTTGAATTCTTTATGGAACTCAAAATCGCGCCGGAAATCGACGATCCCAATGTTCGTGAAGCCGCTGAAAAACATCGAAACGGCGAGCGCCAGCATCACGTTGATCAACCGCGCGTCGCCAAAGAAATCCGCCGTCGGCCAGGCGATGGCGACGATGATCAGCGCGGTGAGCAATCCTCGCAGCAGGTTGATGCTGAACGCGGTGTCATACATGTCGCGCGTGGGGGCGGCCTCCCGCACCAGCGCGTCTTGCACGCCGATGGTCGACAGCAACTCGACCGAGTTGGTGAAACCCGCCGCCAGGGTCACCAGACCGAAATCCTCCGGCTTCAGCAACCGCACGAGGATCAGCGTACTCAGCAGCCCCAGATTTCGCGACGCGATGCGCCAGGCCACGACCCACCCGGTGCCTTTGGCGACGCGGCTGCTGACCGACGGCGTTGCCGGAGCCTCGGTGTCCATTTCAGGCAAGCCTCGTCAACTCGGAGCCCGCCGTGACTGAAGCCGGCGTGGGCGAAGCTGGCGCGGGCAAAGCCCGGGGGGATGCCAAGGCCCCAGCGGACGCGGAGATGCGCTCAGCAGGCACCAGGCAGCCGCACGATACCGTAAGCGGGGAGCAGCGATCACAAGGGCGCGCTCATCCATTCAAGAAGAATCCGATGCCAAACGGAGAGTACCGGACAGCGGCCCGGCGCGGGCGCTGTCCAGGCCGTTCTCGCGCCTGATCAGCCGGCCTTGGGCATGGTCATGCCACAGGCGTCGAAGGTTTTGAACAACGCCGCCTCCAGCGCCGGGGTCAGCGTCAGATGCGGCGGACGGATGTAATTCCAGCGCGGGTCCGCGGTATTGCGCGCCGTCAGGGCCTTCAGAGCCGGGATCATCGGCACCGAAATCACCGCCTTGCGGGTCGCCGCCAGGATTTCATGCGCCACCGCTCCCGCGTCCGTGTTCCAGCCCGCGTAAACCTGGGCGGCCACCGAGCAATTCACATTCGACGCGGCGGTGATGCAGCCCGCGGAACCCTTTTGCAGCAGCGGCCGCATCACGGTGTCGTCGCCGGCGTAAACCTCGAACCCGTCCTTGGCGAAATTCTCGACATAGGACAGACCGTTGTCATAACTGCCGCTGCTGTCCTTGATGCCTTTGAACTTGCCTGGGTTCGCCTTCAGCAAACGGCTGATGAAGTCGATGCTGAACGGGATCGCCGATTGTTGCGGGAAGTTATACAAATACAACGCGATGGAGCCGCCGACGCGCTGCACGACTTCGTTGAAGTAGGCCAGCAGTCCGTCGTCCGACGGGTTCTTGTAATAGAATGGCGGCAGCAGCAGCGCGCCGCGGCAACCCAGTGATTCGGCGGTCTTGGTGAGCAGGACGGTGTCGGGAATGGCGGTGGTGCCGCAGCCGGGCAGCATCTTTGACGCCGGAATGCCGCGCGCGACCAGGCCCTCCAGCAAAGCGATCCTTTCCCGCACGCCCAGAGAGTTCGCCTCTCCGGTGGTGCCCAGTACAGCCAGGCCGTTACAGCCGTTGGCCAGCAGCCAGCGGCAATGCGCGGCCATGCGATCCAGGTCGATAGAGAGATCGGCGTTCATCGGGGTCAGCACGGCGGCGTTCACGCCACCGTACAGCGCGTCTTTCATCATTGTTCGCTCTCCTTCGTCGGCCGCCGGACCCGAGGCGGGCGCCCCGGCCAATCGGCCAGATGTTGTTCCAACAGACCCGCGCGCCGCTCCGAGATGACCCGGCCACGGACGGAAACGCCTGCTTCATGCACGGTGTTCTTATCGCCGGAGACCAGATGGTGCCACCATGCCAGGTCCTTGCCGTCGGCGACCCGGCGATACGCGCAAGAGGGGGGCAGCCAATCGATCTCGCGCACCAGAGCTGGCGTCAGGGTCACACAATCGGGCACCCGGCGATGCCGCTTCGCGTAGTCGGAGCACTGACAGGAATGATTGTCCAACAGCCGGCAGGCGACGTTGGTGAACGATAGCTCATCGGTTTCGTCGTCGCGGATCTTGTGCAGGCAGCAGCGGCCGCAACCGTCGCACAGCGATTCCCACTCGTCGTGGGTCATCTCCTCGAGGGATTTGGTCTTCCAGAATGGCGCGGGGGCTGGCATTGGGGCCGCAACCTACAGTCCGACAGAGCGCCTGGCCAGAGAATTGGCTGGGCGAGCCATCGTGTCCGGCGTCCATCAGCCCTCGATCAACGCGCGGGCGGCGGCAGCGATTGCTCCTGGACCGGTCCGGCTCCCGACTGCGGCGGATAGGTGAACTGCCCAGGGGGAGGCTGGTAGCCGGAGGGGGCCTGGGACGGTGCATAACCCGAGGACGGCGGATAAGCCGGCGATGGCGTTTGTGGCTGATACGCTGGCGGTGGCGGCTGGTAAGCGGGGGCCGGCGGCGGTTGATAAGACGGTGGATAAGCCGGTTGGCCAGGCGGCGGCTGATACGGCGGTTGGGCATATCCCGGTTGGGAGGGCGGCGCCTGGTAAGGCGGCGCGTAGCCCCCAGCGGGTGGCGGCCCTCCCTGATACGCGGGTTCGGCGCCGCCGTAACGGGTCAGCACCTCACGCAACGGGTCGGCTCCGGGGTTCGCGCCCTGCATCTGCAGCACGATCTGACGCGCCGCGAAGGGTTGGCCGTAATACGCCTGGTTCTCATCGATCCGGGCGGACATCACGCCGCCCTCCAGGGACACGCCACCGAACAGGCCCCGCGCCTCGGCGAAGGCGATGATGTCGGCGCCGACCGCCGCCGTGGTCGAGCCCTGCACCCCGGCGCCGACCGAGGCCACCGCGACCGACACGTTGGCGCCGAGCCGCACCTGACTGTCCATGACCGCGTTCAGGCCGCGATTGGTCATGATCATCAGCATCAACTGACTGTCCTGCACGCCGAACTGGAAGCCGAAACTGCCGCTGCCGATGTCATAGAACGTCGGATACGACCAGGTGCCGTTGCCGGAGCGCGCCAGCAGCACGCAACTGCCGCCCTCACCGCCGACGAAGAACCCGGCCTTGAACACGCGCGGGCAGATCATCACGCCCTTGGCCCGCCGCAGCATGTATTGCGGGTCCTGGGAGACTTTCTGCGTCATGATCTCCTGCACCGTCAGCGCCGCGCGATCGACCAGGGTCTGCTCGCCGCCCGAGCCCTGCTGGCAGGCGGCGAGGGCCAATGGGGCGAGCACCAGGGCGGCGAGCCCGCCCCCGGGGAAACGCACGCGCGGGCGGCGGCGAGGGCGTGACGGCGAGATGGACGGCGGGACGGTGACCATGGCGACGTTCTCCCTTGTGCGCCGAATCCAGGACGCCATAGCGCGGACGCGTCCGATTCCCGAGTCAGGGAATAGCACCGCGGTGGCGGCATTGTGGCCGGGGAGGGGGCGTTTGGCCTTGCACCAGGGACTGAAGGGCGGATTCTGATTTGAGACGGTCACGGGAGGTGCGGTTTGTCCGCCACGAGAGCAGAAGGGAAACCACCCCGAGACCGCCATCGACCAGCGCGATTGAGACCAATCCGCGACCACGCGCTTGTCGAGTAAGAACGCGCTGGTCTAGCGTGAACGGAGGCCGTCGTGAGTGGACATCAGGAGAGCCGAGCTTGCCGACCCACAGCGACGAACTACAGAGGAATCACCCTCCGAACCGGATTGTGCATGTTCACATCCCCAAGACGGCCGGATCGGCGTTGGCTCAGGCGTTTCAGCGCGCCTACGGTCAACGGCTTCGCGTCTATCCAGAGCGGTTCGAGTCGCGGTTCGCGCCCGTCAATTACGCCGAGTTCGATTTCTACACCGGACACATCGGTTTCACCGTGGCAAGCAAGATTGGCGGCGATTTCATTACCGTCCTTCGCGACCCGGTTGATCGCTTCCTTTCGACCTATTATTTCCTGCGGCAGCTTTATGAATCCGGTGAAGAGCGGACTCACAAGACATCACTGACGAACCGTTACAAGCTCGACCAATTCGTGCTGATAAGGGACGAGCCCATCCTCCAACAAGAACTCCTGAACAGAATGACGTGGCAGATAGCGCACAGCCATCGCATGGAGTTGCGGCGGGAATTCATCGAGGCAGGTATCAGCGAAACGGATCTGGTCTCAATCGCACACTATAACCTGAAGAAATTCGCGATTGTTGGGGTTCAAGAGGATATGGGCCGCCTCACTCGGGCTATCCACCGTCGGTATGGCGTCGATCTGGAGATCGGCCGCGCGAACGTCACGCGGTCTCGCCCGCACCTTGGGGAGATATCGTCGCGCACTCGAGACGGGATTGAGTGGTGGGTAAATCTTGATCAAGAACTTTATCGGAGGTGGATCGACATGAGAATGTCGGGCACGGATTCGCCTCAGAACAGGACAGTCGGATGACCAGACGGAGATCCGGAGGTCTGTCGTGTTGTAGTGAAGTCAGGACCACCGCTTTGATATCGACGCACCGGTGAGCCACATCGCGACAGTCGGGATCGGGGAATTGGCCCCAGCACGCTCGCTTTCCGAGGCTGTGACCTGGTGGTACGGTTTCGCGGAACTCCAGCCAGCGTCAGAGAGAAAGGCAACACGACCTTACCTCGTATTACCGAATTCCAAAGACGAAACCTGGCAATGGGAGCGTGTGCCGACGCACCTCCTGCCTCCCCTCGGCTGTTCATTCTTGCGGAATCTGGAGGTTAGCGGGAGCGGCTACTTGTTCCATGAAGGGCGCTTCGTCAGAGAATTCGTTAACATATCGGAGACCGCGCTACGGTGGTTAGGGCAACCGGACCTGGGCGACAGTCCGCTCACCCATCCGCGAACGAATCGTGTGGTCATTGAGGACCCAGCATTGATCGTGTTTGGGCCCGGGTTCAACATTTATGGCCACTGGTTGCTGGATTTCATGCCTCGGATATTCGTCGCACGGCAGATTTTGGGCTCCGCGCTAGATGATTATGTGCTGCCATTGCCTTCGGACTCTCCGGATTGGGTGCCTGAATTGATGCAAACATTCTGCGGCATTCAACCCGATCGCTTTCGTTACTACAGCAGGCTTGACGACCTGGTGGTATGCCGTCGGGCATGTCTGCCTAGCTATGCGCATTGTGGTAAACGGGGCGACTATGCGCTGCATCCCCTGGTGCGGACCTTTTACGACCAATTCGGGAATTCGGGCGCTCCGCGAGTAAAGCGGCGCATCTGCCTCTCGCGACGCAGCCAGGAACTCCAGACGAACGGGAAATGGCGAATCTTCGGCGCTCGGGAATTGATGGAGCAGATGGCCGTCGCCCGGGGCTTCGAGATTGTCCGACCAGAAACGCTTGATTTCTCCCGGCAAGTTGAGATGTTTCGGTCGGCCGACTGCATCTTGGGTGAACACGGCTCCGGTATGCACGCAGCTGTATTCGCGGACCCTGGCACTGTCGTTGCTACCATTGGGGCCTGGAATCGACACCAATATTACATCGCCGACGCGTTCGAACACCGGGCGATCGGCATGAACCGACTTCAGGTGTCTCAGAACTGGGAAACGCCACCATTTCGGTTCACCGCGACCGAGGAGGACCTCGGCGAACTAATGGATATGATCGACATTATTTGCGGCAGCTCACCCAGCGACTTTGGGCGGTTCGCGCCGCCGGGCGCCCTGGCCAGAAAACACGGTCGCATCTGAGTTCGATGGAGAAGCTTCGCCTGTTTCCATCCGGTCAAGTCTCATGCGAACCTCGTCATAAACAACCTGGTCAACTGCGGTCAGGCGCGACAACGCGTCGTTGATGGGCGGAACCGCCAGCAACGCATTGTAGCTTACGGGTCGGGTCGCGGTCACATTGATCCGCTCCGGCAGCGGCGGATCACCGAGCTCCAACAGTTCGTAGGCCATTCGGAGTGTTAATTCGTATCTCTCGGCGGTGCCAACGAAGGCCAAGCGGTCCAAGGCGCGTATTGCCGTCTCGGCCAAATCGGCCTCGGGCAACCAAGGCCCAAACACCGCCTGGCGCTGCTCATCCACGCCCCCGAACTGGCCACCCGCCAGCAATCTGGCCTGAACGTTCCAGGTCACGCGGCGAATGAGCGGATCGTCGGACGACAGAAAATCCAGCAGCGACATACTCGCCAGGGCATCAAAAAATTTGGTCCTGGCGTGCTTCGACCCTTCTTTCCAATAGAAAAAGCATGACAAAAGTCGCTCCCTGGGCGAACGAAGCATTGTGAACACGCGAAGTGGCATGAACACGGCAGATAACGAGGCGGGACTGATATGGCCTTGAAAAAAGCTGAAGCGGCGGAGATCGGCGGCGGCCAAACCTCGAACCTGCCACTCGAATTCCTCTGGACACACAGCGTCGGCGGGCAGCCGGTCACAGATCTGCTTTACCAGCGCCTCGCCGGCGGTTTTGTGGATACGCATGAAGAGAGCGGGATAGCGAGCCATGAAGTTCGTTCCGAACACATGAATCGGCCGAAGCCCGATCACCGGCATCAAGCACCTACCGGTAGACATTTGTCCAAGGCCTGCGACCAAATCGGTCTGGGTCGGGCTGATAGGCCACCTGTTGCATCACAAAAACAGCCGGAACGCTCCTAGCGTTCCGGCTGCTGTAAACTTTTCCGACACTTGATGGTGGTCAATCCATATCTTATTTGGCGGCCTTTTTCGCCCATCTCCGGCGGAGGAAGCCCAATCCTGTCAAGCCAGCACCGAGAAGCGCGAGGCTGGTTGGCTCCGGCGTATCAATCTGCATCTCAAAAGCGCCGTTAGTGGCGTTTTTGAGCACCAACGTGTCCGGCGCCACGTGGGCGTTATATAGTCCGGCATCCGTGTTGCCAACGTTGTTGCCAACGTCAATGCCGATCAGGTCACCCGCGCGCCACCACATGGCAGGCGATGTGTTGATATTGGTGCCACCATTGGTGGTGTCAGAACCGTTGACCAACGCAATCCAATAGGTGCCTCCGGTGAGCTGGTCGAACACATTGATCGACACGTTGGTCGGCGCGGCCGAGCTTCCGATGGAAGAATCCAGGATCGTGCCGAGCTTCACCGCGCCATTCAATGTCAGGCCCATCGACGAAGGAAGCACGGAACTACCACTTCCTTGGTTCGGAACGAGATACACCAACATGGATCCGTTATCAGTTGCTCCTGTCGCATCTGAGAGTCGGAACGTGATGCTTTCGAGCGTGGTGGGAGACGCCACCGTAAATTCCTGTGCGTCGGGAGATCCGGACGCCGAGTTCGTCGCTCCGCCCGGAATAAGCGAGATGCTATTGGTGTCGGGCGCGTTCGTGACGTACGAACTAAAAAGCGGATTTCCAGGCAATACTGTCAGAGTCGCATTTGCCGCTCCCACCGAGAGCAAAGCAGATAATCCCACGGCCACACCGAAAATTTTCATCGTTCGATTCCTATAAGCCCATCAGGTCGCATTAGGTATCTAACGATAAGCAAACCCCGTGCCAAGCAATAAAACAGTGTATTTTCAATGTTCTACCAGGGATCGATTTTATCGGGACGAGCCGTTTGTAAAGTTTTCCGACGCTTCTCCCGCATCCGGGAGTGTGCGATCCCGTGACCAACCGGGTAGCGCTGTAACCTCCGGCGGTGGCCACCATCAAAGTCAAGCCAAGCTGATCGACGTAACTCAGATCAGACCAAAAAATGTTTCAGGAACCTCAGTGATCAGGCCGCGGAAGTGCTCGCCCTTATAAAAGCCATCCTGCAGGCGCAGGCTATCGAACCGGCGTTTCATCTCATTTTCGAATTCAAACGGCACGAGTCCATGCGTCCTGGCCAATTCGGCCGGAATTTCAAACTCCACCCGGACGCGTTCCTCATCGGCCTGACGCCAGCTTTCGCCCCCGGCGAGAAGCGCCTGTTCTGACCAGGCCATTTCACGGGTGGTCCGCAACCGTTCCAGCGATAGGTTCACGTCCATGCGCCGCAGATGGAACTGGAAGAGGTCAGTGCGATGCTCGGAGAGTTGGTCGCACCAATGAAACCCGGGCATCCAAAGCAAAGGGACGCGGGAGATGGACGGCTTGCACATACCCGACGCGAAACGAACGTAGCGCCTTTGACCCAAAATGGGCGCGTTGAGATCTATCGGCGCTTCAAGGGCGATAATGTGTTGGACGTTCAAGCCGGTGGGAGAAACCACATCTGAGTCGACGGCCTCTAGGAACGCGGCCAGCGATGCGTGTTTTCGCGGATCCGCTACAAGCATCTCATCGCAGTCGGTATAAATGACAAAATCGAAAAACCGGAGCAAAGCATGCTGAAGGTCCGCGGCGAAGTCACTGCGCGCGCGGCCATCCCACGGCCGTCGCGGTAAAGGTAAGACATTGACGCCGCCAAGACCTCGCGTGCTGCCGTCGTTCGAGCCATGATCAATGACGAACAGTGTCGCGCCTGGACAATGACTGGAATAGTGCCGAACCCAGATCGGCAAATTTACCCGTTCATTATAGACTGTCGTAACGATGGCTGTCAGCATCGATTGGTTGCCCTTTTCCGCACGTAATCACCAATCTCGATGGAAACGGAGGACTTCATTTTGGAGGTTTCGCTTCTCACGCCACTACCCGCCCGAATGCCTCGTCCCCCGAGCGGACCCCAACAGTCGCGCATCGCACCGTCACCACCGCCGGTCCGCTCACCCCCACCCATGGCACTTCCGCCGAGCCATCCGTCCAGCGCCACAACGCCAACCCGGATTGCTCGGCCTCATACCATCCATCGACCAGCCGCGGGTCATCCGCCGGGATCACCACCTCGGCCGCGCCCGATCGGATCGCGATCTCGCTGACCCGCACACCCCGGCCACGGCTTTGCCCCAGATATGGCGCGCACGGATCGACCTGCGACGCGCGCCGCGATTCCAGCCGCACCCGCCGCACCCCCCGAGGCAGCACGAACCCAAACCGTCCCGGCCCCGCCACCGTGGGCCGGATGGTCGCGTCATCCGCCGACAGCCAAACCTCCAACGCGCCATCGGCCGGCGATTCCCCCGCCGATCCGGCCAACGCATCCGGCGCCGGCCAGACCAGCCGGACCGCCTCCATGTCCACCACGTCCGAACCAACCGACAACGGCACCTGAACGGACGGGAACCAGCCCCGCGCATAAACCTCGCTTGCGACGCCCGGCGCCACGCCGGACAACTCATACCCAAGGCCGAGGATCAGATCGCCATACAGCGCCTCGAAACACCCCACCTGTTCCGGCGACAGAACAGCGCGCCATTTGGAGATCACCCGGGAATGGATCTGCGGCCGGGACGCGATATCCGCCTCATCCATGCGGTTGACGTCTTCCGACCTGGCCACCTCCAACGCCACCCGGCTCTGCTCGGCGTCAAACCCGAATTGATCGAAAATCCGCGCCATCGAGCCGTCGAAATCCGCCGACACGTCCTCCAGCTTCACATCCAGCGCGTCTGCGCCGTTCAGCGCCCATTCCCGCATCGCCGTCAGCGTGCAGCCGGTGTAACCCTCCAGCTCGAACTGGAGACCCTCGGCCTGAGAACGATCCAGCAGGTTCCGCTGATAGGACTGGCCTTGCAACCGTTCGAAGTAGCCGCGCTTCCACGCCTCGGGCAAATGCATGAAGGAGTGATCGACACGCGGCCAGCCGATCGGCGGCGTCAGGTCGAAATCGGTGTTGATGCACCACTCCTCATCGCTGTGCCGATGATAGAGATAGCCGGAGACCCATATGTCGCGCGGATCGCGGATCATGCGGATGGCGCGGTACGGCCGGTCCAGCGGCGCGCGCAGCAGTGAATGCGGCAACAGCACGACATCCGGCTGGTCGCCGAGTCCTTCCACGAGTCCGAATTGATTGGACAGGGTCAGGCCAAGCCGATCGCAAACCTTGGTCATGACATGCAGAAGCAGGCTCGTCCCGGACTTATGGTAGGAAAACACAATCAGTTGGGGCGAAACCCGGGACATTCCGACACCTCCGCGGCACATCGGCGGTTATCGGATGCAACCGGATCCAATTGCAATTCGGATCCGGGCGAAAATCTCGGTCAGGGCCGACCAACGCTGCCCGTCATGTCGCCCCTCACCCCTCCCGCACCTTCATGCAACTGGCCATCACTCGCGGGTTATGCTCGTTCTTCAACTCGACATCCGCGTGGGCCGAACACGCCGCCATGCTGCTGAACGCCGGGCGAGAGGGGCTCGGGATCTCCTTGCAGTCGGACGCATCGCCGGGCGCCGCGCACAAGGACGGGAAATACACATACACAATGCCAGGCCCTTCGAGATTGCCGGCCGGCGCGCCGCGGTGCGTCACCAGCACCGTCGTGACCGCCAGAGCCAGGCCGAACGACAAACAGAACCGCATGTTCATGATTCGCCTGAGACCCATGGCAATCCTCCACCCACTACATTCGGTCTGAATTCGACGCTGGGCTGGGACCGGTCACCCAGGGCACAAGGCGGGCGCGCAACACCGCCAATGCCTCATCCAGCGTCAGAAATCCGCCCAGTTTGCGGTATTCGTCCCAGCGGAACTGGTCGAGGCGCACGCGTCCCTCACTGCGATGCAGCACAAACGCGGGTCCAACCAGATCGTTGGCGCCTTCCGGCAGGATTACGATGGTCGCGTCGTTCGGACCCGAGCAATTCAGTTCCGCCGACCACCGCGGCGCGATTTCGGCCAGCAAACCAAGCACCGCGTCGAGGTCATCCCAGGTCACGACGGTCGGCGCATCGCACCGCCACTCCGGCAGCGGCTCCACACGAACGGGACGCGGCATGAAGCAATCCTTAAACGGGGCTTTACATTGCCCCCAGCTGAAATCACCTTGTAACCACTATCGCATGACCCGGTGAGACAGGAAAGTCTTTTTCAGCGATTTCCGTCTAACAATTTATTTATTTCCGCGCCGGTCACGCCGGCGCATCCGCGCACCCTCCACGCCTGCTTATCCACGCGCCGGCCATGTTTGCTTGCCCGCGCACTTTCCACGCCCGCGACCCGTGCACTTTCCGCGCGCTCAGGCCGCGCGCCGTCCGTATTGACCTACCCGCGCGCCGTCCGCGCGGCCGCCGCCCGCCGCGCCACAACCAAAATCGCATTGCGGCACAGGATCTGATCCGGCCAGCCAGTGCGCTTGCAGCCGCGTTCCGCGTCCGCCAAGCCCGCGATCGCCGCCGAAATCGCCGCCGAGGACCACAACCCCAGCGCGCGGTTGAACCCGGCCACACGGCGATAGAACAGCGGGGGCCGAAGCGTCTTCGCGGCGTCGCCCGCGCTCAGCCCCGATTCGTCCATCGCCAGCCGCGCCCGCTGCAGCCGTTGCAGGTGCATAATCCCCGCCCGCAACACCTGAACCGGAGCCGCCCCCTCGCCGATCGCCAACTCCAGCGCCCGATCGGCGGTCGCGACATCGCCGATGGTGGCGGCGAACATCGCGTCATCCAGCGAAAGCCCGGACAAATCCCCCGTGCACGCCATCGCCCCATCCAAATCCACCCGCCCTCCTGGGCCGGCGTACAGCGCGAGCTTCTCCAACTCGGCCCGCGTCGCCGCCCGATCCGCGCCCAGTTGTCCGGATAACCAGGACAACGCATCCGGCTCGATCGCCACGCCGGCCTGCTTCAACGTTTCCCTGATCGTCGCCTCCAGCGCGTGGCCTTCCTCGGGGTAGCAACCGATCGCCACGCCATCCGGCGCCGCCTCCAACTCCGTCCTCAGCCGGGACCGCGTGCCAAGGCCGGCGCCCTCCAGCACCACGAACCCCGGCGCCCTGGATTTCAGCACGAGCCGGATTTGCGCGACCGCGGCATCGGTCGCCTCCCGCACCCGGACGACACGGCGGCCGCCGGTCATCGGCAAGGAGGCCGCCTCATCCGGCAGCCGGGCGATTTCCTCACGGGTCAGTTCCACCACCAGGAATGGATCATCCAGGGCGCCGGCGACCGCGCGAACCAGGGCCGCCCCCCGGTCACGGATCATCCCCGCGTCGTCGCCGTACAAAAGGACCGCCCGGCAGGCTCCGGGATCGCGCAGGAATGCCTCGACCCGCGCGGGCGCCAGCTTCATCCCATCGCCGTCGGATGCGCATGCAGCCAGGTGGCGAGGCGCAATGTGATCCGGTTCGCCATCTCCTCGGCGATACGGCGCTGCACCATCTCATTGTTCAGGTCGAGCGCGAAATACGCGGTGTCGAAAATGTCGAAGCCATCGACCACGCGCTCCGACCCCTCGGCCAGCCGCGTGCTCTTCGCGTCGCGGGCCGTCAGGGTCCAGTTGGCGTTGCCGACCAGCCGGATGCGGGTGGGTTGGGTGAAGTTCAGCACGCCTTGCGCCTCACCCGTGATCCAGAAGTTGACCTGGAGATCGGCGTGGCGCGGGGTTCCCGATTCGCTTCTGAACCGCCCCAACAAAGCCTGCCGCAGGATTTGTCCAGGACGTTCATAAAGCGGTTTGATCTCGATCGCGGCAAGGCCGGCGGCGGCCCCGGTATCGTTGCCTTTGGCCATGTAGACGGGCTCGAAACCGCAGCCGGACAGCGCGCCAGCCAGTCCCAGCAAAAGCGCGGCGCGGCGGGTCGGATGCGGGGTCATCGTGGCCATTCGCCATGCCGAATGGCATCAAGCGGGGGCGCGAGGACGGCGAACGCGACGGGTCGGGAAGCGGGAGAGTTCATCCGGCGACCACGAAGTTGACGATCCGGTTGGGGACATGGATGCGCCGGACGACGCGCTTGCCGGCCAGAGCGGCGGCGACATTCGGCTCGGCCTCGGCGGTGGCGATGACATCGTCGGCGGCCGAGTCGGGTGGCATCGCGATGGTGCCGCGCAACTTGCCCATGATTTGCACCGCGATCGTGACGCTATCCGCGATCAGCAACTCGGGTTCCGCTTGTGGCCACGGCAGATTGGCGACCAGCTCGCCGGCCGTGGGATGCAGCAGCCGCATCACTTCCTCGGCCAGATGCGGCATCATCGGCGCGCTCAGGCGGGCGAGCATTTCCACCGCCTCCCGCCGCGCCCAGTCGAGGCCTGGCTCCGCGGAACCGGCACGTTCGGCGTCCGAGATGGCGTTGGCGAGTTCATACAGCCGGGCCACCGCGACGTTGAACGCGAAGCCCTCCAACGCATCGGTCACCGCCGCGATCGTTTTGTGCGTGACACGCCGCAGCGTGCGAGCATCCATGTTACCCGGGCCGGTGCCGAACGTCTCGGGTTTCACGACTTCGGGTCCGACGCCCTCGGCCAGGCGGTAGACGCGCTGGGTGAAGCGGAACGCTCCGGCGGCGCCCGATTCGGTCCACTCCATGTCACGGTCGGGCGGATTGTCCGACAGGATGAACCAGCGCGCGGTGTCGGCACCGAAGCGGCGGATGATGGCGCCGGGGTCCACCGTGTTGCGCTTCGACTTGCTCATCGCCTCGATACGGCCGACGGCGACCGGCTCGCCGGTATCGCGGTGCGCCGCCGCGCCGTCCGCCCGGCGCACCACCTCCTCGGGATACAGCCAGCGTCCGTCGCTGCCCTTGTAGCTCTCGTGGGTGACCATGCCCTGGGTGAACAGGCCGGCGAA
>PLSZ01000448.1:15787-16063 GCA_003164305.1 Acetobacteraceae bacterium
AGCGGGCGAAATACCAGGAGCTGTCCACGAAGGTGTCGAACGTGTCGGTCTCGCGCCGCGCCGGCGCGCCGCAGCGGGGACAGGCGACGTGCTTCCAGGTCGGGTGATGATCCAGCGGATTGCCCGGCCGGTCGAACGTCACGTCCTCCGGCAGCCGCACCGGCAGGTCGGCCTCGGGCACCGGCACCACGCCGCAGGCCGCGCAATGGATCACCGGAATGGGACAGCCCCAGTACCGCTGCCGGCTCACCCCCCAGTCGCGCAGCCGCCAGTTCA
>PLSZ01000441.1 GCA_003164305.1 Acetobacteraceae bacterium
GAGGATCTCTCGACACGCCAAGGAAACTCAAAAGTCGGACAAGGTGTCTGGGCGGGCCGATCCTCGGGTCGAGCCCGAGGATAACGATGAAAGGGCCGAGGATGACGGGAAAAGGCGAATATTTTCCTCCCTGGTGGCTTCTGATGCCGACGGGGCGTCGCCCCTCCGGCTTGTCCGCAATTTCAGGCATGCCGCGCCATCCTCTCCGCCGCACCGCGCCCCAGATAGGCTTCAATCACCCGCGCATCCGCCGCGATCGCCTTTGGCGGCCCCGAGGCGATCAATTCGCCCTCCGCCAGAACATGCACATGCTCCGCCAACGCGGACACCGCCTGCATCACGTGCTCGATCAGCAGAATGGTGACGCCCCCGTCGCGGACAGCCCGGATCAGCGTCACGATCTCATTGATCTCCACCGGGTTGAGCCCCGCCATCACCTCATCCAACAGCAGCAGCGCCGGCGCGGTGGCCAGCGCGCGCGCCACCTCCAGACGCTTGCGGCCCGCCACCGTCAGGGCCGAGGCAGGGCGATCCAACAGCGGCCCCAACCCCAGGCGCGTCCCAACGTCTCGGGCCGCCGCCTCGGCGTCCCGGCGATCGGCGGTGCGCAGGAAGGCGCCGACGCGGATATTCTCCATCACCGACAGCCCGGCGAAGGGTTGGGTGATCTGAAAGGTCCGGACCATGCCCAGAGCGGCGATGCGGTCCGGACGCCAGCCGGTCACGTCGGTGTCGCGGAACCGCACGCGGCCGTCATCCGGTGGGATGAACCCGGCGGCCATCGCGAATGTCGTGGTCTTCCCGGCCCCGTTCGGACCGATCAGCGCGGTGATCGACCCCGCGGGCACGTCGAAGCTCACGCCCTTGACCGCGCGCAATCCGCCGAAGCTCTTGCTCAGATCGTGGACTTCAAGCACGGGCGAACCTCGCGCGCAGTCCGGCGATGCCGTTGGGCAGGAACGCGATGATCGCCAGCAGCACGCCGCCATACAGCATCGGCGCGAAACCGGGGGTATTGATGAACACGCGGGTCGTGTCGTCGATCGCGTGCAGCACCACCGCGCCGAGCACCGGCCCCCAGATCGTGCCGGCGCCGCCGATCATCGCCACCAGCAGCATCTCCACGCTGCGCTCCACGCCGAACGCGATGGACGGATCGACGTAGAGGTAACTCTGCGCATAAACCACGCCGGCCGGCGCCGCGATCGCGCCGGACAGCGCCAATGCCGCCACCTTGGTCCGCACCAGGTTGACGCCCAGAGCGGCCGCCGCGTCCTCATTCTCCCGCACCGCGATCAGCCGGGCGCCGAAGCGGGAGCGCGCCAGCCAGGCCGTCACCCCTATCGCCGCGCCCAGAAGCACCAGCACGACGGCATACATCGCCCGGCGGTCCAGGAACTGAAAATTGGCGAGACCGGGCCGTAGCGGAATCAGGATGCCGAGGCCGCCCTTGGTGATTTCCAGACTGTTGGCGAGGATGCGCAATGCCTCCGCTACCGCGAGCGTGACCAGCGCGAAGTAGGAGCCTCGCAGCCCGGCGCGGAAGGCCGCCCAACCGATCGCCGCCCCCGCGGCGGCGCCGAGACACACGGCGACGGGCAGCGCGAGCCAGGGATTGAGACCGAAATGGGTTTGCAGAATCGCCCCCGCGTAGGCGCCCAGGCCGAAGAACGTGGCGTGGCCGAAACTGGTCAGGCCGCCGAATCCGCCCGAGATGTTCCAGGACTGGCCCAACAGCGCCGAAAAGGCCGTGAGCAAAGCCAGATTAACCAGGAACTGCGACGCGCTCGCGAATGGCGCCACGGCGAGAAGCACGACCGCCGGGATGGCCCACCGCTTCATCGCGCCGTCGGAAACAGGCCGCTCGGGCGCAGCAGCAATACGGCGATGAAGATCAGCGGGATGCCGATCGGGCCCAGAGACTCACCCAGGAACAGGCCGCCCAGACTTTCGGTGACGCCAATGATCAATCCGCCGACCACGGCCCCCGGGAAACTGCCCATGCCACCCAGTACGACGATGGTGAAGGCGATCAGCACGAATACGTTGCCGACCTGCGGTGAGACATAGAAGGTCGGCAGCAGCAAACAGGCCGCCGCCCCCAGGCAACCGATACCGATGCCATAGGACAGCGCGAAGATCCGCGGCGGGCTGATCCCGACCAGACGCGCGCCGTCCGGCTCCCGCGCCACGGCCCGGATCGCGCGGCCAAGATCGGTGCGCGTCATGAAGGCCCACATCGCCGCCGCCAGCGCCAGCGCCACCACGAACGAGATGAGCTTCGGCACGGAGATCAGCAAAGGCCCGGCCTCCACCACCGCGAAGGCGTAGGGCGTATCGATGGTGCGGGAATCGCCGGTGAAGATCACCAGGGCCAGGTTATCCAGCACGACGGCGACGCCCAGGGTGGCCAGCAGGATGCGGCGGTCGTCGCCACCGGAGATCCGACCGATCACTCCGGCGTAAAGCGCCCAACCGGCGAGGAACGCGATCCCGGTCATGAATGGCAGCGCCGCGTAGGGATCCAGTCCGACCCGGTCCACCAGCAGCCAGGCGCCGAACATCGCCAGCATCAGCAGGGAGCCGTGCGCGAAGTTGACAATGTGCAGCACGCCGTAGATCAGCGTCAGTCCCAGCGCCACCAGAGCGTACACGCCACCCGTGAGCAGCCCGTTCAGCAGGGCCGCGGCGATGATGTCGGCCGATGGCAACGCCGCTCAGGGCTTCGGCTGGTGGAACACCGGTTTTGCGTCGGCGAACTGGTCGGGCCAGATTACCCGGATCTCGCCCTTCTGAATCTGCAGACCGGAGGCATGGGCTCCCTGGTTCTGTCCGTTGACGAACTTCGTCGGCGCATACGGCAACATGTCCGGGAAAAAGGTACTGGCCGCGAGCGCCGGAAGCACCTTGGTCTTGTCCGCGGTGCCGGCCTTCGCGAATGTGTCGGTCAGCAAACGGACGGCGTAGTAGCCGAACAGCACTTCCCAGCTGAACGTGTTGCCGGCGTCCTCGACCCGCTTGCGGAAGATGGCCGATTCCGGCTTCCGCGGATTGTACCAGTGGTTGAAGTCCATGACGTTCTCGGCGATCTCAGGCTGCTCCTTGGCGAATTTCAGGCTGAACCCGCCACCGAGGACGGAGAACATCGCCACCAGCGGCACCCGTTGCTGCACCAGGGTACGGATCAGCAGCACATACTCGTTGATGTAGTTGGAAATGATGACGAGGTCCGGCTTCTGCTCCTTGATGCGCAGCACGATGTTGGAGAAGTCGCGCGTCGGCGTGGCGTGTGGCATCACCTCCAGCACCTTGATGCCGATGCCGGGCAGCTTTTCCTTCAGCGCGGTGGCGGTATTGGTGCCGAATTCGCTGTTCTCATGCACCAGTATGGCTGACTTCACCGGCGAACCGGCCGCCTTGTTGACGCCTTCGAGCTCCATCACCGCGCCATCGACGCATTCAGTGGCGGGCGGGAACAGGCGGAAGGTGTTGGCGAGGCCTCGCGCGGTCAGGCTGTCCGCCACGCCGGAATCGATGCTGAAGGGCAGATCGTATTTCGCCGCCGCCTGTGTCGCGGCCAGTCCCAGCGAGGAGGAGAAGCAGCCAGTGAACCCGGCGGCGCCGGCTTCGGCGAACTGATCGACCAGGCTCGCCGCGAGTTCCGGCTTGAGCTGCGCGTCGCCGAGCAGCGCTTCGATCTTCGCGCCGCCCATCCCCTTGATACCGCCGGCGGCGTTCACCTCGGCGATGGCCATCTGACCGCCGAGGCGGCACTGCGATCCGGAGAATGCGAGTGGCCCGGTGACCGGGTGAATCAGGCCCAGTTTGATGCTTGCTGGTTCGGCGCGTGCGACGGCCGGCATGGCCAGTGTCGCGGAGCCGGCGACGATCGCCTGGCGGCGGCTGATGCGCATGGTCATGATAGGTCCCCCGAAGTCTGATCGCGATGCGGCGCGACACTACGCCAAAAAGCCTCGCCGCCAAGCCGTGTCGTTGCTGAAATTTCACCCCGGCCGGCGCGGATGTCACGCTTAGCGCGGTTTCCGATCAGATCGGGCCACCGTTTCCTCTCAGTCGTGCGCGGAACGTGCGGCGACAGATCATCGGGTCGGTGCCCCACGGGCGCTAAAATAGTATAATACCAGGCGTCCGAAACATTGACTCTCGATCGCCCTGATCGTCATGGCCCGGCTCGACCGGGCCATCAGCAGACGCACAGATTGCGTCGAGCGATGGCTCGGTCAAGCCGAGCCATGACGTGGATCAAT
>PLSZ01000127.1 GCA_003164305.1 Acetobacteraceae bacterium
TTGGCCCCCGATCCCGCACACTCGCCCCAGATCAGCGCACCATCATGGCTGACGCCGATCCCCGACCATTTCCCAGGCTTCGCAAGGCCGGCGGCGGCTTTCAGCGAACTCTGGTCCGCAGCGAGGGCTTCAACCGCTCGCAGATCAACCATAATACCCGTTGAGCTTTTCGGCCATGAGACAGCTTAGCCTGCAACTGTGAAATCTCAATGTCCGCAATGGTTCGCAGCTTTCCCAAAAGAGCCCTTCCCCTTCCGGCCAACTCTGGTCATTCAGGCCTCGACTTCCGCTTCTACTAATTTGAAAGGCGCAAGAAGATGTGGATCGATTCCGTAGTCACTTTTTTTGCGACGATGGCGACGCCGGGTGGGCTGGAGAGTTCGGTAAGGCGCTATGTGGTGAAACTGCGCGGCGAGAAGCGCTCGCAGCTCGAAGCTTCGATTCGAAAGGGCGAGAATCCGGCATAACACCTGTTGAAGGTGCGGATATTATTGAAGGCGGATGCGTCGGAGGCAGGCGCAGGCCAGAGCGACAACCAGATCATCGCTGCCTTGGAGACCAGCGCGTCGATGGTTTACCGGGTGCGCAAGCAGTTGGNNAGAACAAGGTGGTCGAGTTGGGCATTGTCGAGCGCGCCAGCGACAGCACACTCGGCCATGCCTCCCCGCGAATAGCCACGCGAACGAGCGTTACCAGAAACAAAGTTCAAACTTGAATGAGTATCCGGCACGCGCCTCACCCCCCGACTACCCCTCGGTTCAGCGGCGTATCAGTTGGCGACCTTGATTTGGGGCCACCGAATTCGGATCGGGCGTAAAGGTGAAGGCAGCGATTCCGTCTATCGCTGGCAAACCGGCAACGGGCTAATTGGACGCCCTGCACGCCTCTTTCCGCACGCATCCGGGAGCATGTTTTCCGTACGGTGCCGTAAAGACGGCCCAAACCATACTTTAAGTTGTTGATTTTACTGGCGTGCCGGGGCCGACGATGATGAGCACTATGTTTACGCTGTGGCCCTATGAGCAGGCAACGTCAGGCTTGTAACCGCTCCATCTTTCCGGTAAATTTTCCGGTAAGATGGAGGACTTGAAATGAGCAGCCGGGCTAAGTCCTCGCTTGTCAGTCACCGCGCACGGATGGCGCGCCGGGGTTTCGTGCGGGTTGAAGTCAACGTCAGCAAGGATGATGCAAGTCTGGTCCGCCATGTCGCCGCAGCCTTGTCCGACCCTGCGCGTCAAGCCGCCGCGCGCATGCTTCTTCGACAGCGCTTTGTCGAACCGCCTAAAGTGAGCCTGAAGGCGCTGCTGGCATCCGCGCCGCTGGATGGGATCGACCTGGATCGCGGCCCTGACGTCGGACGCAACGTCGAGCTGTGAGCTATCTGATCGATACCAATATCATTTCCGAGGTTCGAAAGGGCGACCGCTGCGACCCACATGTTTCGGCTTGGTATGCGGCGGTGGCCGACGAGGATCTGTTTCTGAGCACGCTGGTTCTTGGGGAGATCCGCAAGGGGATCGAACTTGCGCGTCCGAGGGATCCGGACAAGGCCGCGGCACTCGAACGATGGCTGCGGCGAGTCGAGGCCGCGTTCGACGGCCGCGTGCTCGGGATTGACAATGCGGTCTCCGACCAGTGGGGCCGCATGAGCGCCATCAGGCCGATCCCGGTCATCGACGGCCTGCTCGCGGCGACAGCCGTGACCAATGGCCTGACGCTGGTGACGCGCAATGATAGCGACATTGCCGGTCTTGGCGCCGCGGTGCTCAATCCGTTTCGGATTGGCGGAAGTAACCGTCCATCGTAGCGCCGGCGGCTTTCGGATAGCGCCACGCGCTCTGGCGTAGAAATGGCGTGCCGGGGCCGACGATGATGAGCACTATGTCTACGCCATAGCCCTACAGTAGAGCTTGGATTCGCGGGCACAGGGGCCGTCCGAAACCGGACCATCTCTCTCCTGGGACTGGCGAAGGTCCGAATGCGGCCTAGCCGCGTAGAGCTAACAGCGTGATATAGATTTCGCTCAGAAGTGCCCCGCCAACCACGGGAGAGGACGATGACTGACGCGGCGACCGGTGCGGCTTCCGCACCGCTTTATAAGTATGTGGACATCGCCGGCCTGAAGCGAATTCTCCAAGGCTCCGTACGGTTCACACAGCCGAGCGCCTTCAACGATCCGTTCGAGTTGCTGCCTGAAGTCGTGATCGCTAACGACTCGGGCGAGAAGCAGCTCAGCTTTTCGTTCGACGTACGGGCGCAACGCCGGCAGCCGCCGCCGGGTGCGCTTAACGAGGTGCCGGAGGGCTGCCAGGCGAGCGACGCCATGTCGCGCGACATCGTTCAGCAATTCAACAGCCTTATCGGCATTCTCTGTCTGTCGCGGGCTAGTGACTCGCTCTTGATGTGGTCCCACTACGCCGATCAATATGCCGGCGCAGTGGTTGAGTTTGACGGATCGCATGAATTCTTCGACGGCCAGATCGATATCGAATATCGACCGCTGCGCCCGATGCGCGATGTCGGCGCATACGTCTCACCGCCCGAACCAATCCCCGTCGCCGAACTTTGCGCAAAATCCGAGCAGTGGAAATACGAGCAGGAAATCCGGGTCATACGCAGCCTTGCAGACTGCGAGAAAAAGGGTATCGGCCCCCGCGGGTTTCCAGTCTACACTCAGCGTCTCCCACCCGAGTGTATCAAGTCCGTAACCCTAGGCGAGCGAACGCCTATCACCGAACAGCGCGCGATCTATGACGCTGTCAAAGACACTCGGATAGCCCTCACGCTCGCTGCCATCGACCATCGCGGCTATGCGTTCAGACGCGAGCTGATTAAAATGGCCGTTCCGGTCTCAGAGCTGAATCCATGGATCACGCCGCGTACGGCTCATATCTTCAGCCACCTGACGACGCCATTCGGTGAGATCGCGCGTCATCTGATCGCCAGCCATCCGATGAGCAAGACCGTCAACAAGCCCGTGTGAATACGGCGCATGTGATAGTCTAGAATGTAATCCCCCATCCTATTTTCCGGATGGCAGAAAACCGGAATAACGAAAAGTATGTGGTATCGTTGTCGTAGCACGCTTGCGGCGAGGAGTATGGGATGAAGGTGCCGCTGAAAATCACGGTATCGCCACTCCGAAACATGGAGACCGTATTGTAGAGTGGCGAGTTAACGGGAATTACTGTCGAACCATGAGGCTGCGTGTTCTGTTCATCGACGCCATACGCATAGTAATTCCCTAAAGAAAGCTCGACTCCCAACCCGCCGCTGCTCAGATCCTGGGTATGCACCTCCAAGGACAGGCGTATTCCCTTGTCTGGTGAGTTGTTATCGATGGAGTTCACCTCACCGACCCAGCCGGATACCCCGTCCTTCGGTATCGCCGCGCAAAATTCCTTCCGAAATTCCAGATCAATCTTATCCCGCTGAATGTTGTTTGGAGCGCTCTCATGAAGATCATTATATTTTGAAAGGATGTGTGTGAGTTCTCTTTGTTGTGCTGGAACCTGAACGCCATTTTGTGCCCATGAGATCGAGGCACTGCAAACGCCCATGATGAGCGCCAACGTAATAGCGGTAGGGAGCTGACTCATTCGCTTACCCTCTGTGCGAGCCCTGCCAGCGTTACAAACTCAATTCCAAACTTCGTGCTGAGCCACTGGCGATTACCATGGTCGAGCACAGAATGACCCGCCCCATTCATGCGGAAATCATCACTGCAAAACAGCTTCATGCCGAAACCGTAGTGAGCAGCGACGCTATCGCCATCTGCCCATTCACGGATTGCCTCGGCCACCTTTTTTCTTTCCGACTTATCTTTCGCGCGGCCAAGGCCTTGCAGGAATAACTCCGGATTCTCGACACCATCACGTTGGCTAAACCGCAATCCGAGCTCGACAGCGATGGCCTGACCCACACCGTGCCTGGCGATTTCGGTTGTCAGCTCATTTACCTTGTCCATGCAACGGATGAGTTCAGGTATTCCCCCATCAGGCTCGTATAGCTCGCAATCTTGGTCCCTCAGATGGTATCCGCCGATTCGGGCAGCCGTTCGTAATGGGCGCATACCGAGCTCCAGTGCCGTCCGAACCCTGTCAGAGGATCGGGGGTCGAGGGGATTTCGGGCATGCCGGACGCCAACCGTGAGAGTGATGTTGTTCTTACCGGTTGATGAGGCATCGGAAACCACCCGAGTCTTCCCAAGAACGTCGGCGCGATCGACGTTCTTGATTCCCTCCAACGTGATAACGGTCTCACTAAAAAAGCCGCGAATGCGCCCAGCCCGCATGGCAGCCGCGACAATTGCCCCGCTTTCGCCGGTGCCACGTTGCGCGGTTTCGGGGGCAACCACCGAGGCCAGCGTGTTGGTATCGAACGTCACAGTCAAAGGAGCTGAACCGCAGGGTCGATGCATCGGCGTGAGCATTACCACATGCTCTCTCACAGCGCCCGTCTTGCTCTCACCCGTCCGCCTAGATGGCGATGCGGAGTGCTGCTGGCGACGAAAGACCGGAGCGGATGCTATCCTAATCGGTGATCTCAGAAGCGGTGGCTCATGCACAAGTCTGTTCGTCGCACAGCTGCGAACCTGCACCTCGCCGGGTGAATTTGCGCCATTCCGATCAAGGTTCATGAACAACTCCCGGCCGTACGATATGCGCCAATCCTGCTCAGCGACGGCATGGCCAAAGATCGTAGCCACGGTTGTGCGGCGGAGGAAGTACGAAGGCACAGGCGCGCTGGTTTGGGCTGATGTGGGGACGGCAAGATAAAACGGCGCGCCGTCGGTGGGGGTGTATGTCATTGGGTCAGTTGACGAATTTGCGCGGACGCGGAATCGCCCGTTGCTGGCGCTTCCAACCGGAAGGTCAATGATATCAATGCACCGAGCACCATCCGCCTATCCCACGACCGCCCAAAGCCCTCTCTTGTTTGTGTTGCTTCAATATGATAACAATTTGCCGTGACTGAGCCGCGTGACCCGACGCTTGATGTGCTTCTGGACCTCGACGGACAGGTTCTCGTCGTGGACCCGGAGGGCGGCCACTGGGTTCGGTTCGTGGTGACGCGGGTGCCGGTGTCGCCGGAGAAGCCGCACGGGCTGGACTACTCGCTGACGCTGCACGGGCCGGACGGCGAGCGGCTGGTCGGCTTCGACAACGCCCATCCCGTGGCGCGGCAGAAGCGCGGCGAGCCGCAGGACCATCGCCATCGGCTGCGGACGATCAGGCCTTATGAGTACCAGGACGCGGCAACCCTGCTCGCCGATTTCTGGGAGACGGTGGACGCGGTGTTGCGAGAGAGAGGAGTGATCCCATGACGACATTGAAGGTGGGCATCGCCAGCTACGAGGACATGAAGGCCCGCACCATGGCCGTGGCCCGTGGCGAGCAGCGCATCGCGCCGGACGAGCCGAAGGTGTGGTTCACCTCCACCGAGTCCTTCGCCAAGGTTCTCTCGGCGGGCAACCGCGGGCTGCTGCGCGTCATCGCCGAGAAGGCGCCCGGATCGCTCGACGAACTGGCCCGGATCACCGGCAAGGCCAAGTCCAACCTCTCGCGCACGCTGAGGACCATGGAAGGCTACGGCCTGGTCCGTCTCGAACGAGGCGAGCGTGGACGGATCACGCCCAAGGTGATGCACGACCGCGTGGAGCTGGACCTGCCACTCACGCTGTCGCGGAAGGCAAGCTGAGCCATGACCGCTTGGGCGCGAGCAGGCCGGACCGCCGCCAGCCCGTCAAGGCTGCGGCTACCGCCGGGATCATCTGCGCGCGCTGGCTCAGCGCGTCGAGGTGGCGGACAGCGAAGTCCGCATCATGGGATCGAGGAGCGATCTATTGAGGACGCTTGCCGCCGCCTCGGGCGCGCGGCCGACCGCGTTCGCAGTTCTGTTCCGAAATGGCGTCCCGTAGGGGATTCGAACCCCTGTNNCCTGGGCCTCTAGACGAACGGGACCGCGTGCCCTGATCAGGGCCGGCGCTGGGTAGCGGACCCGCCTGCCCCGGTCAAGCCAACACGGGCCCAGTGAGGGGCCCAGTGGCGGCCGGATGTCACGCCAACGCCGCGTCGGTGATGATGAACCCCGGATTTTCCGCGCCGTTCCATGCCTCGACCCGCAACCATCCCGCCAGATGCAGCGGCACCCGGTCGCGGCTGAGCAGCGCCTGGCTCAACGCGTTATCGCGGGCGCGGAACAGCATCCCCTTCAACCGAGGGCCTCCACCCTCGCCCTCCAGGAACACCCGGATGGACGACGCCTCGCGCCCCACGCGATCGGCCCGGATCACCCGCGCGCGTTGCAGCACCAGCACCGGTTCGTCGTTCCCGGCGCCAAACGGGGCGAGCCGTTCCACATGGCGGGCCAGATCGATCGTGGCGCCAGGAACCGACAGCGCGCCCTCGATCAACAGGTCCACCGCGCCAGGCAACGCGGCCGCGGCCGCCAAACGCTCGTTCAAAAACTCCCGGAACGCGTCGACGCGGTCCGCCGGCAGGGAAAACCCGGCCGCCATCGGGTGACCGCCGCCGGTGGTAAGAATGCCCGCCTGGCGCGCCGCGATCACCGCCCCACCCAGGTCGACGCCGGGCACCGAGCGGCCGGAGCCTTTCGCCATCCCCGCCGCGATCCCGGCCACGCAGGCGGGCCGATTGAACCGTTCCTTGATCCGGCCGGATACGATGCCGACGACGCCGGGATGCCAGCCCTCCCCCGCCACCACCAGCACCGCGCTGCCCGCCTCCGCCTGCAGTGACGCGGCGTGCATGGCGTGTTCCAGCATCCCGGCCTCGACCTCCTGGCGCTGGCGGTTGATGCCGTCCAGACGCTCCGCCAGAGCCAGCGCCTCGATGCGATCCTCGCACAGCAGCAGGCGCAGCCCGAGATCGGCCTCGTCGATGCGGCCCGAGGCGTTGATGCGGGGTCCCAACGCGAAGCCGCAGGTGAAAGCGGAAAGTTTCTCGCGCGCCTGAGTCACTTCCAGCAGGGCGGCGATGCCGGGACGGGCGCGGCGGGCCATGACGCGCAGGCCCTGATAGACCAGCGCGCGGTTGACCCCATGCAACGGCATGACGTCGCAGACAGTCGCCAACGCCACCAGATCCAGCAGCGCCATCAGGTCAGGCTCCGCGCGGGCCTGGAACCAGCCGCGGCGGCGTAACGCCCGCGTCGCGGCGACCACGGCCAGGAACGCCACCCCCGCCGCGCACAGCGTCGTCAGGCCAGAGGTGCAATCCAGCCGGTTCGGGTTGACGGTGGCCAGGATCGCCGGCGGCGGGCCCTCGGATTTATGGTGGTCGAGCACGATCGCGTCGGCGCCAAGGGCCGTTCCATCCGCCAGCACCGCCAGAGCCGCCGCCGCCGCGGTGCCGCAATCGACGCAGACGATCAGCCGCGCGCCCCTCGCCACCAAACCGAGCAACGCCGGACCGTTGGGGCCGTAGCCCTCCTTCATGCGATCCGGCACATGATGCACGACGGTGCAGCCCATGGCGCGTAGCCAGGTGACCATCAGCGCGGCGCTGCATGCGCCATCGACGTCGTAGTCGCCGAACACGCCCACGGTTTCGCCGGCCATCACCGCGCCGGCCAGGCGCTCGGCCGCCGCGTCCATGTCGATCAGCAGCGACGGATCGGGCAGCAGCGCGCGCAGCGTGGGTTCCAGGAACGCCGCCGCGGCGTCGATGCCGACGCCTCGAGCGGCGAGCAACCGGCCGACGATCTCCGGCACCTCCAGCTTCTGCGCGATGCCGAAGGCGATGCGGTCCTCGCCGGTGCGCCACACCCAGCGGCGGCCGCTCAGGCCGCGCTCGACGCCCGGAAGCGGAACCGGATCAGGCAACGCCGCTTACGGCGCCTCCCACCAGGTCTTTTGCACGAAGTTGTGGTGCGCCTCGATGTAGCGGACGGTGCCGGAGTGGCTGCGCATGACGACGGAATGCGTGATGGCGCCGCCGCCGAAGCGCTTGACGCCGCGCAGCATCTGGCCGGGCGTCACGCCGGTGGCGGCGAACATCACGTCGCCCTTGGCCATGTCCTCGACCGTGAAACAGCGGTTCGGGTCGGCGTGGCCCATGGAGCGGACGCGTTCGCGCTGCTGCTCTTCCTCGTATAGCAGCCGGCCTTGCATCTGGCCGCCGACGCAGCGCAATGCCGCCGCCGCCAGCACGCCCTCGG
>PLSZ01000614.1 GCA_003164305.1 Acetobacteraceae bacterium
AAAGGTCCCAATGTGTCTCGCCATTGGAGTCGCGGACGGCGAACGCGTCGCAGTCGATCAGAAGCTCTCCGTTTGGAATGCAGGTGACGTCCAGGGCGGGTCGCTTCATCGGTTCCGCCAAAGCCCTGAGCGACACAACGGTGCCATCGCCGTAAACATCGCAGGTCCAGGGCGGACGTGACTCATCGGGGATGATCGGCACGTCGCGCCGCGACGATTGGCCAAGACCCCGATGGCCAGTACCGGTGAGGGTCGATAACGACAATCCCAGTTTGGCAAGCAATGGCAGCATTTCCCACAGCGCAGCCACCGGCTTATGAGGCATTCGACCTGCGTGCTCGAAGAACACATCCACCGCATCGCGAACCCGATCACGATCCCGGAAAAAAACGAACATTTCACGGCCGGTCGCGTAGGAGCCTGAATTTTTCGGGCCGATATGGTCGGCCAAAGCCGCCATCAGAAATGCCGCATCACTTCGCCCGAGCATCTGATAACAACTAAACATACGATAGTACGTCCAGTAGTCGCGGATTTCGATTCGCCAGCACACGCTATCGAAAAGCTTACTGGCCACCGACTGCTCATTTTCAAGTCCCGCCAGGTACTGGAGTAACGAATGTTCCGGGTTTGGCCCACCCAGTACACCGGCGATCATTTCGCCAAGCCGGCGATCCGGATCAGGTTCGCCAGGCTGCTCCGGCACGGGCCTCGCGGCGGCGATCTCCGCCTTGGAAAACAGCGGGGCCGACGGCATGATCTCGTTATGGCGGAAGGTCACCGCGTCGGCATCGCTCGCCCGTCGGCGCGACCGGAAATACCTGGCCAATATGCGATCGATTGCCCAGGCGCCGGAGAACTCAGGCTCGAGCCGCGCGGCGACGCTGGCGGTCAGAAACGCGGCATCCCATCGTTCAAGCATTTCGTACGCACGCGCGGCGAGATAAAAGATCCAGTAATTGGTTATCTCGGTCCGCCAAAGCAACGATTCAAACGCGGCACAGAGCAATGCCGGGTTGCTCTCTTGCTCCAGGGCAAGCAAATGAAGCCGCGCCGCTTCGTTGCGGTCTGGTGCGGCCAACATCTCACTGACGAGGCCTCGTAGACGCGATGGATCGACGCATCCATCGTTGCGATCTTCCTGGCGGGTTACCATCTACGGTCTCTCTTTGCGAGGTCGTTCGCCAAGCGCTGTCGCGTGTTTTGCCGGTTGACGTCCGGTTCGAATGACCGGAGACAGACGTATACATCGGAGACCTGCCGCCTGACGAGAACTCTCGGCAACCCGATCATCGATCAGACGGCGCAGCGCGGCCCTCCATGGCGGCACGCGCTTCGGCCTCGCGAACGCGCGCCTCATCGCAGTCAGGGAACTCTTCACACACCCGAGCCCATCGCCGGACCGCCTCCGCCGTGTCGCCCCCACGCTCAGCGCTACGCGCGAATTCAAGCTGGACTCCTAGGTCCCCGGGCGATCGTAACGCCATCCGTCGCAAGAGTTCGTCTGCCTTGTCCTCCTGCCCCGCCTTGCGCATCGCCGCCACTCCCATCACGTAAGCATGTTCGAAGGATGGAAGGCGCCTGATAAGAGACTCCCAATATTCAACTGCACGATCAGTTTCGCCTCTGGCGTCCGCAAGATTAGCCAACTCGACGATTGGCCACGGATTCATCTCGAAACGCTCATGTGCGTCGTTCAGGATGGTTTCAGCGTCGGAATATCGGCCCATCTCTCTAAGGCACTCAGCCGCACCAACGGCGCCAACCGCGTGCTCCTTGAACCTTCGCCGAACCTCCATCCATCGAGGCAATGCCTCCGGCCATGCACGGCGCGCCATGGCACTTCGCGCATACAGCACCCTCAGATCCATTTCGTCGGGCAGCTTCAAAACGCCGCGCCCAAGTATCGCCTCACCTTCCTCATGGCGCCCGTGGTCGCGCAGGGCATTCGCCGCGATCATGTAGCCATCGGCGGACTTTGGAAACTCCCGACGCTGGCTCTCGCACCGGCGAAGAGTCTCCTCAAGATCGCCCCTTCGATATGCGACGCGAGCAAAGGCCGCCGCGTACATGGCCTTCAACCGAGGATATCGGCTGCGTCCCTCCAAAATCAGCGCGTCCGCCTCATCAAAGCGGCGCATATCAATCAGCAGGTTCAATGCTTTCGCCGATGTGATCGTCAGATCGGGGAATGTTCTGTGCATTTCTTGCCAAACCTGCATCGCCCTGTCGTGCGCGCCCCCGTCGAACGCGATGATCGCCTGGGTAATCTGGTCCGAGAAATAGCCTAGATAAGGCGTGTTACGCTTTCCCTGAGTCGTTCTCAGTTCGCGCAACGCCCGCCGGCCATCGAACCACGATTTCAGTACCTCAAACAATCAATGGATATCCCGTGCGAGCCCGTTGTTTTATCGAACAGCGGCTCCCGTCAGATCGCCGCACTTGCTTTCTCGAACGATTCCGAAGCGGGAGAATGTTTACCTTTTCGTAGCAGAACCTGCCGACCCATTTCGACGAATGAAATCTCTTCTTCATACAGGTCGAGAAATGCATCGATGGCACGCCTCGTGTTCTGCCGCGGCCGTTCCGCGAAGGTGAACGGATAGTCGTCGAAACAAATAAAACCACCGTCGTTCAACAATCCAAAGGCCAGCACGGCGTCTTCGATAACGTAACGAGCCTCGTGCGCGCCATCGATATATATGAAGTCGAATCTTTCCTGGTAAAGCGCTCGGAGAATATCCTGCGAATACCCAACGATCTTTCGGCATAACGCGGAGTGGCCCGACGCGGCGATGTTCATATCGAAAATGTGCTCGATCGTGTCCCCGATCCCGCCAATCCAATCAGCGTGTTCCGAACTCCCTTCAAATGTATCGATGCAGGTCAGGCGGCCCGACCTTCTGGAGATGATCTTATCGAGCAACCACGTCGCGGAACCGCCCTGCCAACTGCCAATCTCGAGCGCCTGCATCGACTGGGCCGTTATGCGAGACGCGAACCACTCCGTCCACACCGGTATATTCGGCGAGAAATAGTCCTGCAGAAACGTATAACCGTTCCGCTCGCTTTCTTCCCAGCCGATCAGAGCATGAGCTTTCCGATAAGCCCTGACGCAATCCTCGTTCCGACCCTGCTCGCGATACGCCTTGGCGATAGCATAATAACTCCAGAAATTCGGACGCGCACTTTGAAGCGCGGCCTCCAACACGGACAGCGCTTTGTCATGTGCACCCCGCCGCTGATGGCACTCGGCTTCGAGCACGGCCACGTCCGCGGCGATCGAACTGGTCTCTCCGCGGCTTTCCTCGATGAGTTGGAGGGCGGCGCCTTCGTCGGATCGCTCCAACGCCTCCTTGATGCGCCCGTAGATCTGCCATTCCATCGATATGTCCTTCACCCTCCCACCGCCGCCTTCAACGCCTCCGCCACCGTCTCCGCGCCATGCCGCCGCTCGATATACCCCAACCCCGCCTCCGCCAACGCCCGGTTAAACCCCTCATCCTTATGCACCCGAGCCAGCTTCTCCGCGAACTCCGCCGGCGACTTCGCCACCAGCCACGCCAGATCGTCCGGCAACTCCAACCCCTCCGCCGCGACCTCGCTCATCACGCACGGCAACCCATGCGCGAAACTCTCCAGCACCTTACCCTTGATCCCGGCGCCATAGCGCAACGGCACCACGGTGCACCGCAGCCTGTGCAGAATATCCGCCAGCACCGGCACGAACCCCAGCGGAGCCACCCCCGGCACGCGCAGATTCAGCAACGCGTCCGGCATTTTGCTGCCCACCAGATATACCGTGCAATCCGGCGCCAGCGGCCGCAGCAACGGCATGATCTCACCCACCATGTATCGCACCGCGTCCGCGTTCGGCGGATGCCCGAACCCGCCGACGAACGCCGTCCCCGACCTCTCCTCAAACGGCCGAGCCGCCGGCCTGGGCAACACCGTCCACGGCACCACCCGCACATCCAGCGAGGGCTCGATCCCGCGCAACAATTCCGCCTCCACCGGCGAGTGCACGATCACGCTATCGACGTTGCGCATCACCCCGGTCTCGTCCCGCCGCTGCGCCGCGACCGCGGCGGCCGACGTGGACGCCGGATCGACTTCCGCCTGGCGTTCCATGCGCAGGAAGTGCAGATCGGCCACGTTGTAAACGATCCGGCATTCCGGAAAGTAACGCCGCACCATGGTCGCGTATTTGGAGGCATTGGTATAGCGGTGCAGATACACCAGATCGGGCTTGTTCAGCGCTTTACGGAACACTTCCTCGACCGACCAGAAATACGGGTGATACAGGCACTCGATCCCCAGTTTCTGCAAATTCGCCGTGTAAGGCTCGATGTTCGCCATGTTGTCGGCGGCCAGGAAGGTCACCTTGTAGCCCAGAGCCATCAGCGCGCGCATATGCTCGACCGCGGCGTTGGAGCCGGCGTCCTGATCCGGCGTGGGCACCGTATCGTCGATGAAATACGCCCGCCGCCGCACCAGCCGCTCGGCCTCTTGCTCCGGATGCTGGCCGTTGAACCGGTGCGTGATCAGCGTGTCCTTCCAGCGCCGGTAGAATTTGGCGTGATTGACCACCTGGAACCGCTTCATCCCCGGCCCGGAGGTATCGGTCCCGGCGCTGACTCCTTCCAGATGCACGATCGTCGAGGCCGGCTGCACCACCACCCGCTTGCCCAACGCACGCACCCGGAACGCCAGATCGGTGTCCTCGTAATACGCCGGGGCATAGTATTCGTCGAAGCCCTTCAATTCGTCGAACAACGACCGCTCGATCATCAGCGCCGCGCCGGACACCCAGTCGGCGTCGCGAAGATACGAAAACGCCGGTTCGCCCGGATCGCGATTGCGGCCCCAGTTCCACCCATCGCCCAGTCGCCAGATGATGCCGCCGGCTTCCTGGAGTTTGCCGTCGGCGAACAGGAGTTTGGATCCGGCGATGCCGATGTTCGGCACCTGCTCGAACGTCTCGACCAACTCGTCCATCCAGCCCGGCTTCACCAGCGTATCGTTATTCAAAAAGAACAGATATTTCCCCCTGGCCAGCGCCGCCCCGGCGTTACAGGTGCGCACGAACCCCAGGTTCTTCGTATTGCGGACGAGCCGCACCCCGCCCGCGAACACCAGCGCGCCGAACAGCGTTTCGTCATCCGAACAATCATCGACGATGATGATCTCGAACGTGCGCGTCGGCGGCGCCGCCAAAATCGATTTCAGGCAGTCGTAGGTATAGGAAAACTGGTTATGCACCGGGATCACGACCGAAACCTCGGGGGTCTCGGCGGGCTCGAAATACAGCGGCGGAAACGCGTAGCGCAATTGTTCGACCAGTTCGCGGGTGCGGTCCGTCAGATGCAGCGCGTCGGCCGCTTCGGCCGGCGGCATTCTCGGCGTGTCGGCGCGCGTCCGGGCCAGTCTCTCCTGCGCGTTGACCAGGTCGTTGAGCAGGGTCAGCAAATGGCCCAGAGGCTCGCTCAGGTCGTCCGGCTTCTTCGCGCTTTCGATCGCGGTGAAGATCACCTCGTTCATGAAGTTCGCCGCCTGGTCGTCCAGCACCGGCCGGCTGATCCAGGCCGGAGAGCCCGGCAGATCCCAGCCATCGACGGCTCGCCGCACACGCACCAGATGGCGCGAAAGGGAGAATATTCCGCCCAGTTGCGGGATCGAAAACCCGTGCCGACCGTTGCCCAGACCGGCCTCGGCCAGATCGGGCCGGAAACGATCGGCGCTCAGTTTCAGAACGACCGAATCGCCATCCAGGATCTCGATATCGACCGGTTCGTCCGGGTTGTCCGGGTCCCACACCCAGCCGGCGATCTCATCATAGCCGACACGATCGACATTGCCGACCGCCGGCGCCGAGGGAGCCGCCACGGTGCGTTCGGCGCGGCCGGCCGAAACCTGCTCCGCGACCGGAGCCGCGCCGGGCGAGTCGGCCACCGGACCGCCTTCTTCGGCGCCCGGCAGCGGGCGGGTCACGCTGACCGGGGAGCCCGGAAGATCGAGCCGATCCCGTGCCCGCCGCACACGAACGACATGGGTCCCGGGGGACACGAAAGACGCGAGATTATGGACGAAGAAGCCATGGTGGCCGTTACCGGCGCCCGCCTCCACCAGTTCCGGCCGCGCCAGCTCCGCCCGGGTTTCCAGGACGACGGCGTCATCGACCAGAACCTCGATCTCGATCGCATCGTCCGGCGTGGGGCGGTACCATGCCCAACCCAGGATATGGCGGAAATCGATAGAATCGATCCCGCCAACCGCCAGCATGCGCCGCGTTGGAGCGGTGCCGTCCCCGGGATCGTCCTGTTCGGCGACCGAATCCGAACGGGTGCCGGAATCAGCCGGACCGGGCGGCGACCCTGCCGCGGCGTCATCCGACGGCACCGCTTCGCCGGTATCCTCAACGAGAATCGTTTCCGCCGCCCCCGCTTCGGTCAGCCCCGCTTCACTCATCACCACGCCGGGAGCATCGGCGGCGAATGGCGTCTCCGCCTCGACAGACAGCGCACCCTCGGTCCCGGCCACCGCAATCCGCTCAGCCTCATCCCCTTCGCTCGCGCCATCCGATCCTGGGCGTGTCACCTGCCACGGCGAACCGGGGAGGTCCAGCCGGTCCCGCGCCCGTCGCACCCGTATCGCGTGACGGCCGGACGGGATATGGACATCGAGTTCGCGCACCGAAAAGCCATGACGTCCGTTACCGGCGCCAGCCTCCAGAAGCTCCGGACGCTCCTCATCCGCGCGCGCCTTCAGAACCACCACGTCGTCCACCAGAATCTCGACCTCGATCGGCTCATCCGGAGTTGGCCGGTACCAGGCCCAGCCAACGATGTGCTCGTGATCGAGAGAGTCGATACCGCCGACGGCGAGCGTTCGTGTTCCCTTCCCGGCCGGACGCGCCGCTTCCCGCTGGCCGCGCTCCGCCCGCGCCTCGGCCGTTGGCTCCGCCGCCGCCGCGTCGTCCGCGCCGGATCCGGTTAAGCGCAACGCGGGATCACCAGCCAGGCGCGTCCTGTCACGCCGGCGAGGGCTCTCTCGGTCGGCCATCGCCACGACGGCCGGGCCCGCGGCATTCGCCACGTCGGACATATCCGCGATATCCGCCACGATGGACGTATCCGCGACATTCGCCGAGACGGGAGATGGATCTGAAGGCATGCCTAAGTCTCCCGCCGAACCGAGGCCTTGGCGGTTACAGCTGAATGCGGTGGATGCGTCACGGGATCGTCTTGAACGTAATCGACGTCAGGTAAATTCCGAGCTCACGCATGTCTTCGCTCAGGTTCAACTCGTGGGGCGAGACCGCGTTCGGAATCACCAATGACAGTCGCGTCGCACGTCCCGAAACAACGTTGCGGTTGACCGGGAAGGATAGAATGACATGACCTTTGAGAACGTAATAGCCGACGAACATGCCGCCGAGAAAAATGAATACTTTCTGCGCGGAAACCGCCGTCGGCTCAAGAAACGGCGACGCTTCCAACTGGATCGCGACATCCTGCCGCGCGAAGGGCAACTGGATATCCATCTCGGCGACCGGAGCGCAGGTCCAGGACCGGCTGCCATCCTCGGAGAAATCGATGCCGGTGCAGTTCAGGCTCACGGCACTGCCGCCGCGTCCAAAGGTTATCGGTTCGTTGTAGCTGACAGTCATCCGTTCTTCCTGCCGCGCCGGCGCGGCCGGACGGACTTGCGTTGCTAAGCTTGACCCGCGACGCGCTGGCGCAAAGCCTTTTTTGGCGCGCGGAGCGTCTCCCCCTCTCAGGTCACGTTACGATGTTGCATCGCACGATAGGACGGATGCCGTATTGACGTCAAGCACGACAAAATGAGACACCCTGACCATCCGAAATGACGGCCGGGCAACCGAAACAGCCTCCGTGACAGGTCCCGGCCAAAACGTCCCCCGCTCAATCGGCCGGCCCGCGCGAGGGCCCAAGCACGGCACCGAGCGCGGCCCGATAATCGGTCGCGTTGTTCTCCAGCCGCAACCGCTCCAACGCCGCCTCCCGCAACCGAGACCAAAGCACCGCATCCCGTTGCAACGCAATGGCACGCCCGGCGAAGCCCGCTGGATCGCCGGCGTCCGCCGCCAACAATTCGACGCCGTCGGTCCAGCCGAGTTGCCGCCGCAACAAGTCCGTCGCCACCACCGGAAGACCGAACGACGCCGCCTCGTGCACCTTGTACGGCACGCCGGCGGCGAACCGCGTCGGCGCGACAAAGACACGATGCGAGTCATACAATGGCGTCAGATCGGTGACCGGCCCACGCAACGTGACCCGCGGATGATCGCGGAACCGGTCCAGCACGACATCCTCACCGGTATAGCCGACGACCGTCAGCCGGGTCCGCCACGTCAGTTCACGCCCGATCAGCGGCAGGACCTCATCGATGAACCAGCACAGACTATCGTAATTGGGACTGTCCATGCGATGGATCGCCCCCACAAACAGCATCCCACTCCGATCCTCGAACGGTCTGGGCGTCGGTTCGAGCGTCCGCCGATGGCCCAGTACCGCGACGTCGGGAAACCCGGTCTCCCGCGCCAGAACCGCTTCCGCCTCGTTGATCGCCACGATCGTCCGGCAGAACGGCGCGTCCCGCAGTTCGTGCCGGATCGCGGCGTCGAGATCGAACGGCGCGCCTTCCAGCGCCGCCTGCCCCGCCTCCCGGACCGATGCGATCGCCTCGGTATCCAAAATCACCGGCGGCGGTGTGCCGTCCACCCCATACACGCGGTCAAGCGCGGCCCGCACGCCGGGGAGGTTGTGCGTCCGCGCCACCCACATCACGTCGTAATAATCGCGCCGGGCGGCGAGGAATTCGTCAAACCGCTCCAGCGTATGACCGTGCATGACCTCGACCTCGGCGGGCATGTCGGCATACACGGCGGCCAGGTCGAAGCGGCAGCCGTTGATCGGATACACCGTCACGGCATAACCCATCGCCGACATCGTCCGGACGATGTCGTTGGAGCGCACGAACCCGGACCCGATCATCCGCAACGGTACCGTGTCCTCGATAAACAACACGCGCCGGCGCGCGGGATCCACCACGCGGGCGAACACCGCGGAGCGCGCCTCCAGCGGCGGCCGCCCCGCGAGATAATCCGCGTGCCTGGTCGCGAACAGTTGGCGGACTCGCGCNNGGACTCGCGCGATCTCCTCGCCGGACGTGGCGTGGGATGTGGCGCCGGACGTCGGGCCGCCGCGGTCCAGGTGGCGCACCACCGCCGCCGGATCGTAGACCACGCGATGACCCGCCCGCCGCATGCGAACACACAGGTCGGCGTCCGCATAACCAGCGGCGGCGAAATCCGTGTCGAAGCCGTCCAACGCGTTTAACACCACGCGGCGTGCCAGCAGAAAGACACTGGAGCAAAACGCGGTGTCGCGCGCGCAATTCACCTCGGGCGCCAGGGACGACGCGCCCCGGCCATCGGGCGCGATCGAACCGTCGGACCCAATGAGGCCACCGGCTTCCCACACCGTTTCATCCGGCCCCAGAACCATGCCGCCGACCGCGCCCACCCCGGGATCTTCGTCGAGCCGCCGCGACGCCGAAGCGATCGCGCCCGGCGCGAGCTCGACGGCGTTGTCCAGAAACAGCACCGCGGCGCCGGTGGCGAATTGCAGCGCCGTGTTCTTCGCCGGCAGCAAGCCGATGTCGCCGTCGAAGCGGAAATATGTCGCCCCCTGCACATATCTCTGTATGTCGCGCGTTTCGTCAGCCGATCCGCGGTCGATCAACACCAACTCGATCTCGCCGGAATAATTCGCCCGCAGCGAGCCCAACGTCATCATCGTCAGGTCAAAGCCGTCACGCGGGGTGACGATGACGCTCAGCGCGGGGGCGCTCGGCGCGGGCGCGCCGGAGGTCGTGAAATCCAGCCCGGTCCGCGCGTGCAGCACCGCCAGCGTGCGCGCTCGTTGGTGAAACAATACGCGCGCCGTGCGTTCGAGATACGGTCCGTCCAGCCGCTCGTCCGTCCGCGCGTCCACTGGGTCACCCACCGGCACGTCCGCCCGCGTGCCCGCCGGCGGCGCGGACGCAAGACCTTCGGGCTGACCGATACTCAGCCAATGTGTGAAGGCGTCCTCGGCCAGTCCCTGTTCCAGGTCCCGCTGAACGGTTTCCTGGCTTGCGTACCAGGCCAGATCGATCGACGGGCCGGGGGAGCGGCCTTCAGCCACGCCGTGCCGCAGAAAATGCGCGAAGCCGTTACGGATTTCGCCCCGCCGCACCATGCCGGCCGCGTCCTCATAACGCGCGAGATAATACACCTCGGAAAACGCCGGTGACGGATCGAATTCGGTGGGCGTGGCGTTGCACGAATAATGTTCGATCGCCCATCGCCAGGCGCCCTCGGCGATCGCCTGACGCACCGCGGGATAACGCTCCAGATACCAGACCGGATCGAACCGGACGGAGGCCGGGACTTCCGGCTCGCCCCGGTGCAGGCGTCGCAGAAAATGCCAGAACGGACCGTCCGCCGCGGCCGCGCCGGTTTCCTCCGGGCTCAGTCCGGCGCGATACACGGCCGGATCGAACAACGGGTGCGCGATGCGGCCCTCGGCGTTGCCGCGCCAAAGATAATGGTCATAGCCGTTGACAAGACCATTCCGCTGGAGGAACGCGTCCGTCAGGTCGGGATTGCGCCGCCGGTATTCGCCTTCGTCAAACAGCCAGTGCGGCGAGCGTTCGCAACAGCCGCCGCGGCACCAGGCGTCGAACGCGGAGGGAAACGTCCCGGCCTTCACCAGCGCGGCGATTCCCGGATAGGCGCGCCGGTGCCACGCCTCGTCGAACAGCATGTTGGGCGAATGACCCAGTCCCTGACCGGTGTCGAACCAGAACGACAGCACCGCTTCGGCGCTCGCCCCCGAGAGCTGCGCGGTCTCGGCGGGGTATGTGGCGCGATACCAGGCGGAGTCGAAGACGGCCCAGGGAATGGACGTGGCGCCGGGAAGGCGGAGCACCTCGCGGGCGGGCAGGTTGAGAGGCCACATCGCGGTTACGCCGTCGCCCCCCCACCCGATCGACAGCTCCTGGGGTGCCAGATCCCGGTTCGCCAGATCCCGGGGCGCCAGGTTATCGACCGCTGCCTCGTGGGCCGGTCAAAGCGGCATGGCGGCACCGCGCCGGTCACGATCGATCCATCCATGCGACGGACTGCTCCTGATTGCGGTTCGAGGCCTCTGTTTAGGGCAACCGTTCCGCGTCCGCCAGGGTTTCTCCGTGCGGATCGCGACGGCGGGCGCCCATAAGCACCAGCATAAGCCCCGTGAGACGTCGAAGTGACCCTCGTCGTCTTGCTCGGGCTCGACCCAGGCATCCGTCGATGCACCCAGTGGGTCGAAAATCGGCCACGGTGCGCGATGCGAGCGATCCTCGGCTCGAGGCTACGGCGACGGCGACGCCCAACAATTATCGCGTCGGATTACCGTCCTCCCCCCCCCGTCATCCCCGGGGATGACGATACACGATGGTTCGTCAGGCGACTCGTTTAGCGTTGGCCGTGGCCTAAGGATAACGATCGGGCGAGAATCCCTCAGTGGCCGGCGCTCATCTTGCTGCGCACCGGGCACCCTCCGTCGTTCAAACGGCATCCTGCCCGACTCCTCATTGAGTTCACCACTGGGCTTTCCAATGGTGAGCCCGCCTGGCGAGCCTCACGACTCCAGGCAAATGAACTCGACGCGCCGCACCAGAACGCCAAGCGGGCGAAGGTCGGACGGCCCGAAGCGGATCGCCTCCCCGGTATCGAACCGGATGCGGCAGAAGCCCGAGCTGCGCGCGAGTTGCGCCCGATCGATGATGAATTCGCAGCGATACCCCTCATCCTCCGGCCAGAGCTCGATCGGGACCGGCACATCGTTCATTTCGACAGCAAGCTTGTCCGGGCCGGACGGCCTGGGATCGTCGAACGTCATGATGAAGCGGTAGGAGGCGTCCGCGCGCAACGGCACCTCGATCGTGAAATGCGGATCCGGTCCGGTCCAACGCCAGACCGCGCCGTCCTTACCGTGCTCAGCCCCGTACCAACCGGAACCCGGAATGATATCGGACAGCAGAATTTCGAACGACTCCGGCGGCGCCTGGTAGACGCCGCTTCGCACCATGCGATGCATGGAGCGAACGAATTCGCGCCAGTCGATCAGCTTTTTGGCGTATTCGTAAAGTTGCAAATCGATCGCGTTGTATTCGCGGACCAACTCCAGGTCTTCTTCGGTCAGTCCGCGCAACGGATCGACGCGGTCCGGATTCCCGTTGATCAACGGGAAATATGCCGGCGGATGATAATTCATCTCCCGCGCCATGGCCGAAACCACGGCTCCCAGATTTTCCGTCATGCCGACGAACTCGATGGTTTCCAGCCGATCGGCGGCCAATTGCAGTTCCGGCGGCGATTCAAGATCGCCGGCGTCGATCTCCTGGCCGGGATCCGCCTGCCGGAAATGCGCCGCCACCGCCTCGGGTGAGATCGACGCGCACAGGAAGCGCGCCTGGATGTCCCGCTGAAACGCCATGATGTCGGGATGCCTGATCATCTCCGCCACGCTCAGGTCCCTGGCGAGCGTCCAGGTCGGGTGGAAGTTCGGATCGCGTTTCAAATGCCGCAGCGCGGACACCGTTCGCGCCAACGGATCCCGCAGCACGACCAGCATGCGCGCTTCTTCCGGCACCAGCGCGCGCATGTTGTAACGGAAATGCCCGCGCACCAGGCGGAACGATCGCACGTCCGGTTCGTGACCCACGATCTCACGCCAGGACTCCGCCGGACAGATGTCACTCGGGTGATATTGCTCGCCCAGATACATGCGCATGCTCATTCCCGCCGTCTTCGGAATGTGCATGAAAAACAATGGAACCCGGTCGCCAGCCTGGAAATGATCCATCAACGTATCCACCCGGTCGCCATCATTTGGCGAGAGCATTCATTCGCGTCCGCGGCGAGCCGACGCATCGCCTCGTTCCTCTCCCGATTCATTCCATCCACCTCGCGGTCAGCCTCGCAACCGGCACCCGACGAGAAGAATCTCCGATATGGATATCGCATCCCGGCGGCGTGAGATGTCAATAAAAATTGCGAATATTATCAATTGCCAAACCCGCCTCTGGCCAGGAAAACGCCGGGCGCGGGCCATTTTCCGCGCCCACACAACGGCTCGGCCGCGGCGCCATCGCCCCATGGCGAACTGATCGACTTCTTCAAGGAATGGCGCCGCAACGCGGCGCAGCGCGCGGGCGTGCCGGCGTACATCGTGCTCAGCGACGCGTCACTTGAGGAGCTTTGCCGCAAACGGCCGTCGAACTTGCGCGAGTTGCTCGGCGTCTCCGGCATCGGCGAGCGCAAAGCGGAGTTATACGGCGGCGAGATCTTCGCCGCTTTCGAAGCCTTCCGTAAGGGCGCCCGCGCCGCCG
>PLSZ01000365.1 GCA_003164305.1 Acetobacteraceae bacterium
CCGGCCCGCTTTACCGTCAGCCCCGACCCACTTTACCGTCATCCTCGGACCGCTTTTACCGTCATCCTCGGCCTTGAGCCGAGGATCGCTCGCATCACGCACCATGGCCAATATCGACGCTCGGGCGCGTCCACGGATGTTCGGGTCGAGCCCGAGCAAGACGACCGGGGGAAAATTTCGAGATCGCCTGGCACTTGATGCATGTGGGGCACTTCGACTTCTCCCGGCGCTTATCCTGGTGCCCGCGGCGAGGGAGCCAGGCCCTATCTTCCGCCATGAGCGTCGGCTGCTGATATAATCGCGTTCCCTCTCGTGAAAGGCGCCTTCATGACCGATCCAGATCAGCTTCCTTTGGCGGACAAGCTCAGCCGCCTGCTCTACACTTCGGTGGTGTCCGACGTGCTCGACGGTTTCGGCCTGATGCATCAGGCGCTGCGCCCCTTCGTGCGGCCGCTGGACGAAACGCTGGTGCTGTTCGGACGCGCCCGCACCGGCCGGTATGAGCGCGCCACCATGCCCTCGCCCGCGACGCTCTCCCCTGGGCACAATCCTTACGAACTGGAGATGGATCTGATCGACAGCCTGCGGCCGGGCGAGGTCGCGGTGCTGGCGTGCGGCGGTCCGACCGAGGTGATCGCGCCATGGGGCGAATTGTTGTCCACCGCGGCGCGGGCGCGGCAGGCGGCGGGATGTTTGACGGATGGCCTGGTGCGCGACGTGACTCGCATCCGGACGATGGGGTTTCCGGTGTTCCACGGCGGGATCGGGCCGCTGGACACGAAGAATCGCGCGGAGATGGTGGCGATGGACGCCCCCGTCACGATCGCGGGCGTCGCCGTCTCGCCGGGCGACTGGATTCTGGGCGATGTCGATGGCGTGGTGGTCGTGCCCGCGGATCGCTCGGAGGCGGTGTTCCGCGCCGCGTTGGAAAAGATCGCCGCCGAGGACACGACTCGCGCGGAACTGGAAGCCGGCGAATCGTTGCGGGCGGTGTTCGCGCGGCATGGCGTGCTGTGACCGCCGGCCGCCAGGGTGTCGGCGAGTCCACGCGGCACGGCGGCGCCAATCGCTGAACGCCCCCGGCTTCTCCGCTGGCCCGCTCCGCGCGACAGGCGATTCGCCTGAGGCAAGAGGTCGAAAGCATTGACTTTTGGCCAGGCCGCCGCATGGGCGGCGTGGGCCTTCATTCGATCCGGAGTCGTTCATTCCCTCGATGCCGTGCCATAAGATCAAGCTATGCACACGCGCCAGGGAAGGGATGAAAAAAAATTCTCGCTGGCTACTGGCCGAATCCATACCTTGCTCATAAAAGCAGCTTCATGGCGCCGCGAATCGGCTGACGTCACGTGAGCCCGGGAGGAATGGGGCCGGCGGGATGGGTCGATGCGCCGCGCGCATGAAACGCGCTTTTCGCATTGTGCCACCACGAGGGGATCTGTCATGTCCAAAGCCTTCCTGTCCCAGGTTCTGAAAGAATCGGTCGATCTGACCGGCGCCGCGGCCAACCGCGCGGCCGGCGATCTGATGGACGCCATCGTCAAAGAGCTGAAAAAGAGTGGCAAGTTCACCCTGCCGAGCTTCGGAACCTTCACGGTCCGCAAGACCAAGGCGCGCAAAGGCCTCAATCCCCGCACCGGCGAATCGATCAAGGTGAAGGCGGGCAAGACGGTTCGTTTCAAGGCCTCACCGACGCTGAAAAAGGCGGTCTGATCCACCGTGACAAAGACGGTCTGACCGGGAGCGGATGACCCGGTCAGGCGGGATGGCGGAACGGCACCCCGGATTCGGGGTGTTTGTCGTTGGGCTCGGCACTTTGGTCGTGCCGTTCGACTCGTCCGTGAACGTCGCCTTTCCATACATCATACGCGGCTTCGATCTGGCGATTCCGGCGATCCAGTGGGTCGTGATCGCATATACCCTGACTTACGCCGCTTTGACCCTGGTGTTCGGCCGGGTCGGCGACATTCTGGGCTATCGCCGGATTTTTCAGATGGGCAACCTCAGCGGCGCGCTGGCCTTCGTGCTGTGCGCCGCTGCTCCGGATTATGCCTGGCTTCTGGGCGCGCGCGTGCTGCAAGGCGTCGGCGCGGCGCTGGCGCTGAGTTGCGGGCCGGCGCTGGCCACCAGCCTGTATCCCGAGGATCAGCGGCCGCGCGTGCTCGGCCTGTACACGATGATGTTCGGCATCGGCTCGGTACTGGGCACGATTCTGGCCGGAGCCCTGGTGCAACAGTTCGGCTGGCGCTCGGTGTTCTGGTTTCGCGCGCCGATCGCGTTGCTGGCGTTTTCGCTGACGTGGTCGTTGCCGCGCGGCACGCCTTCGGGTCAGCAACGATTCGATGGGCCGGGCGCCGCGTTGCTGGTGCTGGCGATCACGGCATTGTTGCTGACCCTGAACCAACTGCGCGCGCTGGAGCAATCGCCGTGGGGTTGCCTCGCCGCCGGTGCGGTCACGATCGTCGCCACGGCCGGCTTTATCCGGCGCGAGACCTCGACGGCGCAGCCGATCATCGATCTGCGATTGTTCCGCGATCGTGACTTCGCGCTGGTCACCGCGGCGCACGCGGCGCTGAACCTCGCGGGGTTTTCCATCATGCTGCTGGTGCCGTTTTACCTCGACCGGTTGGGCGGCTTGTCGGTGCCGGCGGGTGGGTTGGTGCTGGCGAGTTCGCCGGCGGGGATCATGCTGGCGGGACCGATCGCGGGACGGCTGGCGCACGCGATCTCGCCGCGGCGAATGGCGTTGATCGGCGCGAGCATCGCCGCGGCGGCGCAGATCTCCATCGCGCTGGCCGACGCGCCGGCGAACGTTCCGGTGCTGGCGGCGTCGATGTTTTCGCAGGGCATCGGACTCGGGCTGTTTCAGGTCGCGTGTTTCGATATCTCGACGGCGGTGATCCCGCGTCAGGACCGCGGCGTGGCGGGGAGCCTGGTGATGATGACCCGCACGGTGGGAGTGGTGACGGCGGCGACGGTGCTGATGCTGATTTTCCAGACCGTGCGGGCGGGGCACATCGGGCTCGGCGAGCCGGACGGAGTTGCGTTCCTGGCCGGGTTTCACGCGGCGTTCTGGGTCGCGGCGACAGTGACAGTGCTGGTGGTGGCGGCCGGCTGGTGGCGCGGATGGGCGCGCGGCGCGGCGGTCTGAGCGGGGAAAGCGCCGGGGCTTTGCCCCAGACCCCACGGGGGCGCTGCCCCTCGACCCCGCCAAGGGTGGCCCTTGGAGCCCATTAATTTGGGGGAATGAGGAGGGGGTGTNNGGGGGTGTGCCAGGACCGCGCGCGCGCGGTATTATGTAGCAGATACACCAAAAGCACTGACCGTCAGGTGGTGACGCAATTCTGACTTGCGAACCGCTCCTCTTCCCTTCACGATCCTCCTGGGGAATAGGGCGGCCACCCGACAAGCGAACGCTCCGGTTCGCTTTCCCCGCTTCGCTTCGGAGACCCGACCGGAGCGGGGATGGCGGACGAAGCCCTTACAGAAGAACAGTACCGAAAATGGACACCTCCTTGGGATGCTTTGTCCCATGTACGAACAACCATCGGAGACCGGACCGCAGCGATAGACGTGATCTTGCTTCGGTTGCAGGGAGGCATGCTAA
>PLSZ01000402.1 GCA_003164305.1 Acetobacteraceae bacterium
GGCTCGACCCGAGCATCGCGTGCCGCCACACCGCGGCTCTCCTCATCAAATACGATGCCTGAGGCAACTGATCCTCGGGTCGAGCCCGAGGATGACGAAAGCACGAGAGTCAACATCAACGCCGGCCGGTATAAGCCGCGGGGGTCAAACGGCGATCGTAAAAGCGTTCGATGTGATACCAGCCAGCGTTGACATTGACCGTCGGTCGTGACGCCCCCATAGTCATCCTCGGGCTCGACCCGAGGATCGGCCTGCACGGAAAACGTGCCCGGCCTGTGGCCTGAACCACGAGATGCCAGGGTCAGGCCCTGGCATGACGGACGGGTGGCCGGTACGTCACTTCTTTCGCCGGTTGGCATGAGCCCGCCAACACCACCAAAATCCGCGACCTCACGCGGACCGATCTAAGCGCCGCACCCCCGTCTCGGACGCCACCAGCGCCGTCGTCGCCAGACCAAGAAACAAGCCCGATTCCACGACGCCCACCGTCATCGCCAAAGCCCGCTCGGTCGCCGCCGGATCCGGTAACGAATCGAACTTGCAATCGAATATCAAATTCCCGCCGTCCGACCGATACGCCTCACCCTGAGCGTTTCGTTTCAATTCCGGCGTACACCCCAACGCCGCCAACCTCGCGCGAGTCGACTCCCACCCAAACGAAACGACCTCGACCGGGATCGCCACGCGCCCACTCAGCCGCGGCGCCAATTTCGTTTCATCAACAATGATCACGACCTTTCGGCTCATTGTCGCGACGATCTTCTCCCACAGCAACGCGCCGCCCATGCCTTTGATCAGGCTCAGATCGGCCTCGCTTACTTCGTCCGCGCCGTCGATGGTCAGATCGATCGGCGCTTCGGTCGGCGACTCGATCAGCGGAATCCCGAACGAACGCGCCAGCTCCGCGCTGCCCCGAGACGTCGGTACGCCGGTAAAGCGCAGCCCGCCGCGAAACCGTTCGCCCAGAATTTTGATCGCATGCCGCGTGGTGGAGCCGGTGCCAAGTCCGACCAGCATGCCGTCCTCGACCATCTCGACGGCGACCGCGGCCGCCTTCCGTTTCAATGCATCGAGGTCCATCAGCCGCGCACCGCCCGAAACACCCTCATCCAGTTCCCGGAACATACTTTCTCCACTTCGGCCGCGGTCATGCCGCGATCCCGCAACGCCGCTTCCAACTCCGGATGGCGCGAGAAATTCGGCATCTCGGTCCGCGCCACGCCGGCCGGCATATCCGTGCCGATCCCGACATGATCGATCCCCACCGCGTCGATCGCGCGGAACATATGGCGGATCATGCCCGGCACTTTCTCGCGAGACAGCGTCGACAGCCAGGCACCGATCACGCCGCCGGTGTCCACCACCATCTTCGCGTACTCCCTGCTGATGAAGCGCGGATGTTCCCCATCCGGAACACCCGGTTCCAGCAGGTTGGCGTGGGTGCACAGGATCGGCTTCGAAGCGGCCGCGACCACGCCGCGCACCGTATCCTCGGAGCAATGCGCCACATCGACGATTACCCCGATTTGGTTCATCCGTCGCACCACCTCGGCGCCGAACGGGGTCAGGCCGCCATGCACCGGCGGCGCGGTCTGGATGTCGCCGGTCTCGTTGACCAGAAAATGCGTCAACTGGATGCTGCGCACGCCGCGCGCCTCCATGGCGTTCAGCCGGTCCAAATCGCCGTCGAGGAAATCGCAGCCCTCGATCGCCAGCACCAACGCCGGATCGTCCGCGCGGATGTCGTCCGGCTCCCGCGCGATACGCATGCCCGCGTTGCCGAAACTATCCAGGTAGGCTTCGGTCGCTTCCAGGCACTCGCCGGGCTCGGGGTCGCGGAGCTTAACCAGGCGTTTGGTGTCCGGGTCACGCCGGATCACCGGAATATCGGCGATCGCGGCCACCACGGCGGCCGCCACGCCGGCCTCGCGCATGGTGGCGAGCACGCTCCGGTCCACATCGCCGGTGCGGCGCGGCCGGCCGGCGTGCGTGTGCATATCGATGATCATGGCCGCCAAATAGCGGATCGGGTCCCCTCTGACCACCTGTGCCCACGGTTGGCCTTGCGTCCCGCCTCCCGGATGCGCATGTTGCCGCTTTGCGACGGATGGAGAGCCAGGACCATGGACGGCGGGAGCGACGCCAGACGGATCACGATCCACGCGCCGGAAGACTTTGCCCCGATGCGCGCGGCCGGCCGGCTGGCGGCGGAGACTCTGGACATGATTCACCCGCATGTTCAGCCCGGGGTCACCACCGGCACGCTGGACAAATTGTGCCACGAATTCATCCTGGCGCATGGCGCGATCCCGGCCCCCTTGAACTATCGAGGCTTTCCCAAGTCGATCTGCACCTCGATCAACCACGTCGTGTGCCATGGCATTCCGGGCGACCGGCGGCTGGTCGCGGGCGACGTGCTGAACATCGACGTGACGGTGATCCTGGACGGCTGGCACGGCGACTCGTCGCGCATGTATGCCGCCGGCCCGCCCTCCACCAAGGCGCGCAACCTGATGGACGTGACCTATGAGGCGCTGATGCGCGGCGTCAAAGCGGTCAAACCCGGCGTCACGCTTGGCGACGTCGGCCACGTGATCCAGGCCTTCGTCGAGGGCCACCGGTTCAGCGTGGTGCGCGATTTCTGCGGCCACGGCATCGGCCGCCGCTTTCATGAGCCGCCGAACGTCCTGCATTTCGGCCGGCCCGGCGAGGGCCCCGTGCTGAAGCCCGGCATGTTCTTNNGACGGCTGGACCGCCGTGACCCGCGACCGTTCGTTGTCGGCGCAGTACGAGCACATGATCGGTGTCACCGAAACCGGCTGCGAGATCTTTACCCTGTCGCCGGTGGGCCTCGATAAGCCGCCTCACAGCGCGTAACCGCCCTTCGGCGTTCACCGATCCTTCATCCTCGCCTTGTATCGTCGCATCCGATCGGAGCGATGAGGCGGCATGGCCAGGCGAGCGGCACGGAAGGGCGTCTCCGAAACGATCGCGGCTGATGGCGACCTGTTCGGCGTGCCGGCGGACGACCCCACGGTGCAAGGCGCCGACGGCCATCGCAACCGCATGCGCGCGCGTCTGCTCGCCGCTGGGCCGGAGGCTCTGGCCGATCATGAGATGCTGGAGATGCTGCTGTTCCTGGCCTTGCCGCGGCGGGACACCAAGCCGATCGCGCGCGAACTGTTGACCCGGTTTGGCGGCTTCGGCCCGGTCGTCACCGCCTCCCCCGACGAATTGCGCGCGGTCGAGGGGTTGGGCGACGCCGGCATCGCCGCGCTGAAACTGGCGCAGGCCGCCGCGTCCCGGTTGCTGCGCGGCGAGGTCGCGGCGAAACCGGTCCTGCATTCCTGGGACGCATTGATCGACTATCTGCGCGCCGTGCTCGGCCACGAGAAGACCGAACAGTTTCATGTGCTGTTCCTGGACATGCGCACGCGCCTGATCGCCGATGAGGTCATGGGCCGCGGCACCATCAACCACGCCCCGGTCTATCCGCGGGAGATCGCCCGGCGCGCGTTGGAGTTGCACGCGGCGACCGTGATCCTGGCGCATAATCACCCCAGCGGCACGATGGAGGCCTCACGCGACGACATCGCCATGACGCGAGAGATCAAGCGCGCCCTGTCGCCACTGGGCGTTTCGTTACACGATCATTTAATTATCACCGGCGATGGGTATATCAGCATGCTGCAGCAGGGGTTATTGGGGTAGGTCCCGCATCCCTCGTCATGGTTCGGCTCGACCGAACCATCGGCCGAAACGAATCGGAGAGCGCGAGTTGGGGAAGAACGATGGACCGGACGAGCAGCCCCATGACGGTGGACGGTGACGTTCGTTGCAAAGTCAGTAACGTCACGATTTCGACACGGAACGAACGCCCACCGAAACCAACTCGCGAGCGCTGTCATACCAGCCGGCGTTGATGTTGACTCTCGTGNNGGGTCGAGCCCGAGCATGACGGGGTCACTCATGCGTCATTGTCTCCGCCAGTTGGTGTCACACATAATCGAACAGCGCCATGAACCCGAAATCCATATGCAATTGCTGATGGCAATGGAACAGAGTACGCCCAGGATTATCGGCCACGAAATCCACTTCGGCTGTTTGAAAACCACCCAACATTACAACGTCTTTCATGATGCCGGAGGTCGCCTTGCCGCCGATATTGGTCAGTTCGAAGCTGTGCCGATGTAAATGCAGCGGATGGATATCGTCGCTGGCGTTGCGGAATTTAAGCCGGTAGCGGCGTCCCTCATGCACCTGATACATCGGCTTCATGGCATCCATCGAGAATGGCTCGCCATTGATCGTCCACAGATTGAAACCATTCGCCGCGGCGTTCCGCTTCACGAACAGCATCTCGATCGTTTCATCGGGCGCCCCCGCCGGTCCGATTGCCTTACCGAAACGGGAATAATCCCACTTAAATGGTTTCGGCTTCGTCCAACGCGGTTTGCCATTCTGACCCGCGTATTCGATCACGATGCCCATGCCATGGCCGCGATCATCGTCCGAGAGATCGCCCAATACCCAAACGCCAGGCTGCTTAAACTCCACGATCGCCGAAATCCGCTCGGCCGTCCCGAGCCACAGGACCGGGACCTCGGCCCGCACCGGCACCGGATTGCCATCCAACGCCACCACGCGGAAGACGTGACCCGGCAGCGCCAGGCTACGGATTTCTCCGGCGCTGGCGTTCAGCACGTGAAACAATATGCGCTCGCCCAGGCGCACCCGGATCGGATCGCCGTGTCCCAACATTCGGCCGTTGATGCTGAACAACTCGTAGCCGACTTCGTATCCCTTCGGCGTGCCCTTGGCCTTTTCATCGGCGGCCGCGCCGGTATCCCGCAGGTCCTTGATCGCCGCGCCGGCGAGGAAATCCATATCCATATCGCCGCCGCGGCTAAACGATGGATTGAACTCCTTCAGCACCAGAAACACCTCGCGGTCGTAAGCGCCGGGGTTGTCTCGGGGTTCGATGTAAACCGGCGCCGACTGCCCGGAATAGGTGCCGCGGCTGAGGTCGGCGCCGGCCGGCACATGCGTGTGAACGAAACGAAATCCCGCCGGTTTCGGCACGAAATCGAACCGCCGCGAACCGTGCGCCGGCACGAAAGGCGTGCCTTCTTCCGATGCGCCATCGACATCGGTCGGGATCGTTTGCCCATGCCAATGCACCAATTCGGGCGTGTCGGTGTCGTTGTGCACGTCGATGACGACACGCTTGCCCTCGGTGAAGCGCAGCAGCGGCCCAGGAAACTGGTCGTTGTAAAGGGTGGTGGAGACGATGTGATCGGGGGCCAGTTCGACGAGCCCGGTGGCGATGCGCAAGGTGACATCGGGCTTTTCATCGGCGGCGGCATCCGCCCCCCAGACTCGGCCGGGTGTGGCGGCGGCCAGCGCGCCGAGCCGCAAGATGGAGCGTCGGTCGAGTGTCATCGCGTTGGTCCTCCGACGACGGTGTCTGGACCAGCTATACCACTTCGGCGCGATCCCCCACAGCGGCCACGCCCAAACCTGGACCCGGCGCCGCGGGAGAACCTCGGACTGCTACCTCATCGCGACGGGCGCCGGGGCGCCATGATGCAACTCCAGGCTGGACGGATCGGCGGCGGCGAGAATGGTCCGGGCCCGCGCGAGATCCGCGGCGGAACCATGCGCCGAGACCAGAAACGCGTCGGCCGTCAGCGCCGTCTCATACTGAAGCACGCTGTCCTTTGGCACGCCGATACTGGCAAGCGCCGCGCCGAGCGCGCTCAATCCGCCAACAACCACCGCGCCCTCAACCGCCGAGGCGACGACCGTCGCCAGATAGCCGAGCACCATCACCTGGCCGACGACGGGAACCATCAGGAACACGCCGCCGAAGAACAAGCCCCAAAGCCCGCCCCAGAACGCACCGCGCTTGCCCCAGAACCTGATACGGTCGCCGGCGTTATAGAAGCCGACCACCTTTTCCTCGGTATGATATCCCTTGCCGATAATACTCAGGTCTTTCATGTCGAATTTCGCGTCGGCGAGGTCCTTTATCGCCCGCTCCGCCTGCTCGTGATTGGCGAAAACAGCGATCAGCGTGTCGTCTGACATTGGTTTTTTCTCTCCATGGATCGCGCTTGCCTGACCGGCGCTGCCCTTACCATGGACCAACGCGGCCATGAACGGCGGACTCGGAATCTACTCAGTACGGGCGCCGTAGGGCGCGGGTAGGTAGTTTCCGATCCTGGCGCCCGGTGCCTCACACGTTAGAGTTCAAGACATACGCACGCCGGCTTCCCCACGATCCCAGTCTGGACGTCCTGCCGCGCCAAGGAGAGTGACATGCCCCTTCACATCGTTTCGGAACCCGGCGATCCCTCCGTCGATGACGTCTACGCCACCCTGTCGTCGGATCAGCGCGTGCCGAAATATCGCATACCGGATCAGACATCTTCCGCGCAGGCGATCTATAACCTGGTGCATGACGAACTCCTGCTCGACGGCAATTCCCGCCAAAATCTCGCGACATTCTGCACCACCTGGGCCGAGCCAGAAGCGCACCAGTTGATGAACGAATCGCTCGACAAAAACATGATCGACAAAGACGAGTATCCGCAAACGGCGGAGATCGAAAAACGTTGCGTACATATGATAGCCGATCTTTGGCACGCGCCACGCTCGTGGAAGACCATCGGTTGCTCGACCACCGGATCCAGCGAGGCCTGCATGCTGGGTGGTCTCGCGCTGAAGTGGCAATGGCGCAAACGCCGTATCGCCGCGGGCAAGTCGTACGCCAAGCCGAATTTCGTGTGCGGTCCGGTTCAGGTGTGCTGGGAAAAGTTCGCCCGGTATTTCGACGTGGAAATCCGTCAGGTGCCGCTGACCGGCGACGCGCTCGGACTGCGTCCGGAAGACCTGCGCGACTATTGCGATGAGAACACGATCGGCGTGATCCCGACCCTGGGCGTCACCTTCACCGGCATTTACGAACCGGTCGCCGCCCTGGCGCGGGCGCTGGACGAGTTGGAACGCGATACCGGCCTGAACATTCCGATCCATGTCGATGCCGCCAGCGGCGGTTTCATCGCGCCATTCATTCAGCAGGAGTTGGAATGGGACTTCCGGATCGAGCGCGTGAAATCGATCAGCGCGTCCGGACATAAATACGGCCTGGCACCGTTGGGCGTGGGCTGGGTGATCTGGCGCGACAAGGCCG
>PLSZ01000630.1 GCA_003164305.1 Acetobacteraceae bacterium
GGGAATGCATCGCAGATCTCGGATGGCTCGGCGGCCCTATTGATCATGTCGGAAGAGGCCGCGCAGCGGCACGGACGCAAGCCGTTGGCGCGATACTGCGGCGGGGCAGTCGTCGGTGACGATCCGGTAGTGATGCTGACCGCGCCCATTCCGGCAACGCAACGAGTATTGAAGCGCACCGGGCTGAGCATCGGGGACATCGATGCCTTCGAGGTCAACGAGGCCTTCGCGNNTCCGCTCGGAGCGTCCGGCGCGATCCTGATGACCAGACTCGTTCATCACCTCCGCGCCAACGGTCTGCGCTACGGCCTGCAGACGATGTGTGAGGCCGGCGGCATGGCCAACGCCACGATCATCGAGGCCGTCACCTGATGAGCCACATTCGCTGAGTCAAACGCTCGCTCGCATCGAACCGAAACCAAGGAGGGTAGATGAATCTTAAGGGAGCTACCGTCGTCGTCACCGGCGGCGGATCTGGCCTGGGGGAGGCCACGGCGCGCCGATTAGCCGACGTGGGCGCGGCCGTTTGCGTCATCGACCTGGCTCCGTCCGACGGCGCCACCTCAGCCCACGTGGCAGCGTATGCCAGAGCGGACGTGACCGACGACGCCGCGCTGTCGGACGCGTTCACCTCGTTCGGCAATCAGCACGGTCCGATCCGCGGCGTGGTGCACTGCGCGGGCCGCGGCGGTGACCGGGTACGCATCCTGGACAGGGACGGTAACGCCGCGCCGCTGGACACTTTTGCCGAGGTGATCAAGGTCAACCTGTTCGGCACCTACAACGTCCTGCGGCTAGGGGCCCGAGAGATCGCGCGAGCCGAGCCAATCGACGGCGAACGCGGGGCGATAGTACTCACCGCCTCGGCAGCAGCATTCGACGGCCAGATCGGTCAAACCTCCTACACGGCAAGCAAAGCCGCGGTCCATGGCATCACCCTCGTAGCCGCTCGCGATCTCGCCAGCCGACTCATCAGAGTCAATACGATCGCACCGGGCGTGTTCGACACTCCGATGCTCAGCCGACTTCGCGCCGACATCCGCGAGGCGCTCGAGGCATCGGTACCGAATCCGAGCCGACTCGGCAGTCCCGATGACTACGCCCACATGGCGTCGGCGCTGTTGGAGAACTCCTATGTCAACGGTGAAACGGTGCGGCTGGACGGAGCGATCCGGATGCCACCGCGATGATCGCCAAATGCTTGAGTGTGTGGGAGGCCCAGGTCGTCGCACAGGCTACGCATGACGCTGCCGCAATTGTCGGCGGTGTCACCGTTGAGCAGACTGGTGAACCCGACAGCGGCCACCACCATCGATACGGAGCCGTCGGCAGTGAAGATCGGAGCCGCAACCGTGCTCACGCCGAGTGCGAAGCCCTCCTCGTCGAGGGCCCAGCCACGCTCACGGACGAGAGCGAGTTCGTTGCGGAACGCGCTGACATTGGTGAGGCTTTTCGAGGTGTACGCGTGCAGTCCGTTGCGCAGCGCCTCGTCGACGCGTCCGGGTTCGTCGAAGGCCAGAAATGCACGGCCGAACGACGCGCCCTGGATCGGCAGCGGCGATCCGATGTCGACGGTAATGGTCACGCCGGACCTACGTTCCACCTTGTCGACAATCACGACTCGGCCGACGTCGAACCTGCGGTAAAGGACGATCGTAACGTTGAAGGCGTCCGGCAGGCTCGCCACCGCTCGCTTCGTCGCGGCAATCTCGTCATGGGAACTCGACGCCGCGGCGCCGAGGCGGACCAAGGTGCGGCCCAGCGAGTACCGGCGCGTCTGTTCGTCGTAGCGCAGCACCTCCAGGTTGCTCAAGGTACGGACCAGGTAGAACGTCGTGCTTTTATTCAGTCCGCTGCCCTCTACGAGTTCGGCGAGCGTCCGCGGCCCCTCCTCGGCGATCATTCTCAGCAGGGTGAACGCACGCTCGACGGCGGGGACTTGATAGGCCTCCTCGGTTCCAGCGGAACGCGTCGTGGAACCCGATGCCATGCGCCCCTCCTTTCCGTGTCTGTGTCTCGCCGAAGTACAGGACGGATCTCTCTGTTGAACCATATTCTATGTCTTGAATCGTTTGTCTCCCCACAACACATCGCCGGAGGACTTAGGTGACTGATACTTGGAACGATGGGCCAGTGATCGTGCGAACCGAGGGCAGCACCCTCGTGATCACCATCAACCGCCCCGCCCAGCGCAATGCGGTCGATGCCGACGTGTCGCGTCGGATGGCGGAGGCGTTCACCCGGCTTGACGAATCCACTGACCTTCCGGTCGCCATCCTGCACGGTGCCGGCGAGAACTTCTGCGCGGGGATGGACATAAAGGCCTTCGCCAGGGGTGAGCGCGCCTACGTACCCGGGCGTGGGTTCGCCGGGTTGGTGGAGGCGCCCCCAGCTAAGCCGCTGATCGCGGCTGTCGAGGGTTGGGCATTGGGCGGTGGGTTTGAGATCGTTCTGGCATGTGACCTCGTGGTGGCAGGCCGAAGTGCACGCTTTGGCCTGCCTGAAGTCAAACGCGGTCTGGTAGCGCGCGGCGGGGGCGCGTTGCGTCTGGCCACCAGGATTCCCAAGGCCCTGGCGCTGGAGATGCTGATGACCGGTGAGCCCATCGACGCCGCTCGTGCGGCCGACCTCGGATTGATCAACCGCGTCGTGGCCGACGGCGAAGCGGTTGCTGTGGCCGACGAACTCGCCACGGCGATCGGCAATTGCGCCCCGCTGGCGGTCGCAGCAGGTAAGCGGGTCGTCGTCGAATCGCCCGAATGGCGGGTCGCGGATGCCTTCACCAGGCAGAGTGAGATCCTTGATCCGGTGTTCGCGTCGCAGGACGCCGCAGAGGGTGCGTTGGCCTTCCAGCAGAAGCGGGAGCCGGTGTGGCAGGGCCGGTGACGGAGGCGGAGCGCCGCGAAACCGACCATCGCGCACTGGGCGGTGTCCGGATCGTCTGGCTGTCCGCCCCAGGTCCTATACCGCTTGCAGCAATGTTGTTGAGCGACCTGGGCGCCGACGTTATCCGCGTTGATCGGCCGGGCGCGGCCGCGGAGGTTAGCGGGCTGGGCTCCGCCGATGATCCCAGGACGCG
>PLSZ01000670.1 GCA_003164305.1 Acetobacteraceae bacterium
TGCGACGGCAACATGGAGGAAGGCTCCATGCGCGCCGACGTGAACGTGTCGGTGCGGCCGGTGGGAGAAGGCGGCTATCGCACGCGCTGCGAGGTGAAGAACGTCAACTCCATCCGCTTCGCCATGCAGGCGGTGGAGGCGGAGGCGCTGCGGCAGATCGAAGTCTGGGAAAGCGGTGAGGAAGTCCGCCAGGAGACGCGTTTGTTCGACAGCGGCCGTGGGATCACGCGGTCGATGCGATCGAAAGAGGACGCGCACGATTACCGTTACTTCCCCGACCCGGACTTGCTGCCGCTGGTGTTGGATCAGGTCTGGATCGACGATCTGCGCGCCCGGCTGCCCGAGTTGCCGGATGCGAAGAAGGCTCGGTTCATCAAGGACTATGGGTTGAGCGCCTATGACGCCGGCGTTCTGGTGGCGGAACAAACCACCGCGTTGTTCTATGAGACGGTGGCGAAGGGGCGCGATCCGAAACTCGCGGCGAATTGGGTGACGGGGGATTTCTTCGCGGCGCTGAACCGGACCGGCCGCACCATTGAGGCCCCGCCCGTCACCGCCCCTCAACTGGGCGCGCTGCTCGACCTGATGAGCGACAACACGATCAACGGGAAAATCGCCAAAGAGGTGTTCGAGGCGATGGTGGAGACGGGCGACGATCCCGCCTCGATCGTGGACGCGAAAGGGTTGCGCCAGGTCACCGATACCGGAGCGATCGATGCCGCGGTGGACAAGATCATCGCCGCGAACCCGGACAAGGTCGCGGAATTCAAATCCGGCAAGGATAAGTTATTCGGATTCTTCGTGGGTCAGGTGATGAAGGCGATGGCCGGCAAGGCCAACCCGGCGCTGGTGAATGAAATCCTCAGGAACCGCCTGGCGTAGCCGCGCGGACACCGCCGTTCCGACCGGGAACCTTCGCGACTCCCGCGGAAACAATTTCCCGGTTGAATGGTAAGGCCGTCCGCTCACCTGGGCGCGGGGCGCCAGGCTGCGATCACTGACGTAAGAGGGGCCCTCGTCAGGCTACTCGACCGAGAAACTCGTGCCGCACCCACACGACGACGTCGCGTTCGGGTTCTTCACCGCGAAGTGACTGCCCATCAGCGCATCGGTAAAGTCGAGTTCGGATCCCGCCAGCAGATCGAGGCTCGAGGGATCGACCAGGATCCGGGCGTTGGCCTTCTCGATCACCAGATCGTCGGGCTGCGGGGCCTTGTCCAGTTCGAATCGGTACTGGTAGCCGCTGCACCCCCCGGCGAGCACGGACACGCGTAGTGCCAGGGCGTTACCCTCGGCGGCGGCGATCTCGGCGATGCGGGCGGCGGCCCGGTCGGTCACGGCGAATTGTCCCATGCCGGGAACATAGGCGTTCTCAACAGAGAATTGAAGTGGCTTCGTTCAGGACCGGTCGGTTGCGTCCAGATTGGTTTAACCCCCCATTGGTTGAACGCGCGCCGCGCGGGGTGTAAGCGGCCCGCATGACCGGCCGTATTCCTCTGGCGCCCTACGCCGTTTCCGAAGCGAATACCCGTGGCCGGCTTTACGCCGAACCCGAGGCGCCCGGCCGGTCCCCCTGGCAGCGTGATCGCGACCGCGTCATCCACAGTTCGGCGTTCCGAAAGCTGCAGTATAAGACGCAGGTTTTCGTCAATCATGAGGGCGACTTCTACCGCACGCGACTGACCCATTCGATCGAGGTGGCGCAGATCGCCCGCTCGATCTCCCGTTCCCTGGGCCTCGATGAGGATCTGACGGAGGCGCTGGCGCTGGCGCACGATCTGGGCCATCCGCCGTTCGGGCACGCGGGGGAAGAGGCGTTGAACATCGGCATGAAGCCGTTTGGCGGCTTCGACCACAACGCCCAGAGCATGCGGATCGTGACCTTGCTGGAGAGCCGCTATGCCGGCTGGGACGGGCTGAACCTGACCTGGGAGACGCTGGAGGGCCTGGCCAAGCACAACGGCCCGCTGCGCGATCCGCCGCCCTACATCGCCGACTACAACAGCCGGCACAAACTGGACCTGGGCACCCACGCCAGCGCCGAGGCGCAGGTGGCGGCCCTGGCGGACGACATCGCGTATCACGCGCACGATCTGGACGACGGTCTCCGCGCCCGGCTGTTCACGCCGGACGACCTGCGGCATTTGCCGGTCGTCGGCGAGTCACTGGCGGAGGCGCGGCAGGCCAGCCTGGACATGCCGCCGCCCCGGCTGCGGCATGAGACGATACGGCGGGTGATCAACCGGTTGGTGACCGATCTGCTGGACGAGACCCGCGCGCGGCTGGCGAAGTTGGCTCCGAAGGACGCCGATGCGATCCGGCGCTCGCGGTCGCGGGTGGTGGTGTTCAGTCCGGCGATGGCCGACGCCAATCAGGCGATCAAGGATTTTCTCAGTTCCCGGATGTACCATCATTGGCGGGTCAACCGCATGACCGCGAAGGCGCGGCGGCTGACCGAGGAAGTGTTCCGGCTATTGCATGCTGACCCCTCGTTGCTGCCGGATGATTGGCGGGCGCGGGCGGGGGAGGGTGGAACGCACCGCGCGGCGATCGTGGTGGGCGATTACGTGGCGGGAATGACGGACCGCTACGCGATGGACGAGCACAAGCGGCTGACCGATATCGCGGTGAACGGGTAGCGGCGCGGGGGCGCCGCGTCGCACCCGCGCTCGGGGCTGGCGGTCACCGAAATTCACGTGATACGCAGGCGCTCCCGCGGGCCTCGAAATTGCCTCACTCGCCCGCGAAAACGGCCAACCCGGCCTCAGAAAGCGCATGACCGACATTTACGCCACGATCCGCCAAACCGTCCTGACCGCCCTTCACGCCGCCGTCCCAGGCCTGCCGGACGACGTCGCCGCTCGCGTCGAGGTCACCCCCACGCGCGATCCCGCGCATGGTGACATGGCGACCAACGCCGCGATGGTCTGCGCCAAGGCAGCGCGTCAACCGCCGGCGAAACTCGCGGCCGCCATCGCCGAGTCCCTCCGCGCCGATCCGCGCATCGCGGAGGCCACTCCGGCGGGCCCAGGATTCGTCAATCTACGACTGGATCCGGCGGTGTTCCGCGCGGTCATCCCCGCGATCCTGACAACCGGCGAAGCCTATGGCGATTCCACCACCGGCCAGGGTATCCGGGTGAATGTCGAGTATGTCTCGGCCAATCCCACCGGCCCAATGCATGTCGGGCATTGCCGGGGCGCCGTGGTGGGCGACGCGCTGGCGAATCTCCTCGCCAAGGTGGGGTTCGAGGTCACCAAGGAATACTACATCAACGATGCCGGAGCGCAGGTGACCGCGCTGGCATGGGCGGCTTACTGGCGGTATTTGCAGGCGATCGGCACCGAAATGACCGAAGCGGAGTTCGCCGCCGAAGTTCCCGGTGGATTGCAATACGGCGGCGACTACCTCGTTCCGGTTGGGCAATCGCTCGCCCGGAATTTCGGCGTCGCGCTCGCCACGCCGGACCGGCGGATCGAGGCACCGGACGTCTGGATCGACAAAGTCCGCGACTTCACCATCGATGCGATGATGCGCGGCGTCCGCGAAGACCTTGAACTGCTCGGCGTGCGGCAGGATATTTTCAGTTCCGAACGAGCGCTGGTCGCGTCCGGCGCGGGGGACAAAATCATCGATCGACTGCACGCTGACGGATTGATCTACGAAGGCGTGCTCGACCCACCGAAAGGCAAGACTCCCGACGACTGGGAACCGCGGCCGCAAACTTTATTCCGCGCCACCAACTTTGGCGACGACGTCGATCGGCCTTTGCGCAAATCCGACGGCAGCAACACCTATTTCGCCAACGACATCGCCTATCACGCCGACAAGGTCGCGCGCGGTTTCGATATCCTCATCGACGTGCTCGGCGCCGATCATGGCGGCTATGTGAAGCGCATGGACGCGGCGGTGAAGGCGCTGACACCGAACGGACGCGTCAAATTCGAAGCCGTGCTGTGCCAGATCGTGCACATCATGCGCGGCGGCGAACCGGTGAAAATGTCGAAACGCGCCGGCACCTATGTCGCGCTGCGCGACCTGCTGGAGGAAGTCGGCCGCGACGCCGTCCGCTTCACCATGCTGACCCGCAAGGCCGACGCGCAGATGGAGTTCGACCTCGATCAGGTGCTGGCGACCACGCGCGAAAATCCGGTCTTCTACGTCCAGTACGCCCACGCCCGCTGCCGCTCGGT
>PLSZ01000248.1 GCA_003164305.1 Acetobacteraceae bacterium
GCAGCCGGTTTTCCCGCTGAACCGTGTCGAGAACGACGTCCGGCGCGGCGGGCGCGTACGGAGCCAATGATGGGTCGTCGCCATTGAGGGTCCGTCGCGGCACTCTCCGGGCGGCGTCGATCCGCTGGTTGCGGGCGATGGTGAAGATCCACGTCGCCGCGCCGGCCCGCGCCGGATCGAAACTATCGGCTTTGCGCCAGACGGACAGCATCGTCTCCTGCACCAGTTCTTCCGCCTGCTCGGCCGGAACGCCGCCGCGCTGGAACCAGGATTTCAATCGCGGCGCGAAATGCCCGAACAACGTGACGAACGCCGCGCGATCGCGCCGGCCGGCGATCGCCAGCAGTAGCGCCACGGCCTCCGCCGCCGGAGAACTCTCGCCTTTCGACGGCACCGGCGGTACCGAGCCGCTCACGCCACGGCCTGTTCGCCGCGCATGCTCAAATTCCGGCGCGATGTGCGGGCTGTCCACGTCCATGACCAGTGAATACGTGGCTGGCCCCGATTTGGATCAGTGGCGCGAATGATCGATCGCGCGAGTGATCCACCGCGCGACGGCGTTCGTATGACCGGTTTGAGAATGCTCATGATCGACGGACGATGACAGACCGGCGGCATGGGTGACCAGGGGCTGAGGACCAAACGCCGCCATGACCGTACCGGGCAGTAACGATCGTATCGCGAGCGGCCAGGCGCCGTTGGACATCGCGGTCATTGGCACCGGCATCGCCGGCATGGCCTGCGCCTGGCTGCTGTCCGAACGCCACCGCGTTACCGTGTATGAAAGCGCTGAGCGTGTCGGCGGCCACTCCAACACCGTGGAGGTCGCGACGCCAGATGGCGGCGTTCCGGTCGATACCGGATTCATCGTTTATAATGAGCACACCTATCCAAACCTGACCGCGCTGTTTCGCTTTCTGGGCGTGCCGACGCAAGAGTCGGACATGTCGTTCGCGGTGTCCCTCGACGGCGGAGGCCTGGAATACGCCGGCACCAATTTGCGCGGCCTGTTCGCGCAAAAGCGCAACCTGCTGCGGCCGCGGTTCTGGGGCATGCTGCGCGACCTGCTGCGCTTCTACCGCTCCGCACCCCGCGACCTTCCCATGCTGACCCAAGAACTGGACAGTCTCGACGACTACCTGCGGGCGGGAGGCTATGGCGTCGCGCTGAGGGACGATCACCTGCTGCCGATGTCGGCGGCGGTCTGGTCCTGCCCGACCGAGGGCGCCGGACTGCAACCGGCGGCCTCGTTCATTCGTTTCTGCGACAATCACGGTCTGCTTCAGGTGTCCGACCGACCGATCTGGCGCACGGTGCGGGGCGGCTGCCGCGAATACGTCTCCCGCCTGACCGAGCGTTTCGCCGATCGCATCCATACCAACTGGCCCGCGCGCGCGATCGAGCGCCTGGAAGCCGGCGTCCGCGTGCATTCCGATGACAGCGCACACACCTACGATCACGTCGTCCTGGCTTGCCACGCCGATCAGGCTCTGGCGCTTCTGGGCACCGAGGCGACGCGGTGGGAGACAGCGACCCTCGGCGCGTTTCGTTACACGCGCAATCGGGCGGTGCTGCACACGGATGCCTCGCTGATGCCGCGGCGGCGGAGCGTGTGGGCCAGTTGGAACTATCTGGGGCGCTCCGGGCAGACCGACGCGCAACCTTGCGTGACCTATTGGATGAACAGGTTGCAGAGTCTGCCTGGCCCGACGCAGTATTTCGTCACCCTCAATCCGCCGCGGCCACCCGCCAAAGGAACATTGTTGCGCACCGAGACGTATGAGCATCCGGTGTTCGATGCCGCCGCGATCCGGGCGCAACGTCAGTTATGGTCGTTACAGAACCAGGGCGGCGTGTGGTTTTGCGGCGCCTATTTCGGCGCCGGATTTCATGAAGACGGGTTGCAGGCGGGCCTCGCGGTCGCCGAGCAACTCGGCGGGCCGCGGCGGCCCTGGACGGTCGCGAACGAGTCGGGACGCATCCATTTGGGCGTGGCCGAACGCGGTGACATGAAACTGGAGACCAGCGCGTGACGGAGGCTTCCGCTCTTTACGAGGGCACCGTCGCGCATCGCCGGTTACGGCCCAGGCCGCATCGCCTGCGCTACCGGGTGTTCTCGTTACTGTTGGACATCGATGAGATCCCGGCGCTGTGCGCCCGTCTGCGCCTGCTGTCGCACCGTCGCTTCAATCTGTTCAGCTTCGATGAGCGCGATCATGCCGACGGCTCCGGTGGATCGTTGCGGGTTTGGGCGGAAACCCATCTGAGCCACGCGGGCATCGATCTGGAGGGCGGACCGATCCGGCTGTTGGCGATGCCACGCGTGCTTGGTTACGGCTTCAATCCTATCAGCGTTTGGTTTTGTTATCACAGATCGGGGCGCCTCGCCGCGCTTTTGCACGAAGTGCACAACACGTTTGGCGAACGTCATACGTATTTGATCCCAGTCGCGCCGGACGCCTCGGCGTCGGACATCGTGCAGAGCTGCCGGAAGGCCTTCCATGTCTCGCCGTTCATGGCGATGGATATGCGTTACGACTTCCGCGTGCATGCTCCGGACGAACGTCTGAGCCTGGCGATCCTCGGCGGCGACGCGGATGGGCCGATGATCGTCGCTGCTTTTTCGGCGCGACGCCGCGCGCTGAGCGACACTACGCTGCTGCGCGCCTTGCTCCGCACGCCCTTGCTGACATTGAAAGTGATCGGCGGCATCCACTGGGAAGCGTTGCGGCTGTGGATCAAAGGTGCGCGCCTGCACACCCGCCCTCCCGCGCCGGAGCGGCCGGTCAGCATCGTTGTCCAAACCACTCCCGCCACCTGAAGGAGAGCCGAGGAATGCCGGCAACCGTTACGCTCTCTTGGGACGAAACGAACGGATGGTCGGCCCGCGGTAACGGGCTGTCGATCGGCCGCCGCTTCCTGGTGCGACTGGCGCGTCAGGTCGAGCACGGCCAGCTGCTGATCCGCATGCCCTCCGGCGAGGCCATCCATTGCACAGGGCCCCAGCCTGGGCCATCCGGAACCCTGGTCATGCACCGCTGGCGCACCGTGCGGCGCATGTTGGTGGGCGGCGATATCGGGTTCGCCGAAGCCTACATGGACGGTGATTGGTCGACGCCCAATCTCACGTCGCTGATCGAACTCGCCGCGCGCAATCATGAGACGATGATGCCGTCGCTGGACGGATCACGGATGGTCCGGCTGCTGAACCGCCTTTTGCATCTGCGCCGCAACAACACGCGCCGCGGCAGCCGGAGGAACATTCCGGCGCATTACGACCTCGGCAACGCGTTCTACGCGGCGTGGCTGGATCCGGGCATGACATACTCCTCGGGACTATACGAAGACACCGTGACGGACCTGGAACAGGCGCAAATCGCCAAACAGGATCTCGTGATGGACGCGCTGTCGCTGACCGGCGGGGAGCACGTGCTGGAAATAGGCTGCGGCTGGGGCGCGCTGGCGGGACGCCTGGCCCGTGAGCGGGGCTGCCATGTCGTCGGCCTGTCGCTCTCGCCGGCGCAGCTCGATCTCGCGCGCGACCGCGTCGCGGCTTCCTCCCCAGACGACGGTCGCGGCGCTGGGATGGTCGAGTTGCACCGGCGGGACTATCGGGACGTTGACGGAACGTTCGATCGGATCGTGTCGATCGAAATGCTGGAGGCGGTGGGCAAGGATTATTGGCCGACCTACTTCGCCACGATCCGCGATCGGCTTCGCCCAGGAGGGGTGGCGGCGCTGCAGGTGATCACGATGGCGGAGGATCGTTACTCCGCCTATGAGCGGAGCGCGGACTTCATTCAGCGCCATATATTCCCCGGCGGCATGCTGCCGTCCGACAGCGTCATGCGCACGCAAATAACCGCCGCCGGGCTGGTGTTGGACAATGTCCGCGCGTTTGGCCTGAGTTACGCTCGCACTTTGGCGGATTGGCAAACGCGGTTTCTGCGTGCCTGGCCGCGGCTTCGTCCAATGGGTTTCGATGAACGGTTCAAGCGCAAGTGGGAGTATTATTTGTCGTATTGCGAGGCGGGATTTCTGGCCGGCGCACTGGATGTCGGTTTGTACCGCTTGCATCGGCCCCTATGATCGGCCGCCGCGGAGTTTTCGCCAGTGGCGCGGCCTTGGCTTTGATGTCCGGTACCGGCTTCGCGCCGCCACCGGAAATACGCTTCGAGGTGATGCGGAACGGCAGCAGGATCGGCCACCAAAGCGTGACTTTCCAACAGCGAGAAACCGTGTTGCAAGCCGATACGACCGCGGAGATCATTGTCCGCTTCGGGCCGATCGTATTGTTCCGCTACAACCACTCGGTGCGGGAGACCTGGCGGGACGGGCAGTTCGAAAGTCTTGACAGCACGACCAACGACAACGGCAAGCCGTTTCGGGTGCATGCCGAGCGCGGACCGGATGGCGTAACAGTCGAGGCGTCGACCATTCCTCGTGACGTGCGGCCGCCGGAGACGATTCCCTTAACACACTGGAATATTCTGTGCATGGAACGGCCGCTGTTCAATCCGCAGGATGGTGCGCGGATCGAGTCACGCGTCATTCCGCATGGCGAGGAAATGGTGGCGCTGGCGAATGGCGCCATGGTGCGCGCGACGCATTATTCCCTGGCGGGAAAGGTAACCCTCGACGACTGGTACGATGAGGCGAAGCTCTGGACGGCCTTGCATTCGGTCGGCACCGACGGGTCGAAAATCGAATACCGGCGGGTGGTCTGAAGGACACTTCACGCCGCGCGAACGCCGGCCTCACGGTTCGGTTCGGTACCGTCCGATGTGGTCACCCGTCGCATATCGCGAGGAAACCGCTCATCGAACGCCAAACCGCGATGCATCGTTCGCCGGTTGTCCCACAGCACCAGGTCGCCGACCCGCCATTCGTGCCGATGGGTCGTGCCGGCGCGGGTCGCCAGTTCCAGCAGTTCCATCAGCAGCAACCGGCCGTCCGCCACATCCATCCCCAGGACGTGCGACGCGTGCGACGCCAGATAGAGCGACCGGCGCCCGGTACGCGGATGTGTATTGATCAGGGGCTGCACGACCGGTGGCAACGCCGCCCTCTCCTCTGGCGCGAAATCGGTAAATCCAAGCAGCGCGCGCGAGTGCATCAAACTGTGCTCCACGCGGGTACCTTCCAACGCGACCTGGCGTTCCGGGCTTAGTGCGTCCCAGGCGGCGGCGGTGTCCGCGAACTCCGTCTCGCCCGCGCCCAAAGGCCCGGGGGGCGGGATGGCGTGCGCGTAAAGCAACGAAAATCCCCCACATGGAAGCCGNNCAGCCTTAGCGTCGAATTGGCGCGGTACGACAACGCGTAACGTTCCGGGCGGCCGAAATTCTCGGTGAACGCGACCTGCTCGGCATCGTTCAACGTCTGACCGCGGAAAATCAGCACGGCGTGCGCGTCGCTGGCACGCCACAGATCGTCCATCACGGCGGCGCTCATAGGGCGTGAAATATCAAGGCCGCCGATGTCGGCCACGAAGCCGGGCCGGATGGTTCTGACATGCACGGTCATCGGCGGGATCCTCCGTGAACACCCCAGCACCTTCCGCGGCGGGCGGCAACCGGCCCGTCTACCCCCGCCGGAACGCCGGCATTGCTTCGCCGCACGCCCAATGCCACGGTCGCACCACTGACTCGCGACACGAAACGGGGACGCGGATGGCTGACGGCAACGGAACCACCGGCATTGGCGCACCGCTGCGCCGGCGGGAGGATCTGCGTCTGCTGACCGGCCAGGGGCGTTACAGCGACGACCTCACGCTGCCGGATCAGGCTTACGCGATCATGCTTCGATCCTCGCACGCCCATGCGGAGATCGACGCCATTGATATGGACCAGGCGCGCGCGGTGCCGGGCGTGCTGACGGTACTGACCGGACAGGACATGCTCGCGGATGGCCTGCGCCCGATCCCGCACGCCGTCTGGTCCGGTCACCCGGCGGAGGTCGCGCTGCCAAACACCGACGGCTCCGTCGCCGGAGGGCCGCCGCATTTCTGCATGGCCACCA
>PLSZ01000319.1 GCA_003164305.1 Acetobacteraceae bacterium
GTTTCATGCGCGCCATCGGGCTTGACCCCGAGCATCACCATGAATTGCGCCAGACCGACGTCTATACCTCGCATGAGTCGCTGCTGCTCGGCTACGAGCAGGCGCTGACCCGGGTCGATTCGATCACTGGCGACCACTACGATTGCTCGGCCCACCTGCTGTGGATCGGCGAGCGCACCCGCCAGCTCGACGGCGCCCATGTCGAGTTCTTGAGCGGCGTCCACAACCCGATCGGCTTCAAGGCCGGGCCGGGGGTGACCGCCGACGAGTTGCTCGCCCTGATCGATCGCCTCAACCCGAAGAACCGGCAGGGCCGCATCACCGTCATCACCCGCATGGGCGCCGAGAAGATCGAGGAAAAGCTGCCCGCTTTGGTGCGGGCGGTCGAGCGCGAAGGCCGCTCGGTGGTGTGGAGCTGCGATCCCATGCACGCCAACACCATCAAGGTCGGCTCGGGCTACAAGACTCGCCCCTTCGACCGCATCCTGGCCGAGGTTCGCGCCTTCTTCGCCGTCCACAAGGCCGAAGGCACCCATGCCGGCGGCGTGCATTTCGAAATGACCGGCCAGAACGTCACCGAATGCATCGGCGGCGCGCGCCGGCTGTCCGAGACCGATCTGTCGGAGCGTTACGAAACCTTCTGCGACCCGCGGTTGAACGCGGAACAATCTTTGGAACTCGCGTTCCTGGTCGCCGAGGAACTGAAACGGCGACGCGCGCCGGCGGCCTCGCCGTTGCCGTTCGCGGCGCAGTAAGTCGATGGCACAAGGCGACGATATCCGCGGTGAGATCGGTGCGGATATCGCCGCCCGCACCGACAGCTACTTCACCCGAACACGGAAGATCGTCGAACGCTTCGGCGATAAGCCTGTCACCTACGCGATCTTCCTGCGCCGTCCGGTGATCTGCGCGCCAAGGATCATGGCGGAGTGGATCGCCGCGGCGGCGCGCGAACGCGGCATAGAGGTCGACCTGACGCTGACACATCAGGAAGGCGCCTGGGTCGGGGCAGGCGAGCCGCTGGCCTATCTCAGCGGCAGCATGCTGCATCTGTCGGAGATGGAAACGATCCTGCTACAGAAGATCGGGGCCGCCTGCGTCGCCGCGCATAACGCGTGGCAAATGTGCCTGATGCTGCCGAATGTCGCGTTCCTGGCGATGGAAGCACGCCATTGCGCGGGCGCCGAAATGCAGGACATGATGGCCTACGCCTGCTCGGTCGGCAGCGCTTCGGCCAGGCGGGAAGGCGCCGTCGGCTTCATTGGCAACGCCAACGACGGCACCGCGCATTGGTTCGGCGCGCCGCGCGGCTTCGGTACGATGCCGCATTCGCTGATCGGCTACGCCGGCAGCACGCTGCGCGCCGCCGAAATGTTTCATGAGACATTCCCCGATGAACCGATGACCGTGCTCGCTGACTATTTCGGGCGGGAGATCACCGACGCCATCGCGGTTTGCGCGCGGTTTCCCGAGCTGGCCGCGTCCGGCATGCTGTCGTTCCGTCTGGACACGCATGGCGGACGGTTCCTGGAGGGCCTCGATCCGGCCACCAGCTACGCCGTGCTCGAGCGTCACGCGCCAGGCGCCATCCGGCATTACCGCGACGACGCGGAGCTGCGCTTCCTGATCGGCACCGGCGTGTCCGCCGCCGCGATCTGGCGGATGCGGGAGGCATTGAACGAGGCCGGTTACCGGCGAGCCCGCATCGTGGCCTCGTCAGGGTTCGGCGCGGCGAAGTGCCGGGTGATGGCGGACGCCAACGCGCCGATCGATGTGGTGGGTACGGGAAGTTTCATTCCCGACTCCTGGCATGAAACCTACGCGACAGCGGACATCGTGGAGTATGACGGCGAGCCGATGGTGAAACTGGGCCGGGAGTTTTTGCTGCGGCGAGAGTTGTAGACAATTTGTAAGATTTCAGACTGAAATCGTGTCGGGCGCCCTTTTTTCTTGACGTTTGCAAGGCGATGCGGCACCTCTGATCGGCCTGGGGGCTGAGGATCGACACGATAATGCATCAATTTTTCGACCTGGTTCGAATTTCGGCTATCGGCCTGTCGGCTGCCGCGTTGGTGACGGGGCCAGCCCACGCCCTGCTGATCCTGCCAACGTTTGACTCGAGCCTGACCACCCAATCGAACGCCGCCGCGCTGGAATCCGCGATCGACACGGCCGTCGCCACGATCGATGGCCTGTACAGCAATCCGGGCACCGTGCAGGTGTTGTTCGACTACAATGGCGCGGTGCTTGGCCAGAGCCAGGATGGCGAGAATTTCGTAACGATGTCGCAATACGTGTCCCAGCTCACCACCGATTCGGCGGCTCATCCGAGCAATACAGTTCTGTCGACGGCGTTAGCGAACATTTCCAAGGGTAACGGCGCCACAGCCACTTACGTATTGGGCACGACCGCTTTTCTGCGCGTCGGACTCGGGTTCACCGGACCGGGCGTCACGCCTTGCTACAACGCGGGCGGCACTTACGTCGGCGGCTGTGGGCAAACATACGACGCTGTGATCACCATCGGCGGTGTCTCCACGGCGACCGGGGGCGCCGGACAGAATTCGCAGGCAGTCTCGGTTGTCGAGCACGAAGTGGATGAAGTACTCGGCGGCGGCGGCACCGGGACGACAATCGGTCAATCTCAGTCGGCTCTCGCCGCCGAACTGCCTTCTCCGGCGAACCAACAGCCCCAGTTCATCGTCGGGCCGACCGATTTGTATCGCTATCATTCCACCTCATCGACGTGCGCTGGCGTGACCAGCACGCCCAGCTATTCGACCAGCACCGGTGAGATCGCCTGTTACTCGATTGACGGCGGGACCAGCGCGTTGGTGCAGATGAACGAGGCGGGTAACGGTTCGGACTACGGCGATTTCGCCACCACATCGCCGAACATCCCGTACATTCAGGACGCGTATTATCCGGGTACCACCAACGACTATTCCGCGTTGTCGCCGGAATTCACCATGATGGAATCCCTTGGCTACGATGCCAATTTGCCCGAGCCTTCAAGTCTCGCGCTGATCGCCGGCGCGATTGGCGGGTTGGGGTGGCTCCGCCGGCGGCGCGCCCGCGCCGTGTGAGATCGCGGCCGCCGCCGCGAGCAGATACCCCGTTGACTTCAGCGATTCCCGGCCTCTAACGTTCGGGGATGCGCGGCACAAACGCCGCGCGATAACGACAACCCGCCCGTCAGGCGGTCCGAGGGGAGGCTGAGCAATGGCGAACATCATCCGTGCCGCGTCGCGTCGCGACGTGCTGTCGATCACCGCGATCTCAGCCATGGGTGGCCTGCTAGGCGCGGCGCGCGCCCACGCGGCACCGAAAAGCATGACATTGATGCATGAGAGTTCGTTTATCCCGCCTTATGACGCCTACATGAAGACCACGCTGGCGCAGGCGTACGAGAAAGCGACCGGCATCAAGATCAATTACGATACAGTCAGCGTCGGCAGTTTGCAAACCAGGGTGACCACGGCGGCGGAGACCGGTTCCGGTCCGGACCTGACCTGCGTGGCGTTCAACTGGCCGTACTTGTTCGACGAAAAACTCGTCGATGTCAGCGATATCGCCGAGGAGATCGGCAAGAAAGGCGGTGGCTGGCACGAAAACATCAAGGAAGCCGTGATCGTCAACGGTAAATGGAAGGCCGTGCCGTTCGGCAATATCGGCCAGTTGATGAACTATCGTATCGATTGGTTCAACGAAGTCGGTGTCAAGGACTTCCCGGAAACCTGGGACGAACTGCTGGAAGCCGGCATCAAGTTGAAGAAGAACGATCATCCGTTCGGCTTCGAACTGGGCCATGGTTTCGGCGACAATCACGGCTGGCTCTATCCGCTGTTGTGGTCGTTCGGCGGCCGCGAGGTCGATACCGATGGCAAGACGGTCGCGATCGACTCGGCCGAGACCGCGCGCGCCATCGATTTCTGCCGGAACTTCTACGAGAAGACGATGTTCGAGGACGTGTTGGGCTGGACCGACGTCAGCAACAACAAAGCGTTTCTGGCCGAGCAAATCTCCTGCACCAATAACGCGGAAAGCATTTTGTTCGTCGCCAAGAAGGATTTTCCGGACATCGGCAAGGTGACAGGTCAGGCACAAAACCCGAAAGGTCCGACCGGACAGCGGTTCCACATCCTCAATCCCTGGAGCCACTCGGTGTTCACGTACGCCCAGGATGTGAAGGCGGCGAAGGATTTTCTGGTTTGGCTGATGGATCCGAAACAGGTCGCCGGCTGGTACGATGTCGCGGTTAGTTACTACGCGCCATTTCTGAACATGTTCGACCAGTCGCCGATGTGGACCGCCGAGCCGCGCAATCTGCCGTATCGCGATTCGCTGGCGACCTCGCATCTGCCGGGTTGGCCGGCGCCGATCAGCCGTCCGCAATCGGAGAGCGTGGCGAAATATGTCGTCGTCGATATGTTCGCCAAGGCCTGCGCCGGGAAATCCACCAAGGAAGTGATCGCCGACGCGAAAGCGCAGTTGACCCAGATCTTCAAGCCCGCCTGATCGTGTCGAGCACCACTCTACCGGCCGTCTACATTCCGAAGCCGCGCCGTATCTCGGGATTTCGCCGGTGGACCGAGCGGGAGGATGTGTTCAGCTGGCTGATGATCATTCCACCGGTGTTGTTTCTGCTGCTGCTGGTGGGCTACCCGTTCGTCTATGGCATCTGGCTCAGCCTGGAGGACCGGCCGGTCGCGCACGCCGGAAAGTTCGTTGGCCTGGCGAATTTCATCGCCGATTTCCACGATCCGGTGTTCTGGCAGGTGGTTCAGAACACTTTCGTCTACACCTTCTTCGCCACCGTATTGAAAATGGTCGGCGGACTGGGCCTGGCGTTGGTGATGAACCAGGATTTCCGGTTCAAGAACACCATTCGCGCGATGATGCTGCTGCCGTTCATCGTGCCGACGGTGCTGTCCACCATCGCCTGGATGTGGCTCCTCGATCCGGCGTTCGCTCCGGTGAACTGGTTCCTGCGCTGGTCGGGCATCGCCAATCCTGGCCCATCCTGGCTGGGCAATCCGCGCCTGGCGATGATGTCGTTGATTATCGTCAACGTCTGGCGAGGCCTGCCATTCTACGGCATCACATTGATGGCCGGTCTGCAAACCATCTCCCCGGAGTTGTATGAAGCGGCGACGATCGACGGCGCCAGCACCTGGGACCGGTTTGTTTACGTGACATTGCCGCTGCTGAAACCGGTGATCTTCATCGTAACGATGTTCTCCGTCATCTTCACTTTCGCGGATTTCCAGTTGGTCTACGTGCTGACCCGCGGCGGCCCGGCGAACGCCACGCATTTGTTCGCGACGTACGCGTTCGATGTGGCGATGGGCGGCGGCCAACTCGGCATGGGCGCGTCGATCGCGCTGGCGATGTTGCCGCCGCTGGCGCTGATCATCATCGCGATGTCGCTATACATGAAACCCCACAAATCATGATGGTCGAGCGTGGCGGCTGGCGGGTCAGAACGATCCGGCTCTGGCTGCCGTTGGGCGTTTACATGATCTTCACGCTGTTTCCGTTCTATTGGATGGCGGTGACGTCGGTGAAGCCGAACAGCGAGTTGTATAACCGCAAGATCATGCCGCTGCTGGTTTATCATCCGACATTCAAACACTACGTCGACCTGTTGACCGAAACGAACTTCATGGTGTGGACGTGGAACACGCTGCTGGTGTCGGCGATTTCCACCGCGATTTCCCTGGTGTTCGGCGTCATGCTGGCATATCCGCTTGCACGCATGCGCTTCGCCGGCTCGGCGCTGATCGCGTTCGGCGTCGCGGCGACGTATCTGGTGCCGCAGCCGCTGCTGTTCATTCCACTGGCCGACATCATCTACAGTCTGGGCCTGAACGATACGCTGACATCGGTCATTCTGACCTATCCGACGTTGCTCATTCCATTCTGCGCGTGGCTGCTGATGGGCTATTTCCGCTCGGTGCCGCATGAACTCGAGGACGCGGCGCGCATCGATGGAGCGACGCGCCTGCAGACGATGTTCAAGGTGTTTTTGCCGCTGTGCACGCCGGGTTTCATCTCGGCGGGCATCTTTGCCTTTACCCTGGCGCAAAATGAGTTTCTATACGCCCTGATCTTCCTGACCCAGACCGATGTCCGCACCGTGCCGGTCGGCGCGATCGCGGAACTGGTCAAGGGCGACGTGTTTTATTGGGGGCAACTGATGGCGGCCGCATTGCTTGGCTCGGTTCCGGTGGCGATCATTTACTCATTCTTCGTCGAACATTACGTTGCCGGTTTGACAGCCGGCGCCGTCAAGCAATGAGCGGCGATCTGTTCGCGCCGGATGGCGGATGGCGAGTCCGTGTCCTGGATTTGTCAGGCGGCGCTCAGGACAACATTGTCGAGGAGATCGGCGGCTTTCCCACCCTGATGCACGCCAACGCTTTCGCCCGGCGCTACGTCCGCGATTCGGTGGAACGATGCCGCGTGCCGGGCATGAGTTCCAAGGACGTGCTCGACGCGTGGTTCGCGTTCGGTGAGGACGCGATCGTGATCGACGCGGGGGAGGGCGGTTGGCGCAGCGCCGCCGAACTCGGCACCTTCGTCGATCATCGCGCCGGACCGGAAGAACGCGACTGGCGCTCGCTGGATCCGCGACGGATGGAACTGGACGAAGACGACGACGACAGCGGCGAATGACACGCGTTCGGTTCATCGCTCCGGCCTCCGGCGGATTGCTGGTGACCGGTGCGCGGGTCGCTCTGGCGAACGCGCTGTTCGCACGCGGTCAGAAGGGGCACTTCACGCTGCGCATGCCGGCGGGCGAGGACAGGATCACCGCGGAGCTGCGCTGGCTTGGCATCAAATGGGACGCGATCGGTGAGGCCGGCGATTACGCCGCGGCGATCGAGCACCTGAAAAGTATCGGCCGGCTGTATCCCTGCTTTGAATCGGAAACGGAACTGCGCGCCAAACGGGAGTTCCGCATCCGCCGCGGGATGGCCGCCGTTTACGACCGGGCGATGCTGAAACTGACCCCGGAACAGCGCGCCGCGGCCGAGGCGGGCGGCAAGGTTCCGCATTGGCGCTTTCGTCTGTCCAACCGCGTGGTCACCTGGACCGACGTGATCACCGGCAAGCGCGAGGTGAAATTGACCGCCGTCTCCGACCCGATTTTGCTCACCGCCGACGGCGCGCCCGCCGCCGCGCTGACCGCCGCGGTCGATGATATCGCGGACCGGGTGACGCATGTCGTTCACACCGACGACGGCGACGGGTCCACCGGCGTTCACATCGATCTCCTGAGTTCTCTGGGCTTCAATCCCGACACGATCACCTTCGCCAGTCTGCCGGCGCTGGGGCAAACCGGTCGGCTCGCGATCCGCAATCTTCGACATGACGGGATCGACCCGGAGGCGATGGTCGCGTGGCTTGGCGGCGGCGGGCGGTTCAGCTTGCGCGGACTGGCGCGCAAACCCGATCCGGTGGCGTTGCCGGCGTTGAACCGCGGCGTCCTCGCACGGCGGGATTTCGTCTCGGTCACGGATCGGCTTCCCGCCGGCGCCACCGAAGCGTTCTGGCTGGCGATCCGCGGTCATATCGATCTGCTGACCGAGGCACGACATTGGTGGGATGTCGTCAACGCAACGATTTTCTTTCCCATCCCCGAAGGGTCCGCCGAACTTGTTCGACACGCCCGCGGTACGCTGCCTGAGGAACCGTGGGATGCGCGCACCTGGTCCACGTGGCTCGCGGCGTTGCCGGACGGCGCGGCCGACACGCTCCGGCAGATATTGACGGGTGAGGAGCAAGGGCCTGAACTCGCGATCCTGCTGCCGTTGATCGGCCGGTCCCGCGTCATGGAGAGGCTACGCGGCGCATAACGGGGGAAGCACAAGATGCAAGTGAGTGACAAAAGAATCCTCACCACGCACACCGGCAGCCTGCCGCGTCCGCCAGGGCTGGTCGATCTGTACGTGCGCAAGGCGCGTGGCGAAAACGTCGATACCGAACTCGCCGAGGCCGGTCACGCCGCGATGGAGGACGTGGTTCGCAAGCAGCGCGACGCCGGCATCGATATCGGCAACAACGGCGAGCAGCAGCGCGAGGCGTTCTTCCTCTATGTGCGCGGCCGCATGAGCGGGTTCGGCGGCTCCTGGGACCGGCCGCCGCGCGGCGACGTGGACAAATATCCGATCTTCAAGGAAGCGATGGCCCGCGAGGTGGCGCGCTACAACTGGGTCAGCGCGCGGGAAAACATTCCAACCGCGATCGGCGACATCCAATACCTCGATCGAGCGGCGGTGGAACAGGAATGCGCCGATTTCCGCGCCACGCTCGATCGGATGGCGCAACCGTTCGTCGAGCCGTTCATGACCGCGCCTTCGCCCGGGATCGTCGCGGCGGCGATGCGCAACGATTATTATCCGACCGAGATGGACTACCTCACCGCGTTGGGCAAAGCGTTACAGGTTGAATACGAAACCATCGTCCGCAACGGGTTCCTCTTGCAACTGGATTGTCCCGACCTGGCGATGGAGCGGCACTATACGTGGCACGAAAAACCGCTGGACGAATTTTTGACCTTTGTCGATCGCGTCGTGCGGACGATCAATGGCGCGCTGGTGAATATCCCGCGTGAGAAGGTTCGGTCGCACGTCTGCTGGGGCAATTACGAAGGCCCGCACGATTGCGACGTGGAACTGAAGGAACTGATGCCGGTGCTGCGTCAGTTGAATGTCGGCGGCTTCGTGTTCCCGTTCGCCAATCCCCGGCACGCGCATGAATATCGGGTGCTGAAGGATTTTCCTTTGGACGCGGACCAAATCATCGTCGCCGGCGTGATCGATTCGGTAACCAATTTCGTGGAGCATCCGGAAACGATCGCCGAACGGATCGAACGCGTGGTGGAGGTGGTGGGCGATCCCCGGAAAGTTCAGGCCGGAACGGATTGCGGGTTCGATACCTCGGCCGGGATGCGGCGGGTGGCGGAGGATGTGGTGTGGGCCAAGCTGTCTTCGTTGAGCGAGGGAGCGAAGATCGCGTCGGGACGGTTGTTCTGACAGTCTCGCGCTAAGGGCTGGCCAATTCCCCCGCCATCCGCTTCACTGCGTCCGATCGACCAATCGGGGAGGGACAACGCATCGTGGCCACCAGCGAAGAGTTCGACTTTATCATCGTCGGTGCCGGATCGGCCGGCTGCGTGCTCGCCAACCGTCTCAGCGCCGATCCGAAAACCCGCGTGCTGCTGTTGGAAGCCGGCGGCCCCGACACCGATCCGTGGATCCACATTCCCGCCGGTTTCTACCGGAACATCTACAACCCCAAGGTCGCCTGGTATTTCGAAACCGAGCCCGTTCCCGAACTCAACAACCGCCGCATCTCCTGGCCGCGCGGCAAAACACTGGGCGGCTCCAGTTCGATCAACGGCCTGATCTACATCCGCGGTCAAAGCCAGGATTTCGATCTGTGGCGGCAACTTGGCAACGCCGGCTGGTCCTATGACGATGTGCTGCCCTACTTCCGCAAGGCCGAGGATCAGGAACGCGGCGCCAACGATTTCCATGGCGAGGGCGGTCCGCTCGGCGTATCCGATATGAAGACCGACCATCCGCTGCACGATGCTTTCATGGAGGCGGCTCAGGAACTCGGTTATCCGCTCAACCCGGACTTCAATGGAGCCCAGCAGGAGGGCGTGGGACCGTTGCAGTTGACGATTAAAGGGCGGCGTCGCTGTTCGGCCGCGGTCGGGTACTTAAATCCCGTGAAGGACCGCCCGAACCTGCGGATCGAGGTCCGCGCGCTGACCCATAAAGTGCTGATGCAAGGCAAACGCGCCGTTGGCGTGCGTTACGAACAGAACGGTGTCATGCATGACGCGACGGCGCGACGGGAAGTGCTGTTGTGCGGCGGCTCGATCAACTCGCCGCAAATATTGCAACTTTCGGGCATCGGACCGGCCGCGTTGTTGCAGTCGGTGGGCGTTCCCGTCGTGCACGATCTGCCCGGCGTCGGCGCCAATCTACAGGATCATATCGGCGCCCGCGTCATTTATCGTTGCATCGACGGCACCGTGACGATGAACGAAATCTATCACAGTTGGATGCGGCGGCTGTACGCCGGCGCCGAGTGGATCCTGGCTCGCAAAGGCCCGCTGATGACCGGTGCCGGTCCGATGGGTTTGTTCGTGAAGACGAGGCCGGAACTGGACAGTCCGGATGTGCAGTTTCAGTTCCTCGCCGGCAGCGCGGAGCGGACGGGCGATCCCATGCACCGCTTCCCGGCCTGCACGATGGTGGCGATCCCCTGCCGTCCGGAAAGCCGCGGCTGGTTGCGCATCACCAGCGCCGATCCAACGCGGCCGCCGGCGATGCAACCGAATTACCTTTCGACCCAACGCGACAGGGACACCATCGTCGCCGGCCTGCGGGTCATCCGGCAAATCTTCGCCACCCAGGCCATGCGCCAATGGGTCACCGACGAATACATGCCCGGGGCCCAGGCGACCACCGATGAGGACCTGCTGAACCACGTGCGCCAAACCGCCGGCACGACGTTCCACCAGACCAGCACCTGCATGATGGGGCCAGGACCGATGTCGGTCGTCGATACCGAATTGCGCGTGAAGGGCGTCGAGGGGTTGCGCGTGATCGACGCCGCCATCATGCCGACCGTCGTGTCCGGCAATACCAACGCCACGGTCATCATGATCGCGGAAAAGGGCGCCGACATGATCCTCAATCAATCCTCCCTGCGACAGGCGGCGTGAAATGAGCGGACCCTTCACCGGCCCCCCCTTCAGCGGCAAAGTCGCCCTCGTCACCGGCGCGGGCAAGAATATCGGCAAGGCCATCGCCCTCGACCTGGCGCGGGAGGGCGCGTCGGTCATCGTCAACGGCCGCTCCGACCGCGCGCTGGTCGATGCCACGGTGGCCGANNGGCGGGCGGTCAGGCGATCGGCGCCCTGGCGGATGTCACGAAGCCGGACGAGGTCGCGCGGATGATGGACGCGGCCGTCGCCAGCTTCGGTGGTGTCGACATCGTCGTCAGCAACGCCGGTCTGCGCCGTCAGACGCCGTTCCTTGACATGAGTTTTTCCGAGTGGCGCGAAATCCTCTCGGTCGCCCTGGACGGCGCGTTCGTGCTGATGAAAGCCGCCGTGCCGTCGATGATCTCCCGTGGTGGAGGCGCGCTGGTGTCGCTGTCCGGCATCTCGACCCATGTCGGGACGGTGAACCGCTGCCATGTCTCCGCGTCCAAGGCTGGCCTGGAAGGGCTGATGCGGGCTCTGGCGGTCGAACTCGCGCCGCACCAGATCACCGCCAACTGCGTGGCACCCGGCGCCGTGGATACCGTCCGAGGCCCCACCGCCGGCGCCTTGCCCAGTACCCTCGTCGAAAAAGGCATCCCCCTGGGCCGGAAAGCCTCGGTCAGCGAGATTTCCGCGGCGGTGCGGTTCCTGGCGGGCCCGGACGGACGCTACATCACCGGCCAGGTGCTGCNNGACCCCACGAGGGCGCTGCCCCTCGACCCCGCCAATGGATGGATTGCAAAGGCGTGCCGGAGCCTGCCCACGGGCTTGACCCGGGGCTGGGGTCCAGGGGCAATGCCCCTGGCGGGGTTCGGGGCAGCGCCCCGACACTTCCTCGGCCCGAGCCACTTGCCATCGCCCGCCGATCCGTGGTCCAAGCCCGCGATCACGCCTGGACGGAGATTGTATGCCCGACTCCTTGCCTGATCCCCTGGCGCCTGATCCCGCCACCACCGCCGAGCGCGTCCTCGTTCTGGACTTCGGCAGTCAGGTCACTCAGTTGATCGCCCGCCGCCTGCGCGAGTCCGGCGTCTACTGCGAAATCTGGCCGTTCAACGCCGAGCCGGCCCGGATCGCCGCGTTCAAGGCCAGTGCGTTCATTCTCTCCGGCGGCCCCGCCAGCGTGCACGAGGGCGAATCGCCGCGCGCGCCGGAAATGGTGTTTCAGCAGGGCGTTCCCGTCCTTGGCATTTGCTACGGCCAGATGGTGATGTGCGCCCAGTTGGGCGGCGAAACCCAGGCCGCCGATCACCGCGAGTTCGGTCGGGCGTTCGTCGATGTCACCGGCGATTGCATGTTGTTCGACGGCGTCTGGAGCAAAGGCGCGCGCGAGCAGGTGTGGATGAGTCACGGCGATCGCGTCACGCGCCTGCCGCCGGGGTTCCGTGTCGTCGCGTCATCCGAGGGCGCGCCGTTCGCGGTTTTCGCCGATGACGACCGCCGGTTTTACGGCCTGATGTTCCATCCCGAGGTCGTCCACACACCGCACGGCGCGCAGTTGTTGCGCAACTTCACGCATCGCGTCGCGGGCCTGTCCGGCTCCTGGACGATGGCGGGGTTCCGCGCCGCGCAGATCGCACGCGTTCGGGAGCAGGTCGGGACCGGCCGGGTGATTTGCGGCTTGTCCGGCGGCGTGGATTCGTCCGTTGCCGCGGTGCTGATCCATGAAGCGATCGGCGATCAGCTCACCTGCATTTTCGTCGATCACGGCCTGTTGCGGCATGGCGAGGCGGACGACGTCGTCACGACATTCCGAGATCGTTTTAACATCAAACTGGTGCATCGTGACGCCTCCGATCTGTTCCTCGGTACGCTGGAGGGCGTGACCGATCCGGAACTTAAGCGCAAGACCATCGGCCGCTTGTTTATCGAAGTGTTCGAGGAGGAAGCCACGAAAGTCGGCGGCGCCGATTATCTCGCTCAGGGAACGCTGTATCCGGATGTCATTGAGAGTGTGAGTTTTACGGGGGGGCCGTCGGTCACCATAAAATCGCACCACAATGTCGGTGGGTTGCCGGATCGGATGCGCATGAAACTGGTCGAACCGTTGCGCGAGCTGTTCAAGGACGAAGTGCGGGAACTGGGGCGGGAACTGGGGATTCCCGAGATCATTGTCGGCCGGCATCCATTCCCTGGTCCGGGCCTCGCGATCCGTATTCCAGGCGCGATCACCCGCGAAAAGGCGGAAATTCTGCGCAAGGCAGACGCGATCTATCTGGAGGAAATCCGCGCCGCCGGATTATACGACGCGATCTGGCAGGCATTCGCGGTGTTGTTGCCGGTTCGCACCGTTGGCGTGATGGGCGACGGGCGCACGTACGACAATGCCTGCGCGTTGCGCGCGGTGACCAGCACGGACGGCATGACGGCGGATGTTTACCCGTTCGATATGGGCTTCCTGACTCGCGTCGCCAATCGGATTGTCAACGAGGTGCGTGGCATTAACCGCGTGACCTACGACATCACCAGCAAGCCGCCCGGCACGATCGAGTGGGAATGACGATTCGATCACAGGCCGCCGTCACCGCGCCGCCGGCGGCAAACTGGCCATGAATTTCACCAGGTACGGCTTCCAGACCGCGCCATAGTAATGGGTGAAATGCCCGTGCGTGTCCTTGCCGTAGGGGGTCAACACGTAAGTGCCGTGCGCGATCTTCCTGAACGCGCGCTCGACGGTGCCGAGCGTCGGCGGGTCGGCGAAATCCTCGACATTGTTGATCAGCATCACATGGGCCTTGATCTTCGGCAGGTCGGCCTCGGGGCTGTAGTCGTAGATCGATTCGATCTCGAACAGCGTGTTGTTGGCGTCGCCGCTTTTCAGCAGTGCCGCCAGCCGCTTGTCGTAGAGCGCCTTGGCCGCCTGCATGGTCGGCGCCTCTTCCTGAATGCGTACCGGACTCTCGGTCAGGTCGTTGCCGGCCGCCGAATACATGTAGAGGGTCGGCGTCTTGTCGTAGTTGCCATCCTGCCAGGCCGGGTCGTGGCGGATCAACTCGGCGGCGGCATGGCGCAGCATGTAGTTGCGGCCGCTGATCTCGACCGGCTGGCACGACATCCCGACCGTGCCGTCCATGAAATCGGGATACCACTCAGCCCACAGAAATTGCTGCATGCAGCCCAGAGAGCTGCCGATGATCAGCCGCGAATGGGCGACCTTTAGCCCTTCCGTGATCAGAAGGTGCGTCAGATCGACCATGTCGCGGTATCGATAGTGCGGGAATCCAGCCTTCAGACCATCGGAGGGCTTCGACGAACCGCCGCGGCCCAGAGCGTCGGGCATGATGATGTAATATTTCGCCGCGTCGAGCGGTTGGCCCGGCCTGAACAGTTCGTCGGCCAGGCTGGAGCGAAACCAGTTGGCGCCGGTGCCGGTGTTACCCTGCAACAGCAGCACGGCGTTGATCACCAGGCCCTCCGCGTTCCGCTTCGCCGAGCCGATCGTGCGGTAATGCAATTTCACCGCGAGCTGGGTCTCGCCGCTGGCGAATTTGTAATTGCTGACGACGTAATCGCCTTCCTGATAACCGGGCCAATTCGTGGCCGGCTCTTTCGCCACCTCTTGCGCCAGCGCCGGAAGCGCGGCGGCCAGCAGGACGATCACGATCAACGCGCGGACTGACATTCGTTGGCTCCCCATGATTTTTCGGCAAGCCCATCTTATCCACGATTGTCGAGCGCCGCGAACTCCCGTGAGGAACCTCGCGCGACCTTCGCGATCCTCAGGTTGGCTCTTCGGCTCGCGAACAGGTCAAGGGAGATCGCGCCCGGAGGGATTGGTTGGGACCGTTCTGTTAAGCCATCGCGTTATGATCGAGCAACATAATCGAGTGGGAACGCGGCGTGCGGTGGAGTAAAGTAGCTCCATGACGCTACCCGGATGACCGTGCTTCCAACAGCGACGTGATCCGTTCCGCGTCCGCCGGCGTCGCCGGATTGTACACCACCATGCTCAGGTCCGGCCTCCCATCGACCGCGAACGCCGAATATTCGAAGGCGAGTGGGCCGAGAACCGGATGTCGTATGTGCTTGACAGCATCCTCATGGCCACGGACGTCGTTATCGCGCCACATCGCCTTGAACTCGGGGCTCAACCGGCAGAGCTCATCGACGAGCGGTTCCACTTCCGCGGCCGCTCCCGCGCGCGCCGAGTCCACCCTGAACGCGCCGACCACGAACCGCGCCACGCTTTCCCAGTCATACTGCGCGGCGCGCACGCGCGGATCGAGGAAGATGAAGCGCAGGATATTGCGCTGCTCCGCTGGCAGCGATCCATAGTCGGTCAGCATCACGGTCGCCGCGCGGTTCCAGGCGACAACGTCCCATATGGCGGTCCTGATGAGGGCCGGGCTTGGCTCCAACGCGTCGAGCACACGCTGCAGCCTTGGCGTGACGCCTCCGTCCTTACGGTAGCGCACCTCGGGCGGCCGGCCGAGGCCGAGCAGAAACAGGTGCTCACGCTCGACATCGGTCAGCATCAGCGCGCGCGCGATGCGGTCGAGCACGTCGGCCGAGGCCGCGCCGCCGCGCCCCTGCTCCAGCCAAGTATACCAGGTCGGGCTGATATTGGCTCTCTGGGCCACTTCCTCGCGGCGCAGCCCAGGGGTGCGGCGGCGCTCCGACGGTAAGCCGAAGGCGGCTGGATCGAGCTTCGCCCGGCGGTCCTTCAGCCAGGTCCCAAGCCGGTTTTTGTTCGCGATGTGGTCGTTCATCCTGTTGGCTATTATACCACGATAATATCACTACTTTACCAGGATAGACGGCGGGCACACGTTTGTCTCCATCGAGACCTGGAGACTTTGCTCATGCGTGTTTTCGTCACTGGTGCGACCGGCTGGGTTGGCTCTGCCGTCGTGGATGACCTGATCGCCGCCGGCCATCAGGTGCTCGGCCTGACCCGCTCCGAAAAAGGGGCGGTGGCCCTGGCCGCGGCGGGCGCCGAAATCCATCGTGGATCGCTGGAGGATTTGGACAGACTCAGGAGCGGCGCCGACCGGGCGGATGGCGTGATCCATACCGCCTTCAACCACGACTTTTCAAGATTCGAGGAAAACCGCGAGCAGGACCGGCGTGCCATCGAAGCGATCGGCGCGGTGCTCGAAGGCTCCGCCCGTCCGCTGCTCGTGACGTCCGGTGTGGCGCTCCTCGTCCCTGGCCGCACGGCGACCGAGGCCGATGTGGCGCCTGTCACCTCTGCTTCCTATCCCCGCAATTCGGACTGAATGATTGGCGGGGCGAGACGCTCGCCCGAATCCGAAATCTGATCAGGCAGAGCGACCCCGACGTGGTCGAGGAGTGGAAGTGGCGAGGCGTTCCGGTGTGGTCGCGCGCCGGAATCATTTACACCGGTGAGACGTACAAGAATGTCGTGAAGATGACCTTCGCCAAGGGCGCCTCGTTGGAGGACCC
>PLSZ01000268.1 GCA_003164305.1 Acetobacteraceae bacterium
CAAGCAGATCGCCGGCCTGACGCATAAAGCGCGGCAGGACGCGGGCGTGCCGGCCTGACATGTCGGGATTTATCGCCGGAGCGCCCTCCCCCAGCGAACCGCTGCGCCGGTTCTTTCAGGTCGCGCGCGGGGCGGGTTTGCGGGTTTCAGCGGCCGAGGGCATCGACGCGGCGCGCGCGGTCGATCTGGTGGGATTCGAGGACCGCACGGTTCTGAAGGACACGCTGGCGCTGATCCTGGCGAAGACGCCCGAGGAGAAAAACCTCTACAACGAGGCGTTCGAACTTTATTTCAAACGCGATGCGTTCGCCGGGGGTGATGGCACCGGCGAAACCGAGGATGAGGAGCACACGCCTGGTCAGTCGCCGGCGCGAGGTCCTCAGGCGGGTGGCGACGGGATGGGCGGGTCCGGTGGCCAAGGGCTTGGCCAGTTGCTGGAGAGCGACGATCGCGCGGCGTTGGCGGCCGAGATGGAAAAGGCGGCGCGTGAGGCCGGGGTCGAGAACATCCGGTATTTCACGCAGAAGAATCTCTATGCGCGGCGGATTTTGGACCGCATGGGATTGCGCGCGCTGGAGCGCGGCATGGAGGCGATGCGGCAGACCGGTGAACAGGAAAGCCTGAGCCGGGCGCAGGCGCTTGAAAGCAAGGTCGAGCAATTGCGCGACGCGGTGCGCGATTTCGTGGAGCGCTCGCTCCTGCTGTACGCGCGCGGCGAGACGGAGAAATTCCGCGAGGAGTTATTGAAGTCGGCGCGGCTGTCGAACCTCGAGCGGCGCGACATGGATCGGATGCGGGTGCTGGTGCGGCAGATGGCGAAGAAGCTTGCCGCGCGGTACGCGAAGACGCGGCGGCGGCGGTTGCGCGGGCAGTTGGACACGCGGCGAACGTTGCGGCGGAACATGGGGTGGGGCGGCATCCCGTTCATCACCGTATGGAAACAGAAGCGTATCGAGAAGCCACGGGTGATGGTGTTGTGCGACGTCTCCGGCTCGGTCGCGGCGATGTCGGGGTTTTTGCTGATGTTCCTGTACGCGCTGAATGAGGCGCTGTCGGATATTCGGTCGTTCGCGTTCGCCGGGTCGTTGATCGAAGTGTCGGACATTCTGGAAAAGGAGCCGGTCGAGCAGGCGATCAGCAAGATCATGCAGACGATCGGTTACGGGTCCTCGAATTACGGCAACAGCTTTTCGGATTTTGAAGATGGCTGGATGCGGTTCGTGAACAACAAGACGACCGTTATCATTCTGGGTGACGGGCGGGGCAATCGCACCGATCCGCGGACGGATGTGATCGGGCGGCTGTCGCAACGATGCAAGCGGATCATCTGGTTGAATCCGGAATACCGCTCGGCGTGGGGGACGGGCGATTCGGACATGTATCGTTACGCGCCGTTCTGCAACCTGGTGACCGTGTGCAACACGCTGCGGCAGTTGGAACGGGTCATCACCGATATTCTTGAGGACGCGGCGTAGCGGCCCGAACATCGGTTGTTCGGGCCGACCAAAAGTTTTGTCGTTTGATAATTCACCACGTCCGGCGGCGCGCCGGCCGCGCCCTTTATCCATCTCCTGTTCCCGGCTAGCATCGCGCGCATGGAACAGCGATCCGATCGCTTTCCTTGTAGCCAATCCGGACGACGATGGCGGTCACCCGCGGGCCGCCGCTTCTCCACGATCGGATACGGACCACCGCCGCGCGGGCCTCGCCCGCATCACGCAACGAAGCGGACGCGCCAACGCGACCGTGAAGGGAAGGAAACGTCATGCAGAGACGACAATTTTTGGGCGCCGTCGCTTTCGCCACAAGCCTCTGGGCCACAAGTTTCATTTGGGGCGCGATCCCCGCGTCCGCCGCCGACCAGCGCGGTGTCACCGATACGGAAATCGTCATCGGCACCATCACCGACCTGTCCGGCGTGACCGCGGTGCAGGGCGTGAACAACAGCGACGCGATCCGCATGGCGTTCGATGAAGCCAACGCGAAAGGCGGCGTGCACGGCCGCAAGATCAAATACATCGTCGAGGACAATCAATACACGGTGCCTCGGTCGGTGCAGGCGATGAACAAGTTGTTGAACAACGATAACATCTTCCTGGCGCTGTCGGATGGCGGCACGCCGATGAACGACGCCAACATGCCGGCGGAGTTCGAGAAAGGCGTGCCGAACGTGCTGCCGCTGACGGCCGCCCGGTCGATGTACGAGCCATACAACAAGCTGAAGTTCGCGCAGTACGCGTCGTATTACGATCAGATGCGCGCGGCGGTGAAGTATTTCGCCGAACAGCGCGGCCGCAAGAAGTTCTGCGTGATGTATCAGGACAGCGATTTCGGCAAGGACGTGCTGGCCGGCGTCGTGGCGCAGACCAAGGCGATGGGGATGGAAGTGGCGGGCACGACCGCGCATCGTCCGACCGATACGGACTTCAACGCACCCGTGCAAAAACTTAAAGACGCCGGTTGCGACGCGATCATGCTCGGGACGATCGTGCGAGACACCAACATCATCATTCAGACGGCTCGGAAGATGGGCTGGGATGTCGACCTGGTCGGTCAGTTCGCGGCGTATGATACGGCGGTCGCCTCACTGCCGGGCGGCGCGACCGAGGGCACGTTCTGCATGACGCCGGCGCTGTATGCCTATCCCGACGATCCGCGGCCGGAGGTGCAGGATTTCGCCAAACGCTACCAGGCGCGCTATGGCAGGCCGCCGAACTTCCATGGCGAGGTCGGGTATACCGCCGCGTCGCTTGTGCTGCTGGCGCTCGATCGCGCGGGCCGGGATTTGACCACCGACGGGTTTATCAAGGGCATGGAGAGCATCCACGAGTACAAGGACATCTTCGGCAGCGTGCTGTCGTTTGGTCCGGAGCAGCATCATGCCTCGACCAGTTCGTTCCTGACGGTGGTCAAGAACGGGCGTTGGGTGCCGGTGGTTGAGACGGCGTTGAGTTACTGAATGGCGAAACCAGGGGGCCGCGTGCCCCCTGGGCTTTTCAAGCGGGCGGCAATGCGTTGCCCCATTTGTCGAGATAGACGACATCAGCCAGCGGCGCGCGGCGCACCGGGCCGAATTTCCCAAGCGGATATCCCAGCGGCAAGATCGCATAGGAATGAACGTCCTCGGGCAGGCCCATCGCGGCCTCGGCGTCCTTTTCGTGGATCAGATACAACGTCGTCAGCGTTGAGCCGAGGCCCAAAGCCCGCGCCGCCAGCAGCATGTTCTGCACCGCCGGAAAGATCGACGCGCCTGACCCGCGTGGCCCCAACAAACAGGGCACGATCCAGACCGGAGCTTCATGCAAATGATCCGCGAGGTGCTCCGCCGCGGCCAGCATCCGCGCGAACCGTTCCGGAGTCGTGCCGGGCGCGGGACCGCCGGAGCGGTAGCGTGGACCCACCACCTCATGCCACGCCTTGCGGTAGAATACTGAAGCGGCGGCTTTGATCGTCGGATCGCGGATCACCAGGAAGCGCCAGGACTGCATGTTGCCGCCGTTGGCCGCGCAGGTGCCCGCTTCGAGGACCTGGGCCAGCAACGCGTCGGGGATTGGGTCGGGCTTCAGGCGGCGCATCGAACGGGTCGTGCGCATGATCTCAAACAGGTCGTGGGGCATTCAGATAATCCCCTTCTCCCGCAGCCCGGCCAAAGCGGCCGCGTCCAGACCCAGATTCGAGCCAAGGATCTCGTCCGTGTGCTGGCCGAGGACCGGCGGTGGCAGACGGTAATCCGCGGGCGTTTCCGACAGCTTCACGGGGTTGGCGATCATTTTCATCGCACCGCCGGTCGCGTGCTCCATCTCCATCACCATGCCGCGCGCCACGACATGCGGATCGGCGAAGACCTGCGACAACGTGTTGATCGGACCGCAACCGATCTTCAGCGCCTCCAGTTTGTCGATCCACCAGGCGGTGGGGTGCGACTTCACCACCGGCGTCAGCGTATCCGTCACAAGTTGACGGTTTTGCACGCGCGCGGCGTTGGTGGCGAACCGCTCATCTTCAAGCAGATGGGTCAAAGCGAACGCCTCGCAAAATCGTTTAAAGGTCGGATCGTTGCCGACGGACAACACCATATAGCCGTCCTCGGTCGGGAACACCTGGTACGGCACGATGTTGGGATGTTGATTGCCAAGACGCGCGGGATTTTCTCCGGTGGCGAGGTAATTCATGCCTTGATTGGCGAGCCACGCGACATGAGTGTCCAGCATGCCGATGTCGATCTGCTGACCCTGCCCGGTCAGGTCGCGATGGCGGATGGCGGCCAGGATGCCGATGCAGCCGTACAGGCCGGCGAACAGATCGGCCACGGGGACACCGACTTTCTGCGGCAGCCCTTCCGGCTCCCCGGTCAGGCTCATCACGCCGCCCATGCCCTGGATCAGGCTGTCGTAGCCTGGCCGCGGCGCGTACGGGCCGGTCTGGCCGAAGCCGGTGATCGAGCAATACACCAGACGGGGAAACTTCGCGTGCAGTTGCTCGTAGCCCAGGCCGTATTTTTCCAGCGCGCCGACCTTGAAGTTCTCGACGAGGATGTCTGAGTCCGCGATCAACTTCAGAGCGATCTCCTGGCCTTCGGGCTTGCCAATATCCAGCGTGACCGACATTTTGTTACGGTTGACGCCGACGAAATACGCGCTCTCTTTCGTTCCGGGCATGAACGGAGGCGCGAAGCCGCGGGTGTCGTCGCCGGCGCCGGGCCGCTCGATCTTAATGACCTCGGCGCCCAGATCGCCCAGCATTTGCGCGCAGGTGGGACCGGCGAGGACTCGGGTGAGGTCGAATACGCGCAGGCCTTTGAGAGGGCCGGTGGGGTTGGTCATGCGTTTCTCCAGCTTGCCGATCGATCGAACAGGCCGGTATCCTACGACGCGACGCCTGGTAATGAAAATCGGACCGGAGGCAAAATCCGGCCATCCTGGGCGCCGCGCGAAAGGAAGGAAGAGTCCATGTCAGACCGGCCACCCAGTATCGAGGGGCGCGGTTCCTGGTTCGCCGCCGGTGTGACGCTGGCGATCCTGTCGATCTCCTATGGGTCGCCGCTGTTGATCGTGGTCGGGATGAAGCCGATCCAGGCCGACCTGGGGACCGAACGGTCGGTGATCGCTCTGGCCGGGTCCCTCGTGTGGGTCGGGACCGGCCTCGGCGGCATTCCGATGGGCTGGCTGGCGGACCGGATCGGGATTCGCGCCGTGATCGCGATCGGCGCGGTCGCGATGGCCGCGGGCCTGGCGATTTCCACGATCGGCGGGACGCTTCCACTTTACCTGGGCCACGGGCTGCTGATCGGGGTGATCGGCAACGGCGCGATCTATGCTCCGCTGCTGATTTACGTCAGCCGCTGGTTCGACCGCCGCCGTGGCGCCGCGATCGCGCTGATTTCCTCCGGCCAGTATATCGCCGGAGTGTTCTGGCCGGCCGTGTTCGAACGTGGCATCGCCGCGTATGGCTGGCGGACCTCGATGCTCGCTTACAGTGTCGTTGTGTTGGTCTGCGTACTTCCGATGTTATGGTTGTTGCGCCCAGTACCGGCGCCGGTCAGCTCCGGGCCGGCGATGAGCGCGGGCCGGGACCGGTCCGTGCTCGGGCTGCGGCCCAATTTGGTGCAAGGGCTGCTGTGCGTCGCCGGGTTCTGCTGCTGCATTCCGATGGCGATGCCGAATTCCCACCTGGTGGCGTTCTGTTCCGACATCGGCATCAGCCCGGTGCAAGGGGCCGCGATGCTGTCGGTGTTGCTGGGATGCGCGTTCATCTCGCGCCAGTTCTGGGGCGCGATGGCGGACCGGATCGGCGGGTTGCGCACGGTGATGGTGGGCTCGGCCTGCCAGGCGGCGGCGATCGGGGCGTTCCTGCTGACCCAGAACGAGGTCGGGTTGTTCGTCATCGCCGGGGTCTACGGGCTGGGGTTCAGCGGCATCATACCGTCTTACTCGGTCGCCATTCGCGACCTGTTCCCCTCGGCCGACGCGTCGTGGCGGATCCCGACGCTGCTGTTCACCGCGATGTCCGGGATGGCGGTGGGCAGTTGGCTGGCGGGCTGGATTTACGACCATTTCGGGACATACGCGGCGGCGTTCGGCACCGGGGTGGTGTTCAACCTGTTGAATTTGATCCTGATTGGATTCCTGGTCAGCCGGCTGCCGCGCCGGCACGCGCCGGTGTTGTCGCCGGCGTGACGCGCATCCGCGCGGGGGGTGAATGACGTTTCCGCGCATCCCGCGCGGCGGAAATCCTTGATCCTCCGGGCCGCGAGGCCCACCATAGGGGCATGCCCAATTTTGAACGCCGCGTCCCGGAGGGCGATGACCGCGAGAGGATGATTTGCGCCGATTGCGGCCACATCGACTACCAGAACCCGAAGGTTGTCGTCGGCACCGTCGTCGTCTCGGACAACAGGATCCTGATGTGCCGCCGCGCGATCGAGCCTCGGCGCGGCTTCTGGACCCTGCCCGCGGGCTACCTGGAACTGGGGGAGACGCTGGAGGAAGGCGCCGCCCGGGAAGCCTTCGAGGAAGCGACCGCGCGGATTACCGTCGAGGGTATCCTTGGGGTGTTCAGCGTGGCGCGGATCGGTCAGGTGCAGGTGATGTTTCGTGGCCGGTTCACCGATCCCGGAGCGCCCTTGTTCGCCGCCGGGATCGAGAGCCTGGATGTCGCTCTGTTCGCCTGGGACGACATACCGTGGTCTGAGATCGCTTTCCCCACCGTCCACTGGGCTTTGAATGCCTGGCACGCGGGCCGGTCGCGACCGTTGGGCGCGCCGGCGGGCAATCCGGTGAGCGATCCGCGCGGGATGCATCAGATGGCCCCGACCGCGCCGATTCTGGAGCGTGGACGATGAAAGTCGCGGTCTGGCTGGCTTTTTTGCTTTGCGGCGCGGCGGCGAACGCCGGGGAAGCGCCGTTGCCGGTGCCGCCGATTCCGCCGTTGCAGGCACCACCGATGGAGGCGCCCGTGCCGGACCTCGACGCGCCCGTGCCGACCGCACAGGCGTGGCGGTCTCCGGTCACGCTGTATACCGATCTCAATCATCGGGCGTCGCCCAGTATCGGATCAGGCTACGCGCCGGGCGCCCGGTATCAGATCGACAATGACCGGAAGTTGTTGAACGTGCCGGGGATCATGATGCACTTTCCATTCCCTTAATGTTCTCCTGTTAACTATTTATTGACCTTTGTACGTGACATTGTGGCCTGACGGGGACGGCGGAGCTTCCGGCGCCCCAGAAGACGGAGGATTTGGTCATGCGGACGGTGAACAGGCGCGCGACACGCGATCACCTGAACAGAGCGAACAGTGGCGACCTGCCGGATGGGGTGGACGGGACCATTACGGGTGGACCGGTGCTGGCGCTCGATTTGATGGAAATACTCAGACGGAGCGCCGATTGTGTTACCCGAGGCGGGGCCGTGTCCGGGGCCGCGCACGTGGAATTCATCGGTCCAGGGAAATATGACGGCGGTAACGGGCGGCGGGCGATCGCCCTGTCGGATGGCAGCCGGATCAGTTTCGCCTCGGTCGCCGATCCCGGCGCGCTGACGGAGGAGGACGCGGGCCTGCTGCTGGACGCCTGATCCAGATCAACGCGCTTTCGCGCCCCAGGCCTGATACTGTTGCCATATGGTCAACAGAGGATGGGGTGAACGATGTTCAAGGATATCCTGGTCCACCTGGATGAAGGGTCGCGCAGTGCCACGAGGCTGAAGGTCGCGGTGGATCTGGCGCGACGGCAGGCGGCGCATCTGACGGGGATTTTCGTGATCGATATCCCGGGGTCTGATCTGTTCTATGGCGCCGGCATGCCGTACGCGGGCGGCGGCGGCATGAACGACATGGTGAATTCGCTGCGCGCCGATGCGACGTCCCGGGCGGACGCGCGCGGACAGGAGTTTCGCGACGCGCTCCTGCGTGAGGGGCTTGAGGGCGAATGGCGGGTGGTGGAAGGCGATACCGTCGCGTTGTTGGCTTTGCACGCGCGCTACGCCGATCTGACGGTTCTGGGACAGCCCAACGACGACGAGTCTTACAAGGGTCCGAGTTCGGACGCGGTGCTGGTGAATGTGATGATGTCGTCGGGCCGGCCGATCCTGGCGGTGCCCTATGCCGGGCGGTTCGAGCAGGTCGGGGAGCGGGTGCTGATCGCCTGGAACGCCTCCCGGGAATCGACCCGCGCGATCAACGACGCGCTGCCATTGCTGAAGCACGCGAAGATGGTGACGGTGCTGGCGGTCAACCCGAAGCATGGGATCGAGGGCCACGGCGATGTGCCGGCGGCGGATATCGCACTGCATCTGGCGCGCCACGGCGTGAAAGCGGAAGCCGCGCATACGATCGCCAAGGACATCAGCGAGGGCGACGCGTTGTTGTCCTACGCGGCCGATCTTGGAGTCGATCTGATCGTTTCCGGCGGCTACGGCCACTCACGGGCGCGGGAGATGGTGTTCGGCGGGGTCACACGGACGCTGTTGCAGGAAATGACCGTGCCGATGCTGCTGTCGCACTGAGGGTTA
>PLSZ01000623.1:0-13069 GCA_003164305.1 Acetobacteraceae bacterium
TTGCCGGAAAGCCTCCGGAGCGAAGGCCGACGCGCCCTGTTGAATTTTTTCGGCTGCGCGCTCGGCGTCGCCGACGACCCGACGATCGACAAAGCCGTGCAGGTCCTTGCTCCGTTTAGCGGGCCCGAGCGGCTGACGCTGATCGGCCGGCAGGAACGCCTGGACGCAATGGGCGCGTCCTTCGTCAACGCCGTCGCGGCCAACCTGCTCGACTACGACGACACGCATCTGCCGACCGTAATCCATCCCGCCGCGCCGGTCGCGCCGCCGGCGCTCGCGTTGGGCGAGTGGCATGGCCTGTCCGGCAGGGATGTCCTTCACGCCTTCATCCTGGGCGCGGAGGTCGAATGCCGAATCGGCCTGTCGGTCTCGCCGCGCCACTATGCTCGCGGCTGGCACATCACCTCGACGTGCGGCGTTTTCGGCTCGGCGGCGGCATGCAGCCGCCTGCTCGGCTTATCGGCTCGGCAGACGGCGGCGGCGTTGGGCATTGCCGCCAGCCAGTCCGCCGGGCTTGTCGAGAACCTGGCCAGCAGCGCCAAGAACGTCGGCATGGGCAATGCAGCGCGCAACGGCCTGTTGGCGGCGCTGTTCGCCCGCGCCGGCTACGACGCGGCGCCGTTTGCGCTTGAAGGCAAGCTCGGCTGGGCGCGCGCCATGGGCGACGCTCCCGACATGGACGCGATGGAAGGCCAACTCGGCGAACGGTGGGAGTTCGCGTCCAACACCTATAAGCCCTATCCGAGCGGCATCGTCTTTCACGCCGTCATCGACGCCTGCTTCGAGCTGCGCGAACGACTTGGACTGACCGATGGCGGGTCGGTGGAGTCCGTCACGGTGCGAGGCGATCAACTCCTGCTCGATCGCGGAGACCGCGCCACCCGCACGGAACGCGACGCTCGGGTCAGCATCGCTCATAATGCCGCGGTCGCCCTGGCGCGCGGCAGCGCGGGCGTCGACGACTTCGGCAAGGATGCGGTGGACGATCCGGCCTTGCAGCGCCTGCGTCGGCGCGTCACGGCGGAGCTCGACGCGAGCTTGCCGCCCGGCGCCGCCATCGTGACCGTGCTCCTCGCGGATGGCCGACGCGGCGAGGCGCGCGTGGACGCGGCCCAGGGCAGCGTGAGCAAGCCTTTGTCGGACCGCGTCATGGAAGCGAAATTTCGCCGCAATGCGCCTGGTTCGCTTGCCGATCGACGGATCGAGGCGATCTGGGCTTTCGACGGCGCGCCAGACGTACGGGCGGTCATGGCCCTGATGGCGTCAAGCTGAGGATTTTTGCCATTTTGGCATATTGACAGACAATCTGACTATTCGATAATAAACACGGGTCGGAAAAATCGGCGCGGTTCGTCAACGCCAGCCAAGCTGCCACGCGACAGCGTTCCGCTGGCATGGCGCCGCCAGGGCCGCGATATCATGCGGAACAGGAAACAGCATGCAAGCCTTCAAGAAGTCCGTTGCGACGCAACCCTATACGCTTCCGCCGGACATCCAGGAGTTCTGCGACCTCGCCAAGCAGATCGTTCGCGACGAGCTTATGCCCCTGGAGCAGGAATGGCTGGCCAATCCGAACCAAGCCTACGGCATGCGCGAGCTGCCCGCCATTCGCGCGGTGTTCTCGCCGGAGGTTGCCGCCAGGATTGAGGCAATATCGCGGGACACCGGGCTTTGGAATCTGATGGTGCCGGAGGAATACGGCGGGCTGGGTCTGCCCCTCCTCGCGCAGGTCGCGATCATGGAGCAGCTTTACTACACGCCGGTGATGCTGCCGATCGCGAACGTGCCGAACATTCTGTATGAGTGCAAGGGCGATCAGATCGAGCGCTTCCTGAAGCCGGTGATAGATGGCGCGAAAGTCACCGCCTTCGCGCAGACCGAGCCCAACGCAGGATCCGATCCGGGCGGCATGATGCAGACCCGCGCCGTGCGCGGCGATGGCGGCTGGATCCTGAACGGCACCAAGATGTGGATCTCCAATGCCAACGAATGCGACTTCCTGATGGTTCAGGCGGTCACCGATCCGGAAAAGCGGCAGCGCGGCGGCATCACCATGTTCCTGGTCGATCGCCAGAACCCCGGCTTGAAGGTGGAGGTTCCCGGCCTCCGCACCTGGCTGTCCACCATCGCCAAGCAGCACGTGGTTCACTTCGACGATGTTTTCGTGCCCGACGCGGACGTTCTTGGGCCGGTCGGCAAGGGATTCTCGCTCGGGCAGGAGTGGCTGACCATCCATGACCGGCTGCTGCGCGGCCCCTATGCGCTGGGCAAAATGCAGCGCGCGCTGGACATGTCGGTCGATTGGGCGAAGCAGCGGGTCACTTTCGGCAAGCCGCTTTCGGAGCGTCAGGCCATCCAGTGGAAGCTCGTCGACATGCACGTCGACATCCAGGCCCTGCGCTCCATGACCTACGAGATGGCGGCGCGCGCCGACGCCAAGCAAGACGTTCGGGCGGAGGCGGCGCTGGTGAAGCTCTGCTCCAGCGACTGGGGCGCCCGCACCGTGGACCACGCCATCCAGATTCACGGGGCGATGGGCGAATCGCTCGATTTGCCGCTCACGCTTTTCTACCGGTTGCTCCGCCACACCCAGATCGGCGGCGGCGCCAGCGAGATTCAGCGCATCCTGATCGCCCGCAAACTCCTGCGGGGCTGAGGGAGGATGGCTGAAATGCCTCCGTCGGCACTGTCCGGCGTCCGTGTTCTGGATCTCAGCGACGGGATCGCCGGTCCGTTCGCGGCGCGCCTGCTGGGCGATTTCGGCGCCGATGTCGTCAAGGTCGAGCCGCCGCAGGGCGACAGCGCCCGTGCTCTGCCGCCGTTCTTCGACGCCGCGGCGCCGGCCGAGCGGAGCCTGTTGTTCCGCTACCTGAACTGGAACAAGCGCGGCGTCGCGCTGGATGTCTCCACTGCCGCGGGCCGGGCTGCGCTGGCGACGCTGGTTTCCGAAGCCGACATCGTAATCACCGGATCGCCGACCGACCCGCTCCTGCAAGGCGGTCCATCCGCAGAGCAGATGCTGGCCGCGCACCCGACGCTGGTCGTGACCTCCATCGCCGATTTTGGGCTGCATGGCCCCTACTCGGGCTATCGCGGCAGCGACCTGGTGCATCAGGCGATGAGCGGGATCATGCAGATCAGCGGCGACGCCGACCGGCCGCCGCTGAAGCATGGCGCTATCCAATCGTCGTGGCGCGCGCTTTCCCCGCGGCGCCGTGCTCGCTGCTTAAGGAGCCCAACCCAGCAACGGATAACAGGCTTCCGGCAAACGCGGCCGCGGTTTTGGCGGCCCAGGGGGCGGCTTGGGCGCGCTCAGTTGGTCGAACCACCATTGTAACGATGCGTCGCACCCATCGCCGGGCGGCGGCGGCGCGTGCACCACGCAATCGGGCTGACCCGCCGGACATTTGAATTCGATGTGCATGTGCGCCGAGTGATCGTACCACGGCCGGACGAAGCGCAGCCACGAGCGATCGCCGGTGACCGTCCGGCACAACTGCTGCTTGATCGCGGCATTGACCAGCACCCGGTCCACGCCAGGCAGAGTGGCCGCCAGCCATAACAGGCGCACCACGGGTTCGCCCCACATCGACGGCTCGATATCCCGCATGTCGGGGCGGACGAGACTGGCGATCTGGATGGAATCGCGCTGGTCCTCGGTCAGATAACCGCGCATGTGCATGTCGAGGGCGACATCGACGTCCAACCCGACCATATGGCTGACGTGACCGCCTGGCATCGGTCCTCCCCGCGGCCGGGAGATATCCTCGACCAGCAGGGGCGGCAGGCCGTTCGCATGGGCCTCCCGGGCGAGGGTTTCAACGCCCAGGATGGTGACGGGGGCACCCCAGAAATGGCTGATGCGGCCATGGATGGTTTGGTACCACTCCCCCTGTCGCGGCAGGTTCACCGCGCCAGCGATGCAGCCACCATTCGCGCCGCCGCCGATGATGTGCAGGGGGCCCGGCGCGGGCGGTCCGATCGGGCCATACTGCGCCCGGGCCGCGGGCGCGGACAGCAAGACCAGAGAAATCAGCAGCAACCTGACAAAAATCAAAATTTGCGCTCGAACACCGTGATGACGTCGCCCGGCTGCACGGGCGCCTGGCGAGAAGCTTTGCCCTCGACCGAATCGCCGTCCACCGTGCGGACGACCGAAGCATAGTCCTCGACGGCGCGATAGGTGAACCCGCCCGCGACCGCCGCCGCCGAGACCACGGTCATGCCGGGCTGATAGGGATACTGGCCTGGCTTGTTGACCTCCCCAAGAACGTAAATCGGTCGGTAGGTGGCGACCTCGACCGAGACCAAAGGCTTGCGCAGCATGTCGCCCTTTTTCAGCGCGCCGGCGACCGCTTCCTCCAGTTCGCGCGGCGTTTGTCCGGCGGCCTTGACCGGGCCGGCGAGCGGCAACGCCAGGGCACCCTGATCGTTGACGCGGAACTCGCCGGTCAGCGGGTCCTCACCATAGGTGATGATCCGCACCACGTCGCCCGGCGCCAGCCGATACTCCCCGGCGGAAGCCGGCGGCAAAGGCGGCAGATCGCGGCCAGGCGAGCAGCCGCACAACAGCATCGGCGGGAGCAGCAACAGGCCCAGCCGCCGAACCAAACCCGGCCGCGGAACAAAACAGGGAACCAGACGATGCACGGCACGCCCTCCTTTCACGGCTTGCCTCGCCGGCCATTGGCACCACGCGCGCCGATGGCACGGACGGACCGGGCCCCGCCAAAGAGAGCCCGATCCCGATCGTATCGATGACCGAGGGACATCCTGACGCCAGGTCATGGAAGAACCGTTAAATCGCGCGTGATTTTTTCGCTCACCCGTTAACCCGCCATTCACGCGCGGACGGTAAGACACTCGTGTTCCCAAAGGCGCCGATGAACCGTCATGCGGGCCGCGGGAAAGAGACCCGGAAAGCCACGTCGATCAGGACCACCCAACGCGAGCCCCCATCGCCAACGCCTCTGGCGGAAAAACCGTCGCCGCCACCGCCCGTGCGCCGCGCACCCCTGAGTGAGGTCATGCATATGCGTGCCACGATCGGTGTGTTCCGCCGATATCTCTGGGCTTTTCTCGCCATGGTCGTGCTGGTGCCCGGCTGCGCCTGGATCGCGATCGAACGGACCGCGCCGCGCTACACGGCCTCCGGTTCGCTGATCTACGAGCCGAGCGATTACAAGGCGCGGGAGCTGGAAAGCATATTGCGCAGCGATCCGATCACCGACGCGGTGATGTCGTCGCAGGCGGAAATTCTGCAAAGCCTGAAAGTCGCGCAACGAGTGGCCGAACGCGGCAACCTCTACGCCAACCCCGAGTTCAACCCGACGCTGCGTCCCCCCGGACGGATAATCCGCCTGATCGCGCGGGTTCGGGCGCTCTTCGGCCCCGCTGAGGACCCTCCCTCCACCGTTTACGGTCCCGAGCCCGATCCTGGGCGTGACGCGACCGTGCAGGCGGTGCACGACGCGTTGCGCGCCGCGCCGCTGCATTCGTCCCGGGTGCTGGAGGTCTCGTTCACCGCGGGGGACCCTTTGGTCGCGGCGGCGGCGGTGAACAACGCCATGGACGTCTACATCAAGGACCAGTTCACCGCGAAGGCCGCGGCGGTGCGGCGCGCCACGCTCTGGCTGGACGAAAGGGCCGACGCGTTACGCGGCGAGGTGCGCCGGCAAGAGGATCGGATCGCCGCGTATCGCGCCGAGCATAATTTCTCGCAGGGCATGCACGCGGGGCTCGACGCCGAAAAGATCTCCCATCTCAACGAGGATTTGATCCGCGCGCGGGCGGAGCTGGCGGCCGCCGACGCGCGACTGGACGCGGCGCGGGGACGGGCCGGCGCCGCGGCGCAGGCGGCGATCGCGTCCTCGGTGGTGCCGCTGCGCACCAGCCTGGAGCAACTGACCGCGCAATATCAGGCGCAGACATCGCGGTTGGGAGCCAATCATCCGGACGTCCGAAGCAGCCTCCGCCAGGTGGAGGACGCCCGCCGGTCGGTGGACGCGGAAGTTGCCCGCGTGGTCGCCGCGACCGATCAGGACCGCCGCGCGGCGTATGAGCGGGTGACGACGTTGGAACGTAATCTGCGGACCGCGCAAACGGAGGCGGACGCCGAGGCCAAGGCGCAGATTCCGCTGAACGCGATGCAACGCGACGCCGAGGCCTCGCGAGCCCAGTTGCTCGCGGTGCTGGAGAGGATCCAGCAGACCGCGCAGCAGCACGCGTTGGAAACGTCGGAAGCGCACGAGATTTCGCTGGCGCTGGCGCCGCGGCAGCCGAGTTGGCCCCGAACGGTGCCGATGATGGGAGGCGCGGTGGCCGCGGGCGTGGTGCTCGGGTTGTTGCTGGTGCACGTGCTGTATCTGATGAACGCCACGCTCAGCAGTGGCGAGGATGTCCGCGCGTTGGCGAACCTGCCCTGCTACGCCCTGGTGCCCGAACTGACGCGCCGCGAATTGCGAGGGACGCCGATCGAGGAATTCGTGCTGCGCCGGCCGCTGACCGCGTTCGCCGAACAAATTCGCGCCGTCCGCGCGGGGCTTTGGCTTGGGGTGGAGCGGCCCAGAGTGGTGGCGATCACCGCGGCCCGCCCGTCCGAGGGCAAGTCGACGCTGGCGCTGGCCGTGGCCCGCTCGGCCGCGTTGAGCGGGGAGCGGGTACTGCTGATCGATTGCGACATCAGGCGGCCGTCGCTGGCGCATCGGTTGCGCGCCGACAACAGTCGTGGGCTGTCCGATCTGCTGCGCGGGACCGCCGGACTGCTGGACGTGATGCATGCCGACCACCTGTCGGGCGCCCGGTTCGTGCGGGGTGAAAACCGGGCGGCCGAGGGGATGTCCGGCGGGAATCCCGGAGGGACGGCCGGAGGGACGGCNNCGGCGGCGGGGGAGGAGCCGACCGAGGCGCGACTTGCCGCGGTGGGCGAAACGCGCGGCGGGATGCATTTCGTCCCGGCGGGCCAGCCGCGCGGAGATACCTTTGGTCTGTTCATGGGCCCCGAGATGGCCCGGCTGCTGGCCGAGGCGAGGCGGGAATACACGCTGATCGTGCTCGATACGCCACCGGTACAGGCGATCACCGAGGCGCGGGTGCTGTCGGCGGTCGCCGACGCCACGATCCTGTGCGTGCGCTGGCGGGTCACCCCGCGCGATGTGGTGAATTACGCCCTGGAACTGCTGGAGGACGCGCACGCGGACGTCAGTGGCGTGGTGCTGACACGGGTTGACCCACGCGCGCATGTGCGCTCCGGCTACGCTGACGCGGATATCTACCATCGCCGCTACAAAGCGTATTTTGAGGGGTAAGAGGCACATGGTCCAAAACACGGCGGCGGGGCGTTTTCTGGTCACCGGCGGCGCGGGATTTGTCGGCAGTCACCTGGTCATCGCGCTGCGCGATCGTGGCGCCGAAGTGGTCGTGTTCGACAACCTGAACACGGGCCACCGCGAGGCGGTGCCACCGGACGTGCCACTGATCGAGGCCGATCTCGCCGATGCCGCCGCGCTCGACGCGGTCATGGCCGATGGTCCCTGGACCGCCGTGTTTCACTTCGCCGGCTGGACGCAGGTGGGTGAGAGCATGCGCCTGCCGATGCGTTATCTTCAGGAGAACGCCAGCAATGGCTTTGGCCTCATTGACGCCTGCGCGCGGCATGGGATCGATCGGCTGGTGTTTTCTTCCACCGCCGCGCTGTTCAACGCCACCGACGATCGCCCGATCGGCGAGGACGCGCCGGTCGAGCCACAATCGCCGTACGGCGACGCCAAATGGATGGTGGAACGCGCGCTGTACTGGGCCGGGGTGACGCATGGGTTGCGCTCGGCGCGGCTGCGCTATTTTAACGCCGCCGGGGCCGATCCGGCGGGACGGCTGGGAGAGGATCATCGCCCCGAATCGCATCTGATCCCCCTCGTGATCGATGCCGCCCTGGGCCGGCGGCCGCCGCTGGATGTTTTCGGGGGTGACTATCCGACGCCGGATGGGACCTGCGTGCGGGATTACGTGCATGTCACCGACCTCGCCGAGGCGCATTTGCTTGCGCTGTCCCGGCTGGACGATGAACCCGGGGTGACGTGGAACCTCGGGTGCGGGACGGGACATTCGGTCCTCGATGTGATCCGGTCGGTGGAGCGGATTTCCGGTCTGCGGGTGCCGCATCGGGTGATCGCGCGGCGTCCTGGGGATCCGCCGGTTCTGGTGGCCGCGTCGGATCGCGCGCGCGCGGCGGGTTGGCGCCCTCGGTTCGAGGCCGTGGACGAGATCGTGCGCACCGCGTTCACCTGGCGGCAGGCGCATCCGGGCGGGTATGGGGCCTGAGCGCCACGTCTCTGGGCTTGTTCGTCGATCCGTCGGCCTCCGGCGTCGGGATCAAAGGACTTATGAACGGCGTCGAGGTCCTGGCGCGCCGCGGTGGCGGCTGGTCAGGTCCGGGCGGGTCGACCCGGGATCATTCGGCGATAGATGGCCGGGTCAGGCCCGGCCATGACCGCGAAATCGCGTTTACGCGGACGAGAGGCCAAGTCCGGGCTCCTGGTTCGACATGGGCTGCTCCGGGCGCGGCCGATCCAGTTCGCCGCGGATCTATGCGCCCGCTGGCTGATGCCGCCGATTTGCGCGCTGTGCCTGATCTGGCCCGCGCTGTGGAATGGCTATCCGATCGTGTTCTCCGATACCGGGACTTATCTGTCGCAGGCGATGCATCGCTATCTCGGATGGGATCGGCCGCCGTTTTACAGCCTGTTCATGCTGCCGCTGCATCTCGGGCTGACCACGTGGCCGGTCATCCTGGCGCAATCCGTGCTGACGGTGCTGACATTGGATCTGACCCGGCGCGCCTTCGGGGTGTCGCGGTGGTGGCTGCCGGTGCTCACCGTTTTCCTTGCCGCGGCGACCTGGCTGCCGTGGATCGTCTCGGAACTGATGCCGGATTTGTTCACGCCGTTGCTGGTGCTGCTGCTGACGCTGCTGGTCTTCGCGCGTCCACGGTTTCGGCCGTGGGATCGGGTGGCCATTGGCGTGGTGGCCGCGTTCATGATCACGACGCAACAATCGAGCGTGCCCCTGGCTTGTGGATTGCTGGCCGTTCTGATCCCGATGCAATGGTTTTTCGTCAGGTTGCGTGTGGCGCCCCGAACGCGGCTTCGATCGCGCGCCATGCTGACCGCGCTGTCGCCGCTGCTGGTTCCGGTATCCGCGATCGCCGCGTTGGTGGCGGTGAATTCGGTGGGGTTTGGGCGTTTGTCGCTGTCGCCCTATGGCAATGTATTCGTGCTGGCGCGGGTGATCTACGACGGTCCCGGCATGACGGTGCTGCGGCGCCATTGCCCGGATCGCGGCTGGCTGTTGTGTCCATATCTCGACCGTTTCCCGCCTTCGGTGGATGCGTTCCTGTGGGCGTCCGACAGTCCGATCATGCTGGCGGGCGGCCACAAGGCGGTCTCGGCCGATGCCGGCGCCATCATTCGCATGGCGATGACCGCGGATCCTGGCACGCTGCTCGCGGCCGGCTGGAACAATACGATCGAGCAATTGACTCGTTTCGCCAGCGGCGACGGGCTGGAGCGCGACTGGACCGCGCAGGCCGGCACCTGGATCGATCGCGACTTTCCGCCGCGCGAGAGCGCCGCGTTCCATGCCGCGCGGCAACAGGCCGGACTGCTGGAGGTGCCCCCGGCGTTGGCAACGGTGCACCGGGCCGCCGCGCTGGCGGTCTCGCTGCTGACCTTGCCGTTGAGCGCGGCGATCACCGGCGCTCTGTCGTCGCCGCATGACCGGTATCAGAGCCGGATCGTCTGGCTGCCCGCCGCGATGGCGTTGTTGACGCTGCCTGTGGTGTTTCCTCGCCGGCGGAGACGGTGAACCGCGACGTGTTCTGGTCGGCGCTGGAGGCGGCCGGCGCGGCGTTGTTCTCGGTCGTCGCCGCGTTCCTGATCGCCCGCCTGATCGGGCCGGCGGAACTGGGAATCGGCGCCACCGCGGCGGCGGCGCATGTGCTGCTGTGGGTCGGGGTCAACGCGCTGTTCGCCGACGCGATCGTACAGCGTGGGACCATCGACGACACCATCCTGGCCAGTGCCATCTGGGCTTCCACCGCCGTGGGGTGCGCCGCCGCCGGGCTGCAGGCCGGATCGGGGTGGCTGCTGGCCTGGATGCTGGACGATCCGCGGTTGGTGCCGATGGCGCTGCTGCTGGCGCTACCATTCCCGTTCGTCGGGATGGGCGGCGCGCTGCAGGGGTTGTTGACCCGCCAACGGCGTTACCGGGCGCTGGCGGTGCGCACGCTGGCCGGCCAGGGCGCGGGGATGGCGATTGGTGTTGCGCTGGCGTTGGGACGAGCCGGCGCATGGGCCCCGGTCGCGCAACAGTTCACGGGTTCGCTGCTGGCGGCGCTGGTGCTGATCGGCGTCGCGGGCTGGCGGCCTCGATGGGTTTGCCGCTGGTCCGCGGTCGGGTCGCTGCTGCGCATCGGCCTGCCGCTGACCGCCAGCACCCTGGTGCAGATCGGCCGCTACCGCGTGTTCGCGATCCTGATTGGCGGGACGGCGGGCGCGACCGCTCTGGGTCAGATCCATATGGCGTTCCGCCTGGTGGACACGGTGCGAGACATTACCTTCACGGCGCTGTGGCGGTTGCTGCTGCCGATTCTGTCGGAGCATCAGCACGACGGCCCGTTGCTGCTGCGTCAGGTCGATCGGTTGTCGCGGTTGTCGAGCCTGGTGACGTTGCCGCTGTGCGGTGGCATGGCCCTGGCGCTGGTGCCGGTCACTTCGCTGATCCTGGGACCGGCCTGGCAGGCGGCCGGAGCGGCGGCGGAACCTTTGGTGGGGCTGATGGCGTTGCTGGCGCTGATGTTTCCGTCCGGCGTGGCGCTGGTCGCGGTCGGTCAGGCGCGGTTCACATTGTATGCCAACATCGCGGGCCTGGCGGCGACGGTGGGGTTCGTGCTGCTGGTTCGCCCCGAGACGCCGTGGCACGCGGTGCTGGTGTGGTGCGGCGCGCAGGTGTTCGTCAGCCCCTACAGCCTGTGGGTGAACGCGCGGGCTCTGGGCGTGGGCGTGTTCCGGCCGTTGCGCGGGGGCGTGCCGATGGCCGCGGTGTCTCTGGCCGGCGTCGTCGCGGCATTGGCGGTGGACGCGGGCGGTCCGTTGGCAACGTTGCTGCGGCGCGGCGCGGTGTTCGGACTCGTGGTCCTGGCGGGTGGAGCGGCGCTGCTGTGGTCGCGGCGCGCGATCTGGTTCGCCAGGCCCGCCGAGGTGCCGGTCCTGAACGACCCCTGACCCGTCACGCGTGGGCGAACATCGCCCGCCCGGCGGTCGGCAAACGCACGGACAGGATGGAACCGGTGCGCGATTCGGTGATGAAGAGGGTTTTATTATCCTCGCCGCCGAACGCGACGTTCGTCGTCATTTCGCCGGCGCAGGTGCGGATGTAATGCAACGGCAGGCCGATCCGGCTGAACACCCAGACCGCGCCCAACGTGGGGTGAGCGACCACGACATCGCCGTCGTCGTCCAACGCCACGCCATCCGGACCGGCGCAGGGGAGTTGCACGAACAGGCCGGCCCGCCGGGCGGGATCATCAAGGTCGATCCGCCAGATCGCGTTGGCCCGGGTGACCGCGACATAAAGCGCGTTTTCCCGCTTATTCAACACCAGCCCATTCGGACTGGGCGCGTTGTCGATCATCGTTTCCAGAGCGCCAGCCTCGCTCAGGCGGTAAACATGGCCGGTGGGATCCTGCAGGCCGGTGCGTCCCTGATCNNGAAGGCGCGGCCGTCTTTGTGCAGTTTAAGGCCGTTCGGGGTGCCGTCGTACTCGACCAGGACTGTCCATTGCTTGTCCGGCGTGATCCGGTAAATTCGGCCGGCCTGGACATCGACGCAGAGCAAGTTGCCGTCGCGATCGAAGGATGGGCCCTCCAGGAAGCCCGCGCGCTTACCGTCCGAGCGTTTGGCGAGGTGATCCGGGATGCGGGTGAAGACCTGGGACTCGTGCGTTTGTGGCTGTGGCCCGATTGACATCATGGCTCGGGTTTCCTTTTTGGTTTGATCACGTCACAAAATACCATCGGCGCGCAGCGCGGCGATCTCGCCATCGGCGAAACCGGCTTGCAGCAGCACCGCGTCGGTATCCTGCCCCAACGCCGGCGGTGGCGCGGTGATCGGCAACGGCTGACCGCCGAGTTGGTAGCCGGCGCCGACCACGTGAACGTCGCGGCCCAACGCCGGTACATGCACCGTTTGCAATTGGCCGCGTTCGCGCATTTGCGGATGTTCGGCGATTTGCGCGGCTGACAGCACGGGGCCGGCGGGCACTCCGGCGGCGATCAGCTTTGTCTCCCATGCCGCCGCGGTGTCGGTCTGAAGATGCGCTTCCAGAAGGTCTTTCAGAGCCGCCTGGTTGCGCATCCGGTCGTCGCGTTCGGCGAAGCGGGGATCGGTCTTCAGTTCCGGCAACCCGAGCGCGTCGCACGTCGCCACGAACTGCTTCTGTTCGTTGTTGACGATGTTCAACGGCCCATCCCCGGTCCGGAACGTTCCGGATGGCGCCGAGGTCTGGCTGTGATTGCCGATTGGCCGTGCCTCATAGCCACCGTTGAGGTAGTTCGAAATGACCCACGACGTCATGCTGGACAACGCGCAATCCAGCATGGAGACGTCGATCGTTTCGCCCTCGCCGGTCGCGGCGCGGCGCACCAGGGCGGCGGCGATCGCAAAGGCGGCGGTGATCGCGGCGGTGGTGTCGCAGACGACGAGGCCGGCTTTCACCGGAGCGGTCTCCGGCTCCCCGGTCAGCGCCATCAGGCCGCAATAGCCTTGAATGATCTGGTCATAACTCGCGCGTTCCGACAGCGGACCGGTCTGGNNGCAATAGATCAGCCGGGGATTGAGCTCCCGCAACGAAGCGGCGGACAAGCCCAGACGGTCCATGGCGCCGGGACGAAAGTTTTCCAGCACGACATCGGATTGTTTCGCCAGGCGGCGGAACACCTCCTTGCCGCGCTCGGTTTTCAGGTTCAGCGCGATCGATTTCTTGTTGGAATTGAACGCCAGATACGACGTGCCCA
>PLSZ01000623.1:13109-13273 GCA_003164305.1 Acetobacteraceae bacterium
ACGCGAATGCCGGCGAGCGGTAACGGTTTGCTCATGCGAGCGCGGCCTCGCGGGCCGATTGACGCAGCCGCGCCAGATTGCCGCCTTGCTTGATGGAGCCGGGCAACGGATGACCGACGATGTCCTCGGCGAGTTGCGCGCAGGCGATCAGCGCGTCGAGATCG
>PLSZ01000238.1 GCA_003164305.1 Acetobacteraceae bacterium
GGTGGCAAACCGAAACCGGCGGCATCCTGATCAGTCCACTGCCCGGCGCGACCGCCCTGAAACCCGGCTCCGCGACGTTGCCGCTGCCCGGCGTGCGCCCGGTGATCGTCGATGGCGAGGGCAACGAACTGCACGGCGCGACCGAGGGCAATCTTTGCCTGTCCGACTCCTGGCCCGGCCAGATGCGAACCGTGTTCGGCGATCACGAGCGGTTCAAGCTGACGTATTTCTCCACCTTCAAAGGCTTGTACTTCACCGGCGACGGGGCACGCCGCGACGCCGACGGGTATTACTGGATCACCGGACGTGTCGATGACGTGATCAACGTCTCCGGCCNNCACCGCATGGGCACCGCCGAGGTCGAGAGCGCGCTGGTTTCCCACCCGAAAGTCGCCGAGGCCGCCGTCGTCGGCTACCCGCACGAGATCAAGGGGCAGGGCATTTACGCCTATGTCACGCTGAATCTCGGCGAGGAGCCGACCGAGGCGTTGCGAAAGGAACTGGTCACCTGGGTGCGCAAGGAGATCGGGCCGATCGCCTCCCCGGACGTGATCCAGTGGGCGCCGGGCCTACCGAAAACCCGCTCCGGCAAGATCATGCNNATCATGCGCCGCATCCTGCGCAAGATCGCCGCCAACGAGACGGATGGATTGGGGGACACGTCAACGCTTGCCGATCCCGGCGTGGTGACCGATCTGGTCTCCAACCGGGCTGACGGCTGACCGATGCGGGCGCGGCGGGAGGAGCCCTGCGTTACAATCGCCGTGACGGTGACGTTTCTCCGCATGGACACGCCGCCGCTGTCTCCCGCGCCCCCGATTCCTGGACCGGCGCGAACGGAGCTCGTGCTGGCGCCGACGGTCGGGTTCTACCGCTATTTGTACAACACCGTGGGCGGCGATTACGTCTGGTGGCTGCGTCGGATCATGCCGGACGACGAGCTGGAGCGGATGCTCGACGATCCCTCCCTGGAAATCCACGTCCTTTACAAGGACGGCGAGCCGGCGGGGTTCTTCGAGTTGGATTCTCGTTACGGCACCAGCGTCAACCTCAGCTACTTCGGCCTGATGCCGCACATGATCGGCGCCGGAGCCGGCCCAGGATTCTTGCGCCAGGCAATCGACGCGGCGTGGCGGAGCGGGCCTCGGACGGTCACGGTCAACACCTGCACCGCCGATCATCGGCGCGCCTTGCCGAACTACCTGCGCGCGGGGTTCAAGCCGATCCGCGCGGTGCAGGAGATCTGGGACGTGCCCGTGCATCTGGGGCTGCGCATACCGCAAAATCTGCGGGTTTGAGGGGGTCGGGACCTTGGGTCCTGACGGGCGCATGACTCCATCCTCCGAACCGCTGGCCCTTTACATCCACTGGCCGTTTTGCCTGTCGCGCTGCCCGTATTGCGACTTCAACGCCCATGTGCGTGAGGTCATTCCCCAGCAACGCTTTCGCGATGCCTTGCGGCGGGAACTTGCATGGGAAGCGGAACGGCTTGGCCGCCGCCCGTTACGCTCGATTTTTTTCGGTGGCGGAACGCCCAGTTTGATGGAGCCGGAAACGGTGGGACGGTTGTTGGAGGATGCGCGGGCGTTGTTCGACATCCAAAACGATCTGGAAATCACCCTTGAGGCCAATCCGACGTCTATCGAAACGTCCCGCCTCGCCGCGTTGCGCGATGCCGGGGTCAACCGGATTTCCATCGGCATTCAAAGTCTGGAGCCGGAACCGCTCGCGACATTGGGACGTCAGCATTCGGTGGCGCAGGCGATCGCGGCGCTGGAGATCGCGCGTGGGTTGTTCCCGCGGATATCGTTCGATCTGATTTATGCGCGGCCGGGACAAAGCATCACCGCGTGGCGGTCGGAATTGCGTCGCGCGCTGGACCTGGTGGCGGACCATTTGTCGTTGTACCAACTGACCATCGAGCCCGGAACGAAGTACGAGGCATTGCATCGCGGCGGCGCGATCGTTTTGCCGGATGATGACCTCGCCGCCGCGCTGTACGACGCGACGGCCGAGGAAGCCGCACGCTTTGGCTTGCTGCCCTACGAAATTTCCAACTACGCCAAACCGGGCGCGGAGAGCCGGCATAACCTGCAATATTGGCGCTATGGCGATTACGCCGGCATCGGTCCCGGCGCCCATGGCCGGTTGACGTTCGATGGGCGACTGTTCGCCACCCGCCGCCATCGCGCGCCCGAGGCATGGGCCGATCGCGTCGAACGGACCGGTCACGGAATGACCGAGCAAACCGAACTCGCGTCCGAGGAAACCGTGCGCGAAATGCTGCTGATGGGTCTGCGTCTGGCCGAGGGCGTGCCGGAAGGCCGCTTCCTGACCCGGACCGGACGCGCGTTGGCCAGCGCGATCGATGCCGACGCCGTGCGGCACGCGGCCGAGGCCGGTTATATCACCTGGCACGACGGCCGCCTGACCGCGACGCGTGAGGGCCGGCGCCGGCTGGACGCGCTGCTGCCGTATCTGGTGTTGTGATCGCGCCATGCTGACATCCATTCGACGCGGCGGGCTCCCAAAAACGCCACAATCACCCCATTTATGCGGCGCACCCACCAGGGAGACCGGGGATGATTCGCCTGACCATCGCTTGCGCCGCGACTGCGCTGTTGTTGACCGCCTGCTCGGGCGATACGTCGAATAATCCTAACGGCGCGGGGGCCGGGGCGTATGGCGCCGGCGGCGGCATGAACGCCGGCCTTATGGGCGGAGGCCACGCCGCGCCCGGCAGCCAGGAAGACCTGGCGCAATCCGCCGGCGACCGGATTTATTTCGATACCGATCAAAGTCAGCTTGCCCCCGAGGCGCGCGGGATTTTGGATCGTCAGGTGCAATGGTTGCAGCAATATCCCCGCATCAGCGTCTGGGTCGCGGGCAATTGCGACGAACGCGGCACCGAGGAATACAATCTGGCGCTCGGTCAGCGACGCGCCAACGCCGACCGGGATTACCTCGCGTCGCGCGGCATCGCCGCCGGCCGGATCCAAACGATCAGCTACGGCAAGTCCCGTCCCGTCGATCCTTCTTCCACTCCCGACGCCTGGGCGCATAACCGTAACGCGATCACATCAGTTCGGTAGACCGATGTCGTGAGGCGGCGGCCCATGTCATGGTCGGGTGAGCCTGGACCATGACAAGAAAGTGACAGCGCCCGTGTGGGGGGAATCCAAAACAACCGGCATCGCGATTGGCGTGCTGGCGTATTTCGTCTTCGCGTTGCACGACGCCGCGATCAAGTGGCTCGTCGCCGATATCCCGGTGTGGGAGGTGCTGTTTTTTCGCAGCGGCACTATCCTGGCCGTCTGTCTCGCGATCGGCCGCCGCGCCCTGTTGGAACGTGCCGCCGCATCGACATTAAAGCGTCCGCTGGCGTTCCGTGGCGTGATCAACCTGACCGCGTGGCTGTGTTATTATTCTGCCGCGCGATCATTGCCTCTGGCGCAGTTATTAAGTTTGTATTTCGCCGCGCCGCTGATGATCACTGTCATGGCCAGGCAGATTTTGCAGGAGCGCGTGACGAGAGCGCGCTGGATTTCGGTTGGGATCGGCTTCATCGGCGTGCTGTTCGCCTCCGATCCGACCAGCCTGCGCGCGTCGTTTCCGGCGCTGTTGGTGCTGATCGCCGCGGCTTTGTGGGGCTACGGCATCATCCTGATGCGGCAAATCGCCCGGATGGAGCCAACCTTGCTGCAAATGCTGTGGATCAACACGGTGTTTTTCATCGCCACCGGCGTCGCCTGCTGGTTTCATTGGCAGCCCGTCACGACACAGCAGGCCGCGATGTTGATCGGTGTCGGCCTGATCGGCGGCCTCGCGCAGTTCCTGGTGTTCGAGGCGGCGCGCATGATCCCCGCCTCGGTCATGGCCACCGTCGAGTACAGCGCGCTGCCCTGGGCCTTTGTGCTCGGTTATTGGATCTGGCGGGACATACCCGCGGCGCCGGTGTTCTTCGGCGCCGCGCTGATCATTCTGGCGGGCGCGCTTTTGGTCCGCGCCGAGCGTCAGTCGTAAGGCGCCTCCGGCACCACCTGCCGCGGCAACGACCCGCGATAGACGTAAGCGCCAGGAGCCGAGGGATCGTGCGGCACCGTGCACCCGGCGTAGCGGCCATCGTCGAAATGAAAATGTTTGGTGTGCTGCTCGACGTCCGCCCAGATGGCGCCGATCTGGTGGTAGTGGAACTGAATCGCTCGCCGCCGCAGGTTCGACGTGTTAGGTTCGGTAAAGTGATGCAACAGCGAATGGAAAATCAGCGCGTCGCCCGGCTCCATTTCCACGGCGATCCGTCGCCCGCGATCGACGTGGGTTTCGACGATGCGGCAACGATTGAAATCGTCCTCGTGTTCATGCGGCACGCCGCCGTTCAGGTGCGAACCGGGAACGAGTTCCATGCAGCCATTCCGTTTCGACGCCGGGTCCAGCGCGATCCAGACGCCGGCGATCAACCCCGGATCGGTGACGCGGAAATATGACGCATCCTGATGCCACGGCTTCTCCGATCCGATGCGCGGCGGCTTCACCAACGCCATTTCCTGAAACAACACGCGGCCCTGACCGAGCAACTGATCCAGCCGCGCGTGTAAGCGGGTGTTCATCGCGGCCATTTTCAGGGCAGGCGCATCCTCGACGAAGTCCATGTATTTGCGGATGTGGAACTCGCGTTGTTCCGGCGTCAGTATCGCGGGGTTCTGGCCATATTCGTACATCAGCGATGTTTGGTCGGATGGAATCGCGCCCGTGGCGAGGCCGGACAACGCCTGCCTGCAGGCTTCCACGGACTCTGGGCCAAGGATGCCGCGCGCGAGCACCCACCCTTCACGGCGGTACTGGGCCAGTTCATCGGTGGTGAAACCGTCTGGCGATGGACGCGTGACCTGATCCACGTTTTCTCTCCCGGTCTTGTGTGGCGATGATGGCGGGAGAGGCGGGCGGGTCAAGGTCTGGGCACGGCGGTGGGATTAGTGCCGGGAAAGCAAGGAAGTTTTTTTAACACGGATTTTCAGGGGATTGAGGGCACGGATTTCAGGGAGCGCGGCGGATGCATCGTCCGGGAAGTCTCTGAACGTACGTTCGAAAACCTACCTTTTAGAACACACGGAACGATCTCGCCCCATGTTGGGCAATGAAGCTGTGAGGGATACTGTCAACGGCCGCGTCGCGGCGTGGATGGCGTGACGCAAGTAAGTATTTCGCTCTTATTGCATAGTTTGT
>PLSZ01000449.1 GCA_003164305.1 Acetobacteraceae bacterium
CCATGGACGACATCAAGTTCGGCGACCACCGGCCGGGGCGCGACGCCCGATGGCGACCAGACCGCGACCAGCGGTTCGTCTTTCACCGACATCAACGGCACCAGGACCGAGACAACGATCACCAACACGTCCTATCCGCTCGCCAACATGATCACGACGACGAAAAAGGTGACAGTCACAACCGCTGGCGTGGCGACCGAGACGGTGACGACCACGAATACCTATCCGCATTCGGACCAGGTTCCGGCTCCGGCGATGATCTCGACCCGCGTCTACACCGTCGGCGCGAAGTAAGCCCCACGGGGCCCGGTCTCCAGGACGCGTCGCGTGGACGGCGCGCGCCGGAGACATCCCGGCATCGGGATCGAATTCGACTTAAGACAGAAATGACCTGCGATGGACCCGGCGGCTATCGACACGAACCATCACGCGACCGTCAGGCTCGCGCCCGCCTCCCCCACCAACGCCAGATACTCCCAGACCACCGTCGCCGCCGCCAGCGCCGTGATCTCCGCGTGGTCGTAGGCTGGCGCTACCTCCACCACATCCATGCCGACGAAGTGTGCCCCGCGCAGCACCGCCTGAGCCTGCCAGGTCGCCAGCCCACCCACTTCCGGCGTCCCGGTGCCCGGAGCATACGCGGGATCCAGCGTGTCGATATCGAAACTGAGATACGCCCGTGTTTCGCCCACCACGGCGCGGATGCGATCCACGACCGCCGCCACGCCCATCGTGTGGACCTCCAGCGCGGCCAGGATCGTCACCCCCTGCCCCACCGTCCAGTCCCACACATCCCGCCGCACCGGGGAGCGGATGCCGATCTGAATGATCCGCCGCGGATCGACCAGGCCCTCCTGGATGGCATGCCAGAACACCGACCCTTGGCCGAATTCCTGACCGAAACAGTCCGGCCACGTACCCACATGCGCGTCGAAATGCACCAGCGCCAGGTCTTTGCCCACCAGCCCTTTGCCCAGTCGCCGGGTCAACGCGCGCAGCAGGGGCAGGGTGATGCCATGCTCGCCGCCCAGACACAGCAGATGCCGGAGGCCATCCGCCTGCGCCTCAATGCGCGCCAACGTCCCCGGAATGTCGCCCAGAGCGATGGCGAAATCGCCGATGTCGGCCAGGTCGAGTGTCACCGGATCGACTCAGGACCCGGGATGCGCGCCATCCACCAGCATGCGGCTGGCGCGCCTCATCGCCGCGGGCCCATCGCGGGTGCCGGCGCGATTGGTGGTGTCAATGTCGAACGGAATGCCCGCCACCACCAGCGCGGCATCGCGATCCGCCCGGGTGACGCCGAGGAACCCCGGCGGGGTCGCGAACGTTGGAACTCCAGCCATCCTCATCTCCTGGACACGTCCCGGTCCCAGTCCTCGTCAAGGTGTCGCGCCTTGCCGGGTAGTCTGGCCCGGCCCCGGGAGCCAACATGCCACGATCAACCAAGCCCAATCACGACGGCTCCGTAGCCACCCGAGCCCAGCGAAGCAAGCATGGCTCATCGACGCGGAACGCAGTGATCCAGACAAATCCCCTACTTGTCGAGAGAGTTGACGAATGCTTAATTTCGCACATGCAGCACGATAGCGCAGCGGCCCTCGGTCGCCTCCGGTCGGAACTCGCGAGATTTCGCGGCTTGTGGCCCGGGTATGAAGCCGATCTCCACCGCCTGGGGATCTCGACCCTGGCCCAACTGAAGGGCCGTGATCCCGATACCCTCGCCGAAGATTACCGCCGAATGACGAACCGGCCGGCCGATCCCTGGCTCAACGCCTGTTTCGCCGCGGTCGTGCGATTCGCCGAAACCGGCGAGCCCGTCCCCTTCTGGCGCGTCATGCGCTCCTGGGCGACGCGGGAAGGCGAAGCGGTGTCGCCCCCTCTGCGCTGAGCCGCGCGAGACGTCTCCGCCGAGCGGTTCACGGGGTTTCAGCGGGCCCGCCATTGAGGCCCCCATCCGTGGTTGCCGGCCCATCCGGCGCCGCGCGAACCGACGCTTCCCGGGCGCGCTGCTGCTCCTTTCGCCGGCGCAGGTTGGCTCGCAGCGCCTCGGCTTCGCGTTCGCGCCTGGCCTCCGCCGCGGAGCGTCCCTTTGGTGCGACTGAGCGATCATCCGGCATTCCCGCGATAGGACCGGCCACGCCCGCTTGCGTCAACCCTGGCCAAGGTTCGTCAGGACAATTCGGGCGCGCGGGCGCTGGCGCCATGGACCTGGCCGCATGACACCCCGTCCAGGAAATCGTGATCGGGCGGGCACCAAGACCCTCTGGACATAAGGATATCTTTNNATGGAGTTCACCGAAATCCTCGGCCAATCGCAGCCGCGGCTGTCGCGCCACCTGAAATTGCTGTGCGATTGCGGGCTGCTGGACCGGTTGCGGGAGGGTGCGAACGTCTGGTTCGCTTTGCCGCAGGGGGATGAAGGCGCGCTCGCCCGTGACCTGGTAGCCCGCCTGCCCGCCGACGACGCGATCCTGGAATCCGACCGCCGCCAGGCCGCCCGGGTGCTGGCCGAGCGGGCGCGCGTCGCCTCCGAAAGTTTTCGAAGTAAAGGCGCCGACTGGGACGAGATGCGCGCGCTCGATCTGCCAGCCCAGGCGGTGGAGGACGCGTTGCTGACGCTGGTCCCGACCGAGCCGCCGGGCCGGTTGCTGGATATCGGCACGGGGACAGGCCGCGTCCTGGAGTTGCTCGCCCCCCGTATCCGCCAGGGTCTGGGCGTCGATGCGTCCAAGGCCATGCTCGCTCTGGCGCGTTCCCGCCTGGCGCAGCCCGGTCTGGCGCATTGCGCGGTGCGGCTGGCGGATATGTACCGGCTGCCGCTGGCGGATGCCTCGTTCGACACCGCCGTGCTGCAGATGGTGCTGCATTACGCGGAAGACCCCGCCGGCGCGGTGGCCGAGGCCGCGCGCGTGCTGCGGCCCGGGGGTCACCTGATCGTGATCGACCTCGCGTCGCACGCGCGGGACGATCTGACCTCAAAACGAGCGCATCGCTGGCCCGGATTTTCCGACACGGCGATTCACCAGTTGTTAACCGATGCCAGGCTTGATCCGGGGGAGACGGTGATTATCCCCGGCCCGCTGGACGTTCGCGTGTGGTGTGCCACGCGAATGCATGACGCGACCGTTGCCACCTCGTTGGAGCAAGTGAATTGAAACTCAATGCCGTCATGGCCCGGCTCGACCGGGCCACCTGGACCAGCGCGATGACGATTGTCCGGTTCGTCCAGGCCACCATGGTGACGGCATGACCCGGCCGCATTTGCTCGACGCGTTGCGCGACCAGGTATTGCTGTGCGACGGCGGCATGGGCAGCCGCGCGCAGGCGCTGCCGCTGGACATCGAAAAAGACTACTGGGGCCGTGAGAACTGCACCGACGTGCTGACGCTGTCGCGCCCCGAACTGGTGCGGGACATCCATCGGTCGTTCTTCGCCGCCGGCGCCGACATGGTCGAGACCAACACGTTCGGCGCCTCGCCGGTCACGTTGGCCGAATTCGACCTCGCCGAACGCGCGTTCGAGATCAACCAGAAAGCCAGCGAACTCGCGCGCGAGGCCGCCGAGAGTTTCTCCGATGGCCGGCATCGCTGGGTCATCGGTAGTATCGGTCCGGGAACGAAGCTCCCCAGCCTCGGCAACATCGCCTACGACCCGTTGCAGGCGGCGCTGGAGGAGCAGTGCCGCGGCCTGATCGCCGGCGGCGTCGATGCGATCCTGATCGAGACCTGCCAGGACACCTTGCAGATCAAAGCCGCGGTGAACGGAGCCAAACGCGCGCGGGCGGCGGCGAAGACCGATACGCCGATCTTCGTGCAGGTGACGGTCGAAACGACCGGCACGCTGCTGGTCGGTCCCGACATCGGCGCCGCGGCGACCATCGTGCACGCGCTTGATGTGCCGTTGATCGGCCTGAACTGCGGCACCGGCCCGCGCGAAATGGACGAGCACATGCGCTGGCTCGCCGCCAACTGGCCGGGCCTGCTGTCCGTGCAACCGAACGCCGGCCTGCCCGAACTTGTCGATGGACATACACATTATCCGCTCAGCGCCGAGGAACTGGCGACCTGGATGGAGCGATTTGTCGCCGACGCCGGGGTCAACCTGATCGGTGGCTGCTGCGGCACGACGCCCACGCATATCGGCGCGCTGGACGCGATGTTGCGCGCGCGTGGCGGGTTCCGCCCCACGCCGGTCGAACGCAAGCCGGTCTGGGTGCCGGGCGTCGCCAGCCTGTATCAGGCGGTGGCGTTACGCCAGGAGAACGCCATCTTCGCCATCGGTGAGCGCTGCAACGCCAACGGTTCGAAAAAGTGGCGCGAGGCGCAGGAGAAAGGCGACTGGGACCATTGCGTCGAAATGGGCCGCGAGCAGATCGGCGAAGGCTCCCACGCGCTGGACATTTGCACGGCGTTCGTCGGCCGCGATGAGACGGCGGAAATGCTGGAAGTGATCCGGCGCTTCACCGCCTCGGTCAATTCGCCGCTGGTGATCGACAGCACCGAAACACCGGTGATCGAGGCCGCGTTGAAGTTGCACGGCGGCAAACCGATCATCAACTCGATCAACTTCGAGGACGGCGAACGGGCGGCGGAAGACCGGCTGAAGCTGGCGAAACAATTCGGCGCCGCCGTGATCGCGCTGACCATCGACGAAGTCGGCATGGCGAAAACCCCCGAGGACAAGCTGCGCATCGCCCGCCGTCTGGTGGAATTCGCTTGCCACAGGCACGGCCTGGCGCAATCCGACCTGCTGATCGACCCGCTGACCTTCACGATCGCGACCGGCAACGAGGACGACCGCAAGCTGGCGCAGTGGACGCTGGAGGGCATCGCGGCGATCCGCGCCGAATTCCCCGCCATCCAGATCATTCTCGGCCTGTCCAACGTCAGCTTCGGATTGAACCCGGCGGCGCGCGCGGTATTGAATTCGGTGTTCCTCGATCACGCGGCGCGCGCCGGGATGTCGGGCGCGATCATCCACGTGTCGAAGATCCGCCCGTTGCACTTGCTGGCGCCGGAGGAAGTGAAAGTCGCGGAAGACCTGATCTTCGATCGCCGTACGGAAGGTTACGATCCGCTACAGGAAATCCTGCGGCTGTTCGCCGGCAAGAAAGCCGCCGACACCGTCAAAAAAGTCCGCGCCGACACCGTCGAGGGCCGCCTGAAAGACCGCATCGTCGATGGCGATCGCAAAGGCCTGACCGACGAACTCGACGAGGCGTTGAAGACCCGCGCCGCGTTGTCGATCATCAACGACGTGCTGCTGGATGGGATGAAGGTCGTCGGCGATCTGTTCGGCGCCGGAAAGATGCAATTGCCGTTCGTGCTGCAAAGCGCCGAGACGATGAAAGCCGCCGTCGCGCATTTGGAACAATTCATGGAGCGGGTCGAGGGCCAGGAAAAAGGTACCATCGTGTTGGCCACGGTCAAAGGCGACGTGCACGACATCGGCAAGAACAT
>PLSZ01000100.1 GCA_003164305.1 Acetobacteraceae bacterium
CGTCGCGGACCAGGCCCGGCAGCGCCCGCGCCCTTGTGTCATTATGCGAGACATGTGCGCTGACGATCCGTGCGACGAGCGACAGCGGTGAGCCGTCAGATGGGGACATAAACGCTCCTCCGGGAAGATGGACCTGGCCTCTGGGCATTAACGTTTTTTTCACGTTGCATTATCATCGCCATGAGCGTCAATATGTTGGGCGTCCTGACCGAAGGCCGGATCGCCTTCGTATCGCGAGTGGATCAGCTCATGTCCGACCCCGTGTTCCAGCAGGCGTTCGAAACGGTGCGTAAATCCTGGTCCGACGAGGCCTGGATCACCCTCACTCCGCGCCAGATCACCGAGGCGATCTATCGGGAGATTCGCCGTATCGACGCCGAGGCGGTGCGGGAGGTCGCCGTCGCCCCCGGATACGTCAAGGCGGCGAAGCATTCGGGTTGACCGCGAATCGGCCGCATCCCGGCGATCGTTCCAAATGAAATGATCGCGCGCGGCGCGGGGGGATCCCACCTGATACGACTCTGACACAATCCGGGCGACCATGCGGAGGCAATCGCCCGCGGCGCGTGCCCCCTTTTTAATTCGCCGCCCGCATGCCATCGCAATTCGTGCAGGCGCATGCGGAATATCAGTCGCGTGTAACATATTGTGTGATATCACCAATCCGGGTCGACGTGGGTGATACCAGTCGTGTAAATTGAGATGCGTCAAATACGCGGTTCGCGTTTTGGCCCTGTGGCTTGGAGTGTGGCGATGTCTCGGACGATTTCGACGAACAATTATACGGCTGGCCTGACGTTGACGAACACCGGGGACAGCCCGGTCTACATCGCCCAGGGTGTGAGTGTCACGAACGCCGGAGGGGTGGCGCTGGCCGCCGGCGCGGGGTTTTATTGGTCGGTCACCAACGCCGCCAACGCGCAAATCGGCGGCCTGTCCTTCGGCGTATCGCTCACCGGCGCCGGCACCGCCGTCAACCTGGGCACGATGTCCGCCAGCTATACCGCCGGCAGCGGCTTTTACTACAACAGCACGAACCATTCGCTCATGGTTCTCAGCGCCGGCGTGTATGTGGGCGGCGGCGGGGTCAGCAACAGCCAGTCGGGCCTGATCACCGGCGAAATCGGCGTCGGCGTGGGCGGCGGCGGGTCGCTGGTGAATGCCGGCGCCATCAAGGGCACGCTGGTGTCAGGCAAGGGGTTCGGAGTCGCGCTGACCGACGGCGGCACGGTGACCAACCTGACGGGTGGCACCATCTCCGCCGGCTATTTCGGGGTCATTTCCGAGGGCGCCGCCACGGTCAGCAACCAGTCCGGCGCGACGATCACCGGCTCGGTGCGCGGGGTTTTCGTGCTGAACGGAATCGGGTCGGTGGTCAATCAGGGCTCCATCGGCGGCAACGTGTATGGCGCGCAACTGGCTCTGGGCGGCACCCTGAGCAACGCCAGCGGTGCCACGATCAGTGCCGGTTACGACGGCGTTCTGGTCACCGGCGCCGCTGGGACCGTCACCAATCTGGGGCTTATTTCCGCCGTCACCGTCGCCGGCGTGGACATGATCGCGGGGGGCAGTGTCTCCAACCAGGGCACGATCGACGCGGCCGACTATGGTGTGTTGATCAAGGGCGCCGCGGGGACCGTGACCAATCAGGGCGTAATCTCCGGCACCACATACGCGGGCGTGATGCTGCCCAATGGCGGGACGGTGACCAACCAGACCGGCGGCGACATCAGCGCCGACGACAATGGTCTGATGATCAAAACCATCGCGGGCACGGTCAGCAATCAGGGCACGATCACCGGCACCACGGTCGGTGGCGTCTACCTCGTCGCGGGTGGCGGCGTTTCGAACCTGTCGGGCGGCTCGATCGCGGGCGGCTTCGGCGGCGTCATCGTCGCGGGCGGAACCGGATCGATCTACAATCAGGGCGTCATCCGGCAATTGGGCACCACGCCCCAGTCGTTCGCGGTCGGCGGCATTCTCGACCTGGCAGGCGGTTCGGTGAACAACGCCGGCGGAACGATCGTCGGCTATGCCTATGGCGTCGACGTGGCGAATGGCGCGGGTAGCGTAACGAACTCGGGACTGATCACCAACGCACGGGCGAGTGGCGGCGCCGGCGTGATCCTGGTAACCAGCGGTTCCGTCAACAACACCAGCACCATCGCCAGCCAGGGCTACAGCGTGGAGATCCTGCAAGGCACGGGCACCGTGACCAACAGCGGCCTGATCGCCAGCTACCTCCAGGGCGGCGGCGCGGGAGTCGCGTTGGAGGCTGGCGGTTCGGTGACCAACAGCGGGACCGGCGACATCGCCGGCGAGTGGATTGGCGTGCAAACCGGTGTGTTCGGCAGCACGGTGGCCGGCGCGGCGGCGACCATCGACAACAGCGGCCGGATTACCGCCGCCGATGGCCAGGGCGACGGCGCGGCGGTGTGGATCCACGGTCCCGGCGTGCTGATCAACCGGGCGAGCGGCGTGATTCAGGGATCGACTAATGGAACCGTCACCGGCGGGCCGATGAACGGCCTGGCCGTCGGCGGCTTCGGCGTGGTCGCCTATTACCAGACGACCGTGATCAACTACGGCTCGATCGGCGGCGGAACGTATAGTTCGGCCGCGTATGCCAGCGGCACGAAAGGCCCGAAGCAGTTCGCGTTCGACGCGTCCAATCGCAACGCCTCCAACACCTACGCGAACCTGATCGAGATGTCGCCCGGCGCGTCGTTCGGCGGCGTGGTGAAAGCGACCGACGGTGTCGGTCTGGCGACGTTGGAGTTGAAGTCGGGCGCCTCCACCGGAACCATCATCAGTTTCGGCTCCGTGACGGTCAGCGGGATTTACTATCACGGCTATCTCGGGTTCGGCGCGGTGAAGATCGACAATGGCGCGCGCTGGAGTCTGGGCGGCACGGTCGCCTCGGGCGTCAGCATCGCGTTCGCCGGTACCGGCGCGTTGATGTTGACCAACCCCACCGCGATGCAAGGCACCATCACCGGATTCGGCACCGGGGACACCATCGGACTGAGCGGCGTGACCGTCACCGGCTCCAGTTTCTCCGGCGGCGTGCTGACATTGACCGCGGCATCGGGCGCCGTGACGCTTGCCGTGCCGGGGACGTTCAGCGCGAGCCAATTGGTGGTGGCGAACGGGACCGCCGGCGCGACGGTCGCGTTGCTGGCGACACAGGACCGCACCTTGAGTTGGAGCGGCGCGGGCGGGAACGCGGCGTTCGGTTCGGCGGCGAACTGGAACGACCTGACGAACAACCTGAGCCCGGCGCAGACGGCACCGGGCGCGACCGACCAGGTCGACTTCGACAGCAGCAATGGCGCGGTCATCGGGACCGGCACGGTGGCGTCGGTCGATGTCGGGACCACCGGCAACGGCGTACTTCAGATCAGCACCGGAACGATCGTCACCGGGACCCTGGACGCCGGCATCGTCGCGGCGGCCGATGGCCAGATCGGGCTGACCGGCGCGGGGACCGAACTGATGGTCACCGGTTCGGCCACGGTCGCCGATGACGGTACCGGCGTGCTGTCGGTGCTGTCCGGCGCCACCTTCGCGGCGCAGTCGCTGACCATCGGTTCGCTGGCCGACAGCTCGGGCGCGCTGGTCGTGTCGGGAAGTGGGTCGCTGCTGTCGATCTCGGGGCAGTTGAACATCGGGACCGCTCTGGGCACCGGCGATCTGACGGTTGGGCCGGGCGCGGTAGTCGATGCCGCGGTGGTGAACCTGCAGGGTGGGGTGGTGCTGGAGGGCGGACTGCTCGACCCGACGGTTTATATTGAAAACGGCGGCAGTACGACGGGCGGGTTCGGAACGGTCGCGTCGGATTTCATTCTGCTGGAAGGCACGATCCTTTCGAACGGAAGTAAATCCGGTAAGCAGACCGAAGTGGTGCAGGGCACTTTGGTGGGCGGCGGAACCGCCGATATCAAGGGCTCGGTCTCCGTGAACGGGCCTGGGATCTTGCAGATCGGGACACATGATACGATCGAGTTGTCCGGCGCCGTTTTAAATGCCGCGACCACGACGTTCACCGATAATCTGACGCCGACCGGTACTTATACCGTCAACAACAGCGTCATCGACGTGGTGTTCCAGGATACGACGGGCGTTCTGGTGTTGGACGATATCGCCGGGTTCGCCGGGACGGTGGCGACCTGGAAAGCCGGCGATTCCTTCGTCATCACCGGTGGAACGTTGTCGAATGCCGGTGTCAGCAACGGAAACACGCTGACGTTCGCCGATGCCGGAACCGGCGCCGGCGCGGGCGGCATCGATACGATCATCTTCGGCTCGGCGATCAGCGCGGGCGGCTTCAACATCGTCAACGGCAATACGGTGCAGGCGCTCGCGTGCTTCGCCGAAGGGACACGCATCGGCACCGCGCGCGGTGAGGTTCCGGTGGAGGCGTTGTCGGTCGGCGACCGCGTGCTGACGCACCGCGCGGAATTGAAGGAAATCGTTTGGCTCGGACAACGCGCGGTGGATTGCCGGCATCATATCGATCCCGCGACGGTGTGTCCGATCCGCGTGCAGGCGGGCGCCTTTGGACCAGCAATGCCGGCGCGCGATCTTTGGCTCAGTCCCGATCACGCGGTGTTCGTCGAGGACGTGCTGGTCCCGATCCATTGTTTGATCAATGGCGGAACAATCCGGCAGATGGTCGTTCCGGCGGTGACATACTACCACGTCGAACTTCCCGAGCATGATGTGATTCTGGCGGAGAATCTGCCGGTCGAAAGCTATCTCGACAGTGGCGATCGGGAGAACTTCGGCAATGGCGGCGGTGCGATCCGGCTGTTCCCGGACTTCACCGCGCGCATGTGGGAGATGAGTGGGTGCGCCCCGTTGATCAAGGTCGGACCGACACTGGAACGCATCAAACGCGCATTGGCCCGCAACAAGGTGGTGGTCGCGTCACGCGCGTGACGGACGGAGGGAAGCGCTGGGGTTTCACCCCAGACCCCGACCAGGGCTTTGCCCCGGACCCATCCTTCGGGTCAAGCCTGAGGGCAGGCTCCGGGCGAGGCCCTTTGAAATCTATCCATTGGGGGAATGAGGAGGGGTGTGCCAGNNCTGGCACACCCCTCCTCATTCCCCCCAAATTAGAGCAGGATTGCTTCAGGTTGACGCGGAGCCCGCCATGCCGCGCCAACCCTTTGGCCAGGGGACGACCGGACCGCCGAAGCCAGCCGGTTCAACCTGAAGAGATCCTGCTCTAATGGGCTCCAAGGGCCACCCTTGGCGGGGTCGAGGGGCAGCGCCCGCGTGGGGTCTGGGGTGAAACCCCAGCGCTTCCCTCCGTCACACCGCGGCGGCCGCGGCGGCCATCACGTCGGACCATTGGCCTGTCTTGCTTTGCCGGAACAGCCGCACCGACGGATACCAGGGCGTATCGGTCCGTTCCAGCAACCACCGCCAGTCCGGTGCCCGTGCCAACAGGATAAACGCCGGCACGCCCATCGCCCCAGCCACGTGACCGACCGAGGTATCGACCGTCACCAGCAGATCCAGAGACGCCAGGATCGCCATCGTATCCTCATAATCCACGATTTCCGCACCGATATTCACCAGCGGCGCGGCGCCGAAATATTGCCCGGCCTGCGCGGCGGTTGGGCCCTTTTGCAGCGACACCAACGCCACGCCTGGCAGCGCGGCCAGCGGTGCGAAATCGGCCAGGCGAGCGGACCGCCAGCGGTCGTTGTTATGCGTCGGCCGGCCCGCCCAAACGATGCCGATCCGGCGCGACGCGGTGGGCGTCAGGCGATTCAGGCGTTCTTTCCACGCGGCGGCGCGCACGGGATCCGCGCGCAGATATGGCACGCTTCCCACCATATGATCCGGTCGCGTACCATGCAGAGCGGGTAGGCCCGACAGCGCCCGAAACGCCTTAAACGCCGGCGCCGCACGCCACTCGCTGAACAACTGGGCCGCCGGATATACCTGGCGCAGCAACGGAATCATATCGGAAGCGGTGGCGACGGCGATGTTCGGACAGCGCTCGGCGGCCCAGGGAATGTAGCGGGAAAACTGGATGACGTCGCCGAAACCTTGATCGGCGACCAATAATAACGTTCCGTCGTCGAACGGAGTCCCATCCCACCGCGGCTGCGTCGTCGGCGGCATCAGCGGTGCGTTTCCCGGCAGGTCGAAGCGCCACTGATATTCCTCCCAGCCGCGCTCCCACTCGCCGCGCAGCAGCAACGCTTCCGCCAACTGAAAATGCGGACCGGGCAAAAAAGCATTCAGCGTCAGGGCTTTCGTCGCCGACGTGATGCAATCGTCCAGCTCCAGCCGGTGATATTGAATAACCGCCAGGTTGTGCAGGCACACCGGATCGTCGGGCGCCAGAGCGCTCGCGCGCAACGCCGCGTTCAATGCATCATCAAAACGGCCGAGCGCGCGATACACCTCGGAGATGTTGCGAAGATACAACCTGATGTCGATGCCTCGGGCGATGGCGCGTTCGATCTTGGCCAGTGCCTCCTCGCGCCGGCCCAACCGAAAGGCGACAATTCCGGACAGATGCAAGGCGTCCGGCTGCTCCGGCGCGGCGATCAGCGCGCGGTCCAGCAGGCGGTCGGCGAAGGCGAAGTCCTTCTCACTCTCCAACCGGCCGGCGAGGGCCATCAGGTCGGCGAACGGCAGTGAAACGTCCGGAGGCGCGCCGCTCAAGGGAGGCCGCGCCGCACGTGGAACCCAGCGCCGGTCTCGAGGAAACGGATCGTCTCGGGATCGTACCCACAGCCATTTCCGATCGGCTCGCATCGGGCCACGAACCATTTTTCCTCGTCATCGCAAGGTCGAAGCCCGGCCACGACGGTGCGGAACGCGAGTGCGACCTGATCGGAAACCGCGCTAATCAACGGTATAGCCCAACCGCTCGATCATCGGCGCCAGGATCGGGATAACCGGCTCCAGATGCTGACGATAATGCCGATACCGGTTCAGCGACCTTTCATACAACGGTTCGGTGACCTGAGCGTAACTGGCGGTGCGCGCATAGCGCCGGTTCTCGTGGAAACTCAGGCAGCGTTCGTCGAACGGCACACCGATGAAATCGAGAATGGAGCGCACGGTGTCCGCCTGGTTGGTGACCATCGCGTCATACCGCACCGGCAGATAGCGCAACGCCATCTCGGCGCGGTAATGCATCACCAGATCCATCACCCGCACGTAATGCGTCGCCGCGGTTTCCAGCGCGGAGGCGCAATGAAATCCATGGGTGAAATGATTGGACAGCGCCGAGATCATCACGTCCAGCGGATGCCGGATGACATGGATCAACGGCGACGCGGGGAACAGCAACGCGATCAAACCCAGATGCGTTTCGTTCAACGGCATCTTGTCCGTGAACCACGCCGCGCCCGCCTCCGCCACTTCCATTTGTGCCGCTTTTTGCAAGTAGTAGTCGCGCAGATTGTCCAGCCCGTCGCGCTGATCGCCCATCCAGAGTTCCGCCAGCGCCTCGGGATATTGCAGCGGCGAGTTCAACATCCGCGGCATGATGTTGGTGATGTCGTTGATCAGCGGCAGCTCGTCCCCGGCCGAAATCGCTGGGTGCGCCGACAAGGTCTGCTCCACCAGCGTGGTGCCGGAGCGTGGGAAGCCAAGCACGAAGATCGGTTGCGGCACGTCGGTGCGCACCCCGGCGCGCGGCAGCAACGCCAGCCGGCCGGAGACGAAGAAGCCGCGCAGCCGGTTGACCAGATCGCCGGCGAGCAAATCCATGTAGACGTTGCCGGTATACTCCCGCGCCAGCCGCTTGGCCTCGGTGAAGGCGGCCCAGGCCTCATCGTGACGATCGAGTTGATCCAGCAGCCGGCCTTTTTCGGACAGTTCGGTGGGGCCGAGGCCGATCGGCGCCGATGCCATGGCGGCACCCGGCACAGCGGCGTGCGCGCCATCCTCGGTCGTGGGCGCCTGGCGGTCGAGCAAGGCCAATGCGTCGTCCGGCCGTTTCATGCGGCCGAGAAGAATGGCCCGGGTCAGCACGGAGCCGGGATCGTTCGGGAACAACGCGTCGAGCTTATCCAGTTTCTCGGCGGCGGCGGCGAAATTCCGGTCGGCTTCCTCCAGCCGCGCCCATCCCAGCAGCGTTTCGCGGATGTCCGGCGCGGTGGCGGTGGACTCTTCGTACAGCGCGCGCGCTTCCTCCATGCGGCCCTGGTTCTTCAGGCACCAGGCGAGGTTGGCCAGCACGATCGGGTCGCGCGTGCCGGCGATCGCCAGCACCTGGCGGTAGTGATACTCGCCCAGACGAGGCCGTTGCGCCTCAGTCATGATCATGCCCATCAGGTTATGCGCCTGCGGGGCCTGAGGGGCGATGCGGATGGCGTTGCGGGCGTGGATTTCGGCCTCGCCCAACGCGCCTTTGCCCAAAAGCATCAGGGCGATTTCGTTGGTCGCCTCGAAGTTGTTCGGCTCGAAATGCACCAGCCGGCGCAGCAGCGCCTCGGCGGCGGCGGGTTTGCCCTGTTCCTTGCGGATCGAATACAGCACCGACAGCGCGCCGGGCCGGTCGGGCGCCAGTTCCAGCACATCGAGGCACAGCCGCTCGGCGACATCCTTGGCGCCTTGCTGGTAGGCCTGGATCGCGCGCTCCACCAGCGGGATCAGATGGCGGGTGGCTTCGGCGGGCGGGATGGCGCCGGCCTGTAACGCGCAGCACCGCGCGGCGCGAAGGCCGCTGCCGCAGGGACACAATCCGGAGTTTGAAGCGCTCATGCGGCCAGGGTGTACGCCGCCAATGGGTCACGCTTCAAGGGAGCATTCACGCGGCGTCCTGTTTCGCCGGCAGCACGAACCGCCGGTGCACCACGCCCAGCCCGATCAGGGCCATGCCGAGACCGAGGAACGACAGCACGCGCCAGAGTCCGGTCAGGTCCGCCATGTCGATCAGGAACACCTTGGCGCAGACGAGCCCGACGACGCCCAGAGCGGCGAGCCGCAACAGCCGCTCGCCGGAGCGGATGCCTTGCACCATGAGCGCGATCCCGTACAGCAGCCACGCGCCGGACCAGGCCCAGAGTTCGGCGTCCTCGATGGAGCCGTCGATCAGACTAATCTGGTCCGGGTGGAACCATTGGCGGATCTGCAGGGTGATCCACGCGAAACAGGCCACCAGCGCGTAAACGCCGAGCACCCGGCGGATCGCCGGCCCGCCGATCCCGGGATTGTCGATCCCGGGATTGTCGATGAAATGGCGCGCCAGCAGCGCCAGGGCGGCCGGAACGAGGTAGGCGGCGAGCAACGTCCACGCATCGCACCACGCGCCGGTCAGCGCCGGGTTCACGACGATCAGCACGGTCCCGAGGGCCAGCGCGGCGGTCCCGAGCACGCGCCAGGCATATCCGAGGATCGGGCGCCCGGTGCGTCGGGCGAGATAGACATACGTCGCCGCCTGGATCGAAAGGGTCAGCAAATGCAACGCGATCTCGTCGAAGCCGAACTCCTCGAGCAGCTTGCCTTCGTTGTCCCAGTGCCGGATTTCCAGGGCGACGAAGAACGCGGCGAAGGTGACCGCGCCGCCCTCCAACGTGGCGACCAGCAGATCGTCGGCGCGGCGGCGGAACAACCAGGCGGCGAAGGCGAATGCCGCGGCGGGGGCGGCATATGCGGGGATCAGGCCGTTCAGTACCGGCCGCTCGCCGAACGCGTAGTCCAGCACATACCAGTTCAGCACCAGCCGGACGATCACCAACGCCGCCACCGCCAGCGCGACCTGGCGCAATGGCGGCAGATCCGCGCGATCCTCGATCCAGGCCAGCGCCGGCAGGAACAGCGCGACGGCCAGGGTCAGCCACTCGTCATGCAACAGCATGGCACAGCCGAGCGCCAGCGCCGCGACCGCTCCCGCCGCGTGCACGCCCGCGCGTTGCCTGGCACCGTCCTTCGCCGCCAGCGCCATGGTGCCGGTCAACGCGCCGGCCAGCAGCACCGCGGCGAGCGCCCACTCCGGATCGGCCTGGAAACGGGCGATTTGCGCGTAAGCGACGATCAGGGTCAGCACCGGCACGGCGCCCACCAGAGCGGCCCAATGCAGCGGATGCCGCGCGCGCCGCTCCATCCACAGCCCGGCGGCGGCGTGGAACGCGGCGAACAAAGCGGCGGCGACGATCAGCGGCCGAATCACGTCGGGCGCCCACGCCCCGGGGAGGACGGCTTCGACGATGCCCTCGACGGTGATCGCCTCGCCGGTCGGCTTCCACTCGGGCAGCGCCCACAGCAGCAGGGTCAGCAAGCCGAGAAGCGCCGCGAGCCAGGGCAGCCGGTCGAGACGGGATTCCTGGTAGCCGCGCCATACGGCGATGGGCGACAGAAGGAACAACGCGGCGCGCGGCGCCGAGCCGGGGACCTGCGTTTCCAGGAACAGCCCGGCGGCGCCGATGGCCGCGAACGGGATCCAGGCGAGGCGGCGTCCGATGGGATGATCCAGCGCGGCGTCCGGCAGCAGAAACACGTTCAACGCCGCCGCGACCGGCACGAACGCCGCCGCCGCCCAAAGGTCCGGGCCGCCGGAGACCGCCGCGACACAGATCCACACGCCGCCCGCGATCGTCGCGGCCCAGCCGAGCCAGGTCCACGCGGTATATCGCACCACCGCCAGCGAGGCCGCCGTCACCAACGTAAGATAAGCGAAAAGCCCGGGGATCGAGGGGTTGCCCGTGATCACGAGGGCCGGCGTCACGAAGGCGCCCGCGATGCCGGTCGCGGCGGTCAGCGGGCCGTAGCGCAACGCCGCCAGTAATCCGATGATCGAGGCCGCCGCCATCGCCGCGAACGCCAGCACCGGCGGGAGCAGACCGTAAAACGGACCGGCGCCGTAGGCCGCGCCAAACAGCACGGCGACACCTCCGGCGGCGAGACCGGGCGGCGCCTGATCGGCGTGGAACGGACCGGGGATGGAGGGCGGCTCGTGCCGGGTCAGCCACTCGGCTCCACCCAGCAGCGCCAGGCCGAGCAACGCGGCCAGCCCGCACCGCGCGGCTGGCCCGAGCAATTCCTGATCGACGGCGTAGCGAATGAGAAAAACCCCCGCCAACAGCAGCGCCGCCGACCCGAGCCAAATGCCCCAGCGCGCCGTCAACAGGGTTTCGAGATCGCGCGCCGGTTTCGCCGGTGGAGGGGCCGGTGGATGGAAAGGCGGTGGCTCGGGCGGCGGTTCGCTTGTGGTGGCCGCGACAGGCTGGATCGTGCTGGACCCAAGGGGCTGCCCGGTCGCGAACGCGGCGACTTCCGGCGTGGCGGGTTGGTCCGCCGCGGCGAACTGGCCCGCCAGTTGGTGTTCCATGGGCCTCGCCGCTTGCTCCGCGAGCATCCGGCGCAACGCGCGCAGCTCCGAATGGGCTGAGTTGGCGCGGAAAAATCCGACAATGCCGAGCACATACCCGGCAACCACCAGCAGACCGAGAAAAAGAAACGGTTCCATTCCGACAGAGGGCCTCGACTGGGCCGTCTGGTCAAGAAATTTGCGCTCGATCCCAGTAGGCGAGACGATTCCCCCTGGGCCGTGCCCCGGATGGGACCAAGGGCTCAGGTTGGCGAGGCGAGATTGAGGTCTGGCTCACGTTCGCGGTTGCAGAAGTTTCGGCTTGTGGCGGCGAGACCGACTACCGCCGTCTTGGTCCGGCTCGAGCGGACCATCGGCCGGAGGCAGTAAAGGTTGCCTGCTATCGCTCGGTCAGGCCGAGCCAGGTCGGATGACCGGACCCGCGCCCGCGCGGGCAATCCCGGCGTTCAGGTTCGGCCGATCGCGTTCTGTTCCGATCGGCCCGCGTCTCACTACTGTCCTTCCGTCATGGACGGGCTCCGTTGGGTAAAACTTTCCGTCGCGAAAACACACTCGATCGATCGGCCAGCCCCGATTGCCACGCCGCGGATTAAAAATCCGGTACCGTATCAACCCCACCGGGTCAGGCGCTGGAAAAGGGGATGGCACAACGCTGCTTTCCTTTTCCCCTGTGCCAGGCCCGAACTACTCCGCCGCCGCCGCCTTCATCCGCCCGCCCAATCCGGGCGAGGCCAGCATATGATCGATCGGACGGCGAAGCACGCGGAACGTTTGAATCAAAAGCGCGCCGTATCCTGGTCCGGAATCGCCGCGCCTCATATTTAAAGAACCTTACTTTTTTGCCTCGCGCTTTCACCCGCGCCGACCCCGCCCATGAGCGTACCCGGCATGGCCGACTCGGACGTGACGTGACCACACCACGGCCGAACGCGCACGAACAGCGTCGCGCCGGTGCCACGCCCGCGACGTCCACTCAGCAGTAGCGGCATCCGGCCGCATCCCACGTAATCGGATTGGCCCGCGCCCGCTCCGGACCCCAACCCTATTCAGGGAATTCGATCACCCGCCAGAAATGCTGCAACATTCCGATCGCCTTCAGGAAGCTTTGCCCGGGACGATGCTTCAGCATGTAACCGGCGACGTTCATGTTGTAGGCGCGCATCCGGTCCTCGGCCGCCGCGGAGGTGGTCATCACGAACACCAGAATCCGCCGCAACGTCGGGTCGCCGCGCAATTCCTCGAGGAACTCGATCCCACCCATCCGAGGCATGTTCAGATCCAACATGACCAGGCACGGCCGCGGCACTTTCTCGTACCCGTTGTGCCCGCGCAGCCGATCCAAGGCCTCGATCCCATTGCGTGCCTCGATCACCGGATTGGTGATGTTCAACGCCAGGAATGAGCGCCGGACCGCCATTGTATCGACCTTGTCGTCGTCAACCAACAGCACGGTGACAGTTGTATCCTTCATGCCGTTGGTTCCTTCCACGTAAAGACCATGGTCGTGCCGCGCGCGGGAGGGTTGCTCTCGACCCAGATCCGGCCACCGTGACCCTCGACCCGCTTCTTGACGATGGCCAGCCCGATGCCGCTCGATTCGACATCGTCGCGGCTCGCCAGCGTTTGAAAGATCACGAAAATCTTCTCATGAAACCGCGGCGCGATGCCCGGCCCGTCGTCGGCGACCCTGAGTTCCGCGACCCCTTTCTCCAGTGTCATCGATACCGTGATGCGTCCCTCGGCCCGGTCATGGTGCTTCAACCCGTTCGAGATCAGGTTCTGCAACACCACCAGAATCGGTGTGCGATGGGTTCGCAGCAGAGGCATCTCGCCTTCGCACTCCACCACGAAACTCGGCGGCGGAGACAGCACCGCGACCACGTCGCGCACCACCTCCGCGATATCGACCGGTTCGAAACTGACCCGCGATTTGCCGATCCGCGCGTACGCCAGCAACCCGTCGAGCAGCGTCTGCAGCCGCACCACCCGGCCGCGTAACAATTTCAGGTTGTCGATGGTTTCGGTACTCGCCGTCACCTCGATATCCTCGGCGATCCACTCCACCAGATGCGAGATCGCCCGCAACGGCGCTTTCAGATCATGCGAGGCGACGTAAGCGAATTCCTCCAGGTCGGCGTTCGACCTGGCCAGTTCCAGCCGCTGCTGTTCCCGTTCGTACTCGATTCGCCGCCGCGCCGTAATATCGACGATGCTGGCCAGCACCGTTGGGCGGACGTCCTGATCGACGGGATTGAGACCAATCTCCAGCGGAAATTCCGTCCCGTCCTTTCGCAACCCATAAAGATCCTGCCCCTCGCCCATCGCGCGGGAGCACTGGTCGGCGAAGAATCCGTCGCGCAAGGCGACGTGCCCGCCACGAAACCGCTCGGGCATCAGGACCTCCAGCGGACGGTCCAGCAACTCCTCCCGGTCATAGCCAAACATGCGCTCGGCCTGGCGGTTCACCATTTCGATCAGGCCCCCTGGGCCGGCGACCACCAGGGCGATCGTCGAGGACTCGACCACGCGCGCGAAGCGGTCTTCGAGCGGCCGGGCCGCCCTATGGTCATCCGTCAGGCACACCTCGCCGGTGTCATCCTTCTCCTGGATCATACGATATCTCCTCCGGCGGCACGACCTGTGTTTTGCCAGAGCGGGGTTAACGAGACGTAAAGGCCGCGCGATCACGTTTCGCTTCGACGCCGGCTGGCTTTAAGTTTTTCTTAAGGTTCCGCCGCTAAAGCCAGGCCGAGGCGCCACGTTCGCGGTGCTCGCCAGACTCATTCGCCTGATGCTGTCCCGGGAGGTGACCCAACATGGGCCAATCCGATCGAACCTATCGCTTATTGATCGTCGATGATGACGAGACCGACAGGAAACTCTACCGCTGGCTGCTGGCCCGTCAGGCGCCCGGCGCGTTCGAGATCGCGCACGCTGTCGATGGCGCGACCGGCATCGCCATGCTGCGCGCGCAAAACTTCGATTGCGTACTCCTGGACTTCAGCCTGCCCGACGTCACCGGCCTGGAATTCCTCGCGGAGGCCGTGATCGATGGCGAACTGCCCTGCGCCGTCGTGCTGATCACCGGACATGGCAACGAAACCATCGCGGTCGAGGCGATGAAACTCGGCGTGCAGGATTATCTGGTGAAGGATCACGTGAACGAGGGCCGGCTCTGGCGCGCCATTGTCCGCGCCGTGTCGCAACGCGAATTGCGCGAACGCCTCGCCCAATCGTTGCGCGCGCTGACCGCGGCGAACGCGACGTTGGAGCGGGAAGTCGCGTCCCGCGAAGCCACCGAGGCCGAGCTACGCGCCGCGAAAGCCGCCGCCGAACAGGTCGATCAGGCGAAAACCCGCCTCGTCGCCGTGGTCGCGCACGCGATCCGCACGCCCCTCAACGGCATCATCGACGACGCCGAACACCTGCGCCGCGAGGGCGGCCTGACGCCCGGCCAGGATAACAGAGTCGCCGCTATCATGCGCTTCAGCCAACACCTCTCCGGCTTGCTGGAACGCGGCCTGGATTTCGCCCGGATCGAGTCCGGCGACATGGCGTTGAACGGGGATTAGGCGGGCGAGCGTCGGAGTGGGGGAGGCGCCGGGGTTTCACCCCGGACCCCACGAGGGGCGCTGCCCCTCCAACCCACCAATGGATAGAGTCCAGAGGGCCTCGCCCGGAGCCTGCCCTCGGGCTTGACCCGAAGGGTGGGGTCAAGGGGCAAAGCCCTGGCGGGTTCGAAAAGCCTGCCCCGGGCTTGACCCAGGGACGGAGCCCTCGCGCTTCCCCCACTCAGGCGATCGCCCGCTCAATCGCCGCGTTCAGTGCCCTGACGCCCGCCCCCGGTCCGCTCGGGTGGTTCCAGACGCAGCCGACCACCGCCAGGAAGTCGGTGCCCGCCCGCACCAGCGGACCGCAGTTCTCCGCGGTGATGCCGCCGATGGCACAGCTCGGCAGTTCCATCATGTCAGACCACCACTGGAGGATTTCGGGATCCACCAGGTTCGTCACGTCCTTTGTGGTGGACGGGAAGAACGCGCCGAACGCCACGTAATCCGCGCCGTCCTCCCCGGCCTGCATCGCCAGGTCGCGGCTGCCTTTGCAGGTCACGCCCAGTTGCCGGGCTGGCCCGATCAACGCCCGGGCCTGCCGCGCCGGCATATCATCTTGCCCGACATGCACGCCGTCGCACCCGGTCGGCACCACCAGATCAGCGCGGTCATTGAGCAGGAACGCCACGTCGCGCAATTGAGTCACCGGACGCAGCACGTCGATCGCGCGGCGCCACGTATCGTCATCGACGTCCTTCAGGCGTAACTGCACCGCCGCCACGTCCCCGGCGTCCAGCGCTTCGGCGAGGCTATCGGCGAACGTGATGGGTTCCAGCGCCGGCGGGGTGATCAGGTAGATCCGGCAACCATCCCGGCCAGCCACCCCCTTGGCCCGCTCCGCCGACGCCACCATCAATCGCCGTTCTTGTAAATGTCGATAATTTTGTTCAACATCTCCAGCGCCTTTTCCTTCGGCCGCTGGAACGTGTTGCGTCCGATGATCGACCCATTGGCACCGCCGTCGCGAATGCCGCGCACTTCCTCATAGACGCCATCAAGGTCTTTCGCCTCGCCGCCCGAGAACACGACGATCCGCTTGCCCGCGAACGACGCCTGCATCACGTGCGCCACGCGTTTCGCCATGGTGGAGCCGTCGAACCCCTCATAGCTTTTCTTCGCGGCTTCCAGGCTGACAACGGCGGTCGGCGGTTTCACCTTGATGATGTTGGCGCCCAGCAGAGCCGCCATCTGCGCGGCGTAGGCGCAAATATCGACAGCGGTTTCCGCGGCCTTGTCCAGGTTAGGCCCGCGCGGGTAGCTCCAGACCACCACGGCGAGGCCGGAATCCTTCGCTTCCAAGGTCAGCTCCCGCAGCTCTTCCATTTGCGCGAACGCGAATTCGCTGCCGGGGTAAATCGTGAAGCCGATCGCGGCGCAACCCAGCCGCAGCGCGTCCTTCACGCCGGCGGTCACCGCCTGATCCTTGTTGGTCGCCAGGCTGTTGGAACTGTTACACTTCAGAATCGTCGGAATTTGTCCCGCGAACGTATCGGCGCCCTGCGCGATCATGCCCAACGGCGCGGCATAGGCGTTCAGTCCCGCCTCGATCGCCAGTTGATAGTGGTAGTGCGGATCGTACGCCGCCGGATTGGGCGCGAAGCTGCGCGCCGGACCGTGCTCGAAACCCTGATCGACCGGCAGGATCACCATCTTGCCCGTCCCGCCGAGCTTCCCGGTGCTGAGGATCCGCGCCAGATTGGCCTTCACGCCAGGCGAGTCGCCTTCATACCAATCGAGGATTTTTTTCACTTTTTGGGTTACGCGCATGATGGCTGTCCCTTTCCTGGAGGCGTCTGCCTGAATCGTCTGTCAATGCGGCCACAACTAGCCTGGCCCCGGCCGTTTGTCACCGTTTCGTGTCGGGTCCGGTGTCCCCGCGAACCGCCCCAGACTTTGTCGGACCCCTTGGGGGCTTCGTCGGACCCTCCGGCGGCTTCGCCGAACCCGCCGGATGCTTCGCCCGATCCGCCGCTGGCTTTACTCGAGAGTTGGTTACCGCCGGGTTAGCGGGTGGCGCCGAGGTCAAAACGAATCCGCCGGCCGCTTCAGCGATGGCGGCGACGGAGTCCCGGCCGGGTGCGTCAGGCCACAGCACCAGCCGCGGAAGCCCGATCCGCAACGCCGCCAGCGCCTGGCCGGTTCCGTCGGCGCAGTCCAGAATGTCGATGCACGGGACGCCCGGATTGGTGTCTCGCGCGGCCTCGACCAACGCAAGCCACCAGCCACAGCCTGCGTATAACGCCGCGCCGGGGGCCGAAAGCAAGGTCACGCCGTGGCCCTCGGCCGCGCCCCACTCCAGCGCCGCGACCGCGTCGGACAGCCCATGCACGATGACGGTCGGGTAAAGTTCCATGGCCCCTGTTCAAACACTGTCCTTGACGTTCGAACAACCGCCAGGTTCATTCGCCTTCGTATCTGGACTGGAATCGCCATGGCGAAGCAGACGACCGACGGCATCGACCCCGACGACCCGGACGCGCTGGACGCCATGGCCGACCGTTTGGAGGCGGCGCTCGACCGCATTGGCCGCCATTTGGACACGCCGCGGCCGGTCATGGTGCCGCCTCGCATCGCGGGGCCTCGGGCCGCCACCGCGGCGGAGGAACTCAGAACGGCCGAGCTGGCGGCACGGCTGGATGGATTGATCGCACGACTGCGCGGCGCATTGGGCGAGCCCTCCGGCCGGCCGGAACATTGAACCGCGGCGGATGGATCCCTCACGGGAACCGCCGCCGCTGACTGAACAGGGAAGGAAGGCGCGAGATGGCGCAGGTTTCACTCCAGATCAACGGATACGGCTATATCCTCGGTTGCGCCGATGGCGAGGAGGAGCATCTGCGCGCCCTGGCCGCCGACCTAGACCGGCGGATCGATGAGATCAAGGCGTCCACCGGCCCGACCGGGGAGGCGCGGATGCTGCTGATGGCCGCTCTGGTGTTGTCCGACGAACTGCACGACCTGCGCGGCCGGCGCGACGGCGCCGCGCCCGCGCCGGCCTCCGCCGCCGGGAACCCAGAGGTGAAAATCGGCCGCCGCCTGCGCGGGATCACCAGGAAGGCCGAGGCCATCGCCGCCTCCGCCGACGCGTTGCCGCTGTCACCAACGGTTGACTCCGCGCCGGACCCGGCGCCCGCGCCCGTTACCGAGCCGGAACAGCCTCGTTCGGGCGCGGAACAGGTTGCCGCGCCCCCTGAACATCCCTAGATAGGGAGGGCGGGGCTGCCGGGTGCGTCAGGTCATACATCCCCAGGGCCAGTAAGCATCTCCCTCGGGAACTGGCTCTGCCGGGATCTTGGTCTCGGTATCTGGTGCCCACCTGCACACGCAGGCTCTGGGAGGATGAAGTACCAACGGCCATGGCGGCTCCGCACGGTTCTTCTTCCCTCGACGACATCAAGCGGGCGATGCGCGCCGAGCGTCTGGCCGCCCGCGCCGGCGACCCGGTTTCGGCTGGCGAAGCTCTGACGGCGTTGGTGCTGCGCGACATCCCTCCGCCGGACGGGGCGGTCGTCTCCGGCTTCTGGCCGTTGGACGGCGAAATCGACATCCGCCCGTTGCTGCATGCGTTGCACGCGCGTGGCCACACCATCGTCCTGCCGGTCACCCCGCGGCGCGGCCTGCCGCTGACCTTCCGCGCCTGGCATCCTGGCGACGTGCTGCTGCCGGAACGTTTCGGCACCATGCGCCCGACCGGCGAGGAACGCCGCCCGGATTTCCTGCTGGTCCCGTTGCTCGCCTTCGACCGTCGCGGCGGCCGCCTGGGCTATGGCGCCGGCTACTACGACCGCACCCTCTCGCTCCTTTCCCCCCGCTTCACACTGGGCTGCGCCTTCGCCGCGCAAGACGTGCCCGAGGTGCCGATGGGACCCACCGACGTGCGTCTGGACGCGGTGGCGACGGAGCAGGAAATCATCCCATGCTCGTCGCGCTGATCCTGGCCACGATCGTCGATCTGGCGCTGGCCGTCCTGCTGATCGCGGTATCGGGATTCATCTTCGGCGATGGGCCGGAAGGCATGAAGGGCGAGTTCTGGGCCGCGTCGTCCTGGTGGCTCAGCTTCGCCGCTTGTCTCGCGGGACCGGTCGCGGGGTTCGTCGCGCGGCGGTCCCGCCGGCCGGGTCTTGGAGCGCTGATCACCTGGCGTGTTCCCGCCGTCGGCCTTTGCGTCATGGCGCTATGACGCGCCTGTTATCCCGGGAGCCCGTCGGCTCGCCGCCTTGGGCGACGGCCGGCGATAAGCGGGTCGTCTGACGAACCATCGCATATCGTCGTCTCCGGGCGTTTATCGTCATCCCCGGGTCGAGCCCCGAGATGACGTCGCGGCGTACGGCGATGGGTCAATCTTTGGGGCGGTTGGTCTTGCCCCGGACCAGCGAGCTTCCCGGGACGCATGCGCGGCGACCAGACCGCGAGCCCGCTCCAGCGCCTCCCCCGCGATCGCCAACGGCGCGACCCCGCGGGTTTCCCACGCCAGCGCGGTCTCCGACGCGACCCGGCGCGCGAAGTCCGGGAACAGCCGGATGAGCTTGCCATCCTCCTGGAAATTCCCGCGGTCCGCCGAGCTCAGAAAACTCTCGACGGGCAATTCTTCCGCCAGGATCACGGCATGCTCGGGCAGTTCCACGTGAAAATACGCCACCTGGTCCCGCCTGACCTGGGTGATGCTGTCGCCGTTGATCAGCAGTTTCACCGGCACCAGCACGCCGGCGACGAACACCGCGTGATCGGGGGACAGGTAAAGATCGCGCACCGGGCCATTGTCGCCGAACGCTCCGGCGCTGATCAGGACCGGCCACACCGTCTCCGGAGCCGGATGCCGCTTGCAGTTCACCGTTCGTTGGCCAATCCAAACGATCGGTTCATTCGCTCCATCGATCGTGATCGCACGATCGCCAACGCGCATGTTCTCGACCGCCACCCACTCCGTCGCGGTCCGGATCCGGGTGCCTTCCGCGAAGCACGCGACCGCCTGAACGGTGTTCCCGTTGACGATGGTGAAGCCGCCCGCGCTGATCGCGGAGCCGAAGATGATGCTGTCGATCCCGCCCGCTCCGGCGCCGGTTCCGGCATCCGAAAACGTCAATGTGTCGCCGTTGCTGACGCCCAGGCCAGATAGCGTGCCGCCGGTGATGACAAACGAATCCCCCGTCTTCCACGTCGCGACCGTTCCGGCGAAGCCCGCGATGTCGTCCAACTGAAGCACGCCGGTGCTGTCCTGAAACACCAGGTCGATCACGCTATTATTGACCGAATACGTTCCGGCTGGCGTCAGATTGTCGATGAACGTCGTGGTCGCGACGTTCAGCACCGCGCCCGTCAGCTCGATGGTATCGTGTGTGCCGATCTGCAGAATTCCCGGCCCGTTGATCGAAACGGAGCCGTTGATGGTGGCAGTTCCCCCACCGACCACCGTGCCCTGCACCACCTCGGTTTCCTTGCCGGATTTGCTGCCGTTCGAAAGAATGGTGCCTTCGAGCAGGATGAACTGCGAGGAGACGGTGCCGAAGCCGCCGGTCGTGCTGCCGCCGTTCTCAATAAACACCGTCGGATCGAGCAGCCCACCTTCCAGCACCACCCCGCCTTGCAGGTTGATCACCGACGCGTTCACCACCGCCCCTGGGCCGACGGTCAGATCGCCGGTGCCCAGAGCGGTGCCGACGTTCAGCGCGCCGGACAGCTGGATGACACTGCCCGCCCCTGACACCACCACCGCGCCGGAACTGTCGCCTTGTGAGCCGATCGTCAGGCTCGCGGCCGCGAACGTCGCGCCATTGAGCACCGACAGCACGCCGGACCCATCGTCGGCGACGGTCGCGGCGCCGCCCACGGTCAGGCTCGTCGCCGCGCCTGACACGCTGACCTGGCCGGCGGCGGCGGCGGAGACTCCCGCGTCCAGCGCATCGGTGCTGACCGTCGCGCCGCCGGTGACCGACAGCCCGCCAATGCCGCCCAGACCCACGACCAGCGAGCCCCCGACCTGGAGGGTGGAGCCGAAGCCCGTCACATCCACCGACGAACCCGAAGCCGAGGAAATGTTGGCGACCACGAGCCCATCCTCGCCGGTGAACGGCGTGGTGACGACGGTGCCTCCCGCCTCGACCTCCAGGCTGCCCGCGCCGGAGTTGCCGACCAGGAACCGGCCCGCGTTGGACAACAGCGATCTCGCGCCAGTGACGAGGACATCCCCCGACAGACCGTTCGTCTGCGTGATCTGTAGCCCGGACATCGACTGCGCGCTGCCGCTGCTGACCAGCGAACCCTGGTTTTCCACCACCAGCCGCCCGTCGCCGGTGTCGGCGACTTCCAGCAGGACGGCGGCGTTGGTCACCGTCCCATCCACCGTCAACTCGCCGTTCAGGGCGAGGCTTCCCTGATCCAGCAGCGCGGCGCCGGCGGCGAGACTGTTCTGCCCTTGGAACGACCACAAGGCGGCGGGATCGACCACGACCGAGGCGAAATTGGCGAACTGCGCGCCAAGACCGGTCAGGATGCCCTGCTGGCCGCCTGTCCCCAGCTCCAGCGTGCTGACGGCGGTGCCGCCGATCGTGTTGCCGCCGTTCACCTGGCCCACGAACGACGCCGTGGGATGATCGATCAGCCGATTGGCGAAGCCCACGGGCAAATAGACGGCGAAGCCGGCCGGCGCCGTCTCGACGATCGCTCCGTAGTTGGAAACGGTCCCGGCCGCGCCGGAGATCTGGACGCCGTTGGCCCCCAGGATGACGCCGCCGTTCGCGTCGTTGACCACAGTGCCGCCCGCCGTGAGCATGACGCCCAGTCCGCCGGCGGCCTCGTCGGTGATCAGGCCCTGGTTGAAGACGGTGCCCAGACCCTCGCTGACGAAGACCCCGTACCCGGCGGCGTTCGCGATGATGCCGCCGCCCTGGTAGTTCGTGATGGTCCCGCCGCCTTTCAGGGCGACGCCGTAGACATTGCCTCCGGCGATCGACGACCCGGTCGCCACGATCCCGGCGCGGTTCCCGACCGTGCCCACGGACGCGCCGGAGGCGACGATGGAAACGCCATAGCGCGCGGCGAAGATCGAGCCGGTGCCCGCGTTCGAAACCGCGCCGCCCGCGCTGAGCAGGATGCCGCCAGAGCCCAGACTGGTGTTGGCGGGAACGATTGAGCCCTGGTTGATGACGGTCGCGGGCCCGCCGACGCCAAGCACCGGGGTCGTGATCGAGCCGCTGCCGGCATTGCTCAACAGCCCGCCGCCGGTCACCGAGATGCGGCCCTGGAAGGCGCCCTGGTTGATCGCCGTGCCCGCCACGAACAGCGAGCCGCCGGTGCCGATCGTGTTGGTGCCGGTCACGTTCCAGGTCGCGCCGGAGGCGACCGTGAAGCCGGTGAAGTTGTAATATTGCGTGCCGATCCCGCCGATCGTTCCGGCGCCGTTGCCGGTGGTCATCACCAGCGTGGAGATCGCGGTGGTCCCGATCGGATTGCCGCCATCGACCTTGCCGCCGAAGACGGCGCCGGGCGCGATCGTCAACTGGTCCGCGAAGCCCAGGGCGAGGCTGATCGCCACGGGGTTCGCGTCCTCGGCGGCGATCTTGCCCGCGTTCACGACGGTGGCCGGACCGTGCTCGATATCGACGCCGGAGCCGCCGTCGATGGTGCCGCCCAGATTTTGGATCGTCCCGCCGGCCGACAGGAATATTTCAAAGTCGTGCGTATCGCTGCCCAGCATCTGGCCGTGGTTCACCATGGTCGCGACGGCGCCGCCAATATAAATCGCCGTCGCCGCGGTGATGGTCCCGTGCGACGCGTTGGTGACGGTCCCGCCGTCGGTGAAATGCACGCCGTAGCTGACGCCCGCCGTGCCGCGGATGATCCCGTAGTTCACCACCTTCGCCAGCGCGGCGGTGGCCAGGACGCCGTTGTTGGCGCCGGTAATCGACGCGTTCTGAGCGTTGAACAGCAGGGCCGCGGCGGTGGCCAGGGTGGGATTGCTCAGCATGACGCCGAAGTTGGCCATCGAGCCGTTGTCGGTGAACACCACCCCGCTCGGGACCGTCCCGCCGGACGCCAGGTCCCAGTAGGAGCCCGGATCGATGGCGACGCTGCCGAAATTCACGTATTTCGAACCGAACCCGGTGATGTAGGAGGCGGTGAAGCCAGGACCGATCGGTGCGCCGGCGCCAAGCTCCAGCGTGGTGACCGACGTGGCGCCGATCGTGTTGCCGCCGTTGACCGTGCCGACGAATGTCGCCCCTGGCGTCATCGTGACCAGGTTGGAGACGCCGGCGAGGAGACTGACCGCCGTACCGCTGGTGCTGGCCGCGGCGATGGTCGCGGCGTTGTGCACCGTGCCGGCGCCGCCGGTGATCAGGACCGCGGCGGTGCCGCCGATCGAGGCGCCGGTCTGGTTGTTGACCGAGCCGCCGCCGGCCAGCGTCACGCCCACCGATCCGCCGCTGATTTTCGCCGCGTTGGTGACCGTGCCCTTTCCGCCGCTGATCGAGACCGCGACGCCGCTGTAGATCGCGCCGGTGCCAGTGTTGCTGACATAGCCGCTGCCGCTCAGCACGACTCCGTCCGTGAAACCGGTCACGAAGCCGGCGTTGTTCACCGAGCCGCCGCCGCCCGCGATCGAAATGCCGAAATTGCCGCGCAGATAGCCGCCGGCCTGGTTGCCGACCGATCCGCCGGACAGCAGACCGACGGCGGCGGGGAAGCCGAACCCGGTAATCGTCGATGCGTTCACGACGCCCCCGGACGCGCCGGTGATGTAGACGCCGAACAGGCCGCTGATCGAGCCGGTCCCCTTGTTCGTCACCGAGCCGCCGTCGTACAGCGCGACACCGCTTCCGCCGGGGATGTTCTGGCTGTTGTATACCGCGGTCATCTTGCCGCTGTTGATGACGGTCGCCGCGCCCGTCTTGACGTCCACCGGGTCGCGCCCGGCGGAGATCACGGCGCCGGCCTCGTTGGTGATGTTGCCGCCCGTCGCGTAAACGCCGTCGTTGGTGGACTGCACCGTGGCCTGGTTGTCGACGATCTGGACGGGACCGGCCATATCGATGCCGATGCCGCCGCTGATCTTGCCGGTGCCCGCGTTGGTCACCACGCCCCCGGCGACGAGCCGCACACCCTGGGTGTCGCCGGCGATCGAACCCCGGTTGGTGACCGCCCCGATCGTTCCGCTGACCAGGATCGCGTCCGAGCCGGCCGTCGCCGAGATCACGCCGCCGGCCTGGTTGGTGATCGTGCCGCCGTTGGCCAGCGAGACGCCGTAGGCACCGGACGCGGCCAATGGATTGGAGATCAGTCCCGAATTCACCACCGTACTCGGGCCACCCGAACCGGTGACGCCCACCGAGCCGGTGATCGTCGCCGTGCCGGCATTGGTCAGTTGCGCGGCCGCGCCAAGCTTGATGCCGCCTTGCAGCAGGCCGGCATTCGTCACCGTGCCCGCGTCGCCGATCGGCAACCCGCTGGCGATGGAATTGCTGCCGGTCAGCGTCCAGGCCGCGCTCGCGTCGATGGTGATGGTGCTGAAATTGGTGTATTTCGAACCGATGCCGCCGATCGAGCCGGCCGAACTTCCGGTCGTGAGTTGCAGCGTGCTGATCGACGTCGCACCAACCGTATTGCCGCCATTGATCGTGCCGATGAACGATGCGCCCGGCACGATCTCGACCCGGTTGGTGAAGCCGGCCGCGAGTGCGACCGCGGTTCCGGCCGCGCTCCTGCCATTGATGAACCCGCCGTTGATCACCGTCCCTGGGCCGCCGACGATCGTAACCGCCTTGGAGCCGGTGATCGTGCCCGGCGTCGAACTGACCTGGTTCGGCGCGAGGTTGGTGACGGTGCCGCCGGCGCCGAGTCCGACTCCCAGCTTGTCGCCGGTGATCGTGCCCGAATTCACGACGGTGCCGGTCGCGCCATTGATCGCGACGGCATATTTGGCTGATATCGTGCCGTATTTGGCGGGCTGATGAATGTAGCCGCCTGCCTGCAGGAAGATGCCGCCGAGGTAGGCGGTGACGAGGCCGACGTTCGCCACGCTCACCGGTTTGTTGCCGCTGACAATGCCATAGCTGGCGCCGCTGATCGTGGCGCCCTGGTAATTATTCACCTGACCGCTGCCGTTGCCGGTGCTGCTGGGCTCCAGCCGGATCCCTTCTCCGGCACCGGACAGGGTGCCGCCGGTGCCGAAGATGCTGCCCTTGTTGTGGATGGCCAGGGGGCCGATGCCAGTGAAGTAAACGCCGATGGGCCCGCCGATCGTGTCGCCGGGGTTGTTGAGGACATAGCCGCTGTACTGGATCGCGACCGCCGCCTTGGCGGACGTATTGGTGTCCAACAGCGTGCCCGAGTTCAAAACGTCGCTGAATGCGGGTTGCGCCAGGATGCCGTACAGCAGCGTCGATCCCGCCACCGTCGTGGTGACGTTGAGCACGCCCAGGTTGTTAATCGAGGAACGGGTGCCGTCCGCGTTGGTGATGATCAGTTCGTGACTGACCGTCGTGCCTAAGCCAATCGTGTAGGACGTGGACATGCGATCCCCCCCCTGCCTGGTCAGTTCCGCCGGTGGCACGCGTGGCGGCTCGCGACACCGCCACGTCGATCCCGGCGTCCGCGCACGTCGCGCACCGTCGCGGACGCGCCCTCGTAAACGCCGTTCGCACCGGTGATCGAGGCACCGAACGTGTTGTAGACATCGCCGCCGGCCTTCAGCAACACGCCGGCCTGGCTCGCGCTGGTGCCGGTGCCGGTTCCGGTGACGACGCCCTGGCTCCGCACCGCGAGCGCGGCAAATCTCGCATGGACCGGACCCGCGCCGGTGATCAGGCCGCCACTCGCTTTGGTGACGGTGCCGCCGGCCAACAGATAGAGCCCGAAGCCGCCATTGATCGTGCCGCCGGACTGGTTGGTGATCCTGACCGACTGGTTGGCGAAGATGCCTTTGGAGAAGACGGAAGAGGCGAGAATCTTGCCGGAGTTGTAAATGGCGTCGCCGGTGGTATCGGCCCGAAGGGCGTACGCGGCGTTCGTCCCGCCGAGGACGCCCTGATTGGTCAGCGTTAACCCGGAGACAGCGCTAATGTCGTAGCCGGCCGAAATTGTCGTCCCGGACCCGATGGTTTTCGTGGTCATGCCGCCCTCGTCAAAGTCTTATGATGCCGTTTCCGTAACTTAACTTGCCCGGGCCACTCATCGTCGCCATCGACAACGACACCGCGTTCACCTGGAGCAGGTCCTTGCTATACAGGCTCAGTGTGACCCTCACGTTGCCGTCGAAGACACCCGGTGTGCCGTGGTCGGCCAGGGTGTAGCACGCGCGCAGCGGTGTTTTTCGGTGCGCGCGGTCAGAGTCGTCCCATCAGGTATTGCGTGACCATACAACGCGCGTTCGAACGCCAAGGCCACGGTCCTGACTGGGTTTGGCCGAATTCGCACCATTTTTGGCGTAAAATGATCGCGATTCCCACATATCGCGCGCTGGACCTGGCGGGCCGCGTGATGGCGAAGCGGGAGACGGAAGCGGCACCGACCATCCGCCCGCCTCGCCGGTCCGCGTAACGCGCCAATCCAGCTTGAGGGCGGCCGCGGCAGCAACCCGATTGTAACGACTGACCGCCTAACCTCCTGGATGGGACCGCCGCGCGAGCCAATCCGCCGGACGTCTCGCGCGGACGGGTAAGGCCTCGAAATGAAGCGCCAACAGAAGCTTTTTCGATACTTTATCCGTGCATAGTGAGTACGACCCGATCCCCGATGAAAGCCGCCTCGGCCGCGAACCGGGTCGTGTTGGAGGTAATATGTGGGAACGTCAGAGCCGCGATAACTTTCACCGCCGCCAACCATCGCGCCTCGGGCTCATTGTGGCGATGCTGACGGTCGCCGGGATTGGCGGCGCGATGGCGCAATCGCCGGCCCGGTGCGACAGTCCCGGCGGTCTCCCGGCCAACACGCAACTCCAGGTGACGCAGCAACAAGGCCGCGCCTTGCTGGAGATTGTCCGGCCCGGCAGCACGGGCCGCAAGGTCGACATCGAATATGGCGACGAACTCTACAGCGCCAAATTCGGGCCTGACGGAAAGCTGCGCTTCGCCTTCGCGCTGACCGCGGCGAACAACGAGTTCACCCTCAACATGTCCGAGACGGCGCCGATCACCTGCGACATCACCGTGCCGAACTTCCAGAAACTTTACCGGGTGGTCCTGCGCTGGCGCGACCCGGTGCAACTCGACCTCAACGTCCTGGAGCCTGGCGGCAGATTGGGCGAAACGGGCGATGTCAGCGGCATCCGGACGAACGTCGATATGAACCAGGGTATCGGTATGATGGATATCGTCGATGGCCCTCCGGCCGATGGCGCGACCGCCGAACTATCCTACATGGTCCCCAATACCGCCGCGATCCCGCCCAATAGCATGTTCGGCTTCAAGCTCGAATATGTCACCCGAGGCGCCCAGCCGGAGGCGCCTTACTGTGACGATCAGCCTCTGGCCGCGCCGCACTTCGACTTCATCGTCATCGCGAATGGTGAGGTCACCTCACGCAAGATGACCACCAATCGGGCCCACTGCCGCGAGAAAATCGCGGACGCGCGCCGCCTGATGCCGATCCGCCAATAGCACCGCACCCGCCCGCTTTTGCCCTTACGCCGCCGTTACGCCCCCCTTTCGTCGTTACGCACGTCGCTTCGCGATGAACGAAGGAGAACCTCAAGTGAAACCGCTGTCTCACCCCCGGCTCCCACCCGCCCCACGACGCTCCCCGCGGCGCCCCCTCCGCCATGCGTCCGGCGCGCGATCGCATCTCGTTAAACTCGCCACCGGCATCGCTGTCGCATGCGCTTTCTCGCTGGCCGCCGCGCCATCGATAGCGCAACCGAAACAGCCGCCGGAGAGTCTGGTCCGGCTCAGCGGTTCCCCCACCATCGGCGGCAAAATGATGTTGGAGGTGGCGACCGCCTGGGCGAAACAGAACAAGCTGCCGGGTATTCGCGTCGAAGACGGCCTCGATCCCGGAGACTTCGATGTCATCGCCGAGGGCGCCGAGAGCGTCAGGCGCATCCGCGTGCAGGTGCGTACGAAGACGACGCTGTCCGGACTTGAGCCTTTGTTGCGGGGGCAGACCGATATCTGGATGGCGGCCCGCCCGGTGAAAGATTCGGATCTCGATGCGATGCGGAAGCGCGGGGTTCCCGGCGTACCGACGCTCGCGCAATTCCAGCAGCCGGGCACAGAAAACGTCATCGGTCTGGCCGCGCTCGCGATCATCGTCAACTCGCGCAATCCGGTCCCCGCTTTGTCGGTCTCGCAGTTGCGCGATATTTTCACCGGCAAGGCGACCAGCTGGGCGCAGGTCGGCGGGCCTTCGAACCTGCCGATCGGCGTTTATTCCCCCGACCCCAGTCTCGTTACGCTGGAAGTATTTTGTTCCAGCGTCATGGGCAACAACGACCCGCAGAAATGCGCGGATGGCTTTCCCCGCCTCGCCGCGCCGCGCTTCGCGGTGTTGGAAGACATTCCCGACGCGGTCGCCGGCAACCCCGCCGGCATTGGCTTCATCGATCTGTCGATGAAGCGCAGCGCGAGACCCGTCGCGCTCGGGACCGACTGCGGCACCGGCGTGGAGCCGAGCGTCTTCCGGATCAAGGCCGACGAATATCCCTTGTCCCGCCGGTTGTATCTCTACGTCGCGCCGGGTCGCGCGACCACGCCCGCGGCGAATGACTTCCTGCAGTTCGCGCTCAGCCCGGTCGGCCAGGCGGCGGTGACCACCGCCGGCTTCGCCGACCTGCAGCCCGGCACGGCTGACCCCGACTATGGCAACGATCGGCTGGATCATGCCCGCGACGCGCAGGACGCCGGTCGCACCCGGGTGCGCGCGCCGGACCTGAAAGCCTTCGAAACGGCGACCGCCGGAGCGGACCGGGTGTCCATCACGTTCCGCTTCCAGGCCGGCACCGACGCGCTCGACAGCCGTGCCGTCGCTGACATCGCGCGCCTCGCCGCGTTGATGCAAACACCGGCCTATAAGGATGCCTCGCTGTCGCTCATCGGTTTCAGCAGCGCCACCGGCGACTATGTGGACAATCGCGAGCTGTCGCGGGAGCGGTCCGCCGCGGTCCGCGATCGTTTGATGGCGGCGGGGATCCAGAACGTGAACGCGATTGGCGTCGGTCCGATGGCCGCCGTGGCGTGCAACCTCGATCCCGCCACCAGCCCGCTGAACCAGCGCGTGGAAGTGTGGATCCACAAGCCGCGGTCGAGCTGAAGGTTAGCCCAGACGTGGCGATGACGCCGCGGCCGGGGTGTCAGCCGGGCCGACCATACCCTGTCAGACGTTACGATACTCGAACCGCCCATCGTCGCGGCTGTTTCGATTGTCACCATCTCCGTGCAATGGGGGGTGGGTTGGTGCGAATTTCCGTATTGGGATACCAACGGACACCGGACACTGACGGTCTTGATGGCCGGTTCGCGCCCAACTTCGCCTTTCAGGATGCCGTGGTCACATCCTGAAAGCGGGCATTGCGCGGAAACCGGCGCGGTGCATTATGCTCGAAGTCAGGATATCCCGAGCGGATCGCAGGTTCAGTCTGACTGGATGCCTCATGCGAAACGTGGTACGGTCGCTTCTGGGTAGCATCAAGAAATTTTGCTCGCGCTTTCTCGGGGATCGCTTTTGTTTGCGTCTGTTGCAAGCCCAGGTTGTATCAGTCGTTAGGCCGGATAAGATCGCTCTTCCACTGGAACAAGGGAGCCGCCCATGGCTGGCCTGACAAACGACGAACAACAACAGGTGAAGATTGGCGCGCAAAGCTTCGCGGATGAACTGCGAAGCGCTTCGCCGGATCTCTTCACGGCGCCACGGGCGATCGCGTCCGTGCCGATTCGGAAGGACGACGCCTTTTTCGACGAATATTCAGCCTCGGTGGGCCAGCTCGCCACCACCAGGTTCTCCGATTCGTTGCAGTCTTTGATGGAAACCGACGAGGAGGAAGACGGCGGCGGGTTGCTGTCCGCGGACGGCGGAAAATCCATCGGCTATTTCATCATGCGGGCGTTCCAGAAGCGCCTGTGCAACCCGCAGTCAGAAGCCGACCTGAAAGCGGAGATTGACAAGATCAAATCCGTTCATGGACTGGACATCAACCCCTCCGCCGCGAGCATCTCCGGCGGCGCCGCGGCGGCGGTCGCGATCGTGGTGGGCACCGCTATCGGCAGCGGTCCTCTCGCGGTGGTGCTGGCCCCGCTCGCGGGTGCCGTCGCCTGGCTGCTGCTCTTCGTCGGGGTCGACACATTCTGTGGCTGGGCGGCCAGCAAAGGCTAAGACGCGGATGAAAGGATGATCAGTCATGGCGCCACCGGAGACGGTTCACCCCCCCGCGGATGAGGTTGAAAGCGGCTTCCTGCTTGACGCCGATGGCGGCGGAATCACAGCGACCGACCTGTATGATCCCGCGACAGGAAAGTTCCTGCTCATCGGTGGCGCGCCGCTTGATCCGCCGCCGCCGCCGCCGGATGGGGTGCGGATTGGCATGATCGATTCCGGTGTCCTGCCGGACCATCCGCAGCTCCGCAATCTCGTTGTCGTCATGAAAGACTTCACAGGCCAGGACGATCCGATCGATCGTATCGGCCACGGCACGCTTGTCGCGCTCAGGCTGATCGAACCATTCTCAGGCCCACGGGACGCGGCGGCGCAGCCGGCCAAACCAGGTCCGTCCAAAGCCATAATTTCAGCCAAGGTCACCGATGCCCAGGGCAATATCGCGCAGGATCACGTGATCGCCGCGATCAACTGGATGGCCACGCAAAACGTGCGCGTCGTGAACATGAGCCTTGGTTTCACCGGCAGGAAGGAGAAACGTCTCGGGCTCTGCGAGGCGATCGCGCAGTACAGCAGCCAGCCCAATGGGGGCATCCAGTTCGTCGTGGCCGCGGGAAATTACGGGCCCAACGTCATTGTCTACCCGGCTGGCTGCGGGGCGCCCAACGTCATCAGCGTCGGCGGCGAGTTGGATGGCAAACTCTGGCCGCGGAGCGGCAAGGGGGACATCCTCGCCGAAGCCCAGGTCAAGGTCATGCCGCCTGATGTTTATTATTACGAGGCTGCCATGCAAGCCTACCGCGCCGGGGACCTCAGCACCGCCCGCGATCGCTTCCATGATTCGCTGAACGCGAGGGAGAGCGTTCAGGCGCTTTTCGACCTCGCCATGCTCGAAATACAGCTCGAACGTTATGACGACGCGTTCGACGGGCTGCTGCGCGCCGAACACCTCGTTCCAGGCGATGCCATGATCGAGCTGCAACTCGGCACCGTCCGGCTGTTGCAGTCGCGTCCGGCTGATGCCCTGCCATTTCTCAACCGCGCGGTCGAGATCCAGCCAGACGATGTCAGCGCGCTCACCAACCGCGCCATAGCCCTGATGCGCACAGCCGAGCCTGGCAAGGCGATGGCGGATCTCCTGAAGGCTCACCCGCTTGCCAAGGACAGAACAAAAATCGATGCGCTGATCCAGGAATTGTTTCAAAGCGCCGGCCAGACAGGTCCGGGCGGCGCACGGATTATCAGCGGGACCGGGTTAAAGGACTGAGCCCGGAAAAGCAGCGAACTCTCTTGTCGGANNGGAAGCAGCGAAAGTACTTTCAAGACACCGATGTCGCGCCATATGAAGCGGCCTCAGATTTGTGAATTCCGCGCGAACCTTCTCCTTTTTTAATGCCGGCTATTTGTCCTTGCTCACTCCAAACCGGACTAACAGCGATCGGCGAATCTTGGCCCTTCGTGCCACCGGCCATGCAGGACCGGCTTAGGTCGAACCTGAAATTCAATATGACCCACCTCCGCGCGACGACCGCCACCGCGCCCACGACGGGTTACAAAAAGCCGGCCGCAACGAAACACTTTTGAAAGGAACCGCGATCGTAAAATCAGGGCGCGTCGCCAGGTCCGCCGCGTGAGACCGGAGACGGCCAGCATGCAGAGGGAAAGACAGCAGATCATGGCCTTCATCAACGCCGGGTACCGGCTCGACCGGCTACCGATCACGCGCTTCCACAGGCGGGTCTTCGCGCTGGTCGGCATCGGAATGTTCCTCGACGGCTTCGATATCTATCTCGCCGGCACGGTCCTCGGCGCGACCATCAAAAGCGGTTTCGCGACGATGGAGCAAGGCGCCCTGTTCGTCTCCGCCACTTTCGTCGGGATGATGCTGGGCAGTCTGATCGCCGGTTTCGTTGGCGACCGCTACGGGCGGTCCTTCACCTATCAGATCAACCTCGCTTTGTTTGGCCTCGCGTCGCTCGCCGCCGGGTTTGCCCCGGACATGGAAACGTTGATCATCCTGCGTTTCGTCATGGGCCTCGGTCTGGGCGCCGAAAACGTCGTTGGCTACGCGACATTGACCGAGTTCTTTCCCGGGCGGTTCCGCGGCCGATGGCTCGGCACCATGGCGATGATCGTGGCGCTCGGTCTGCCAAGCTCGATCCTACTCAGCACCTATCTGATCCCGGCCCATGGCTGGCGCGTCATGTTCATCGCCGGCGGCATCGGCGGACTGCTGGTCTGGTGGGTACGCAAGCGGCTGCCGGAAAGTCCGCGATGGCTCGAGGTCGTCGGCCGCCACGACGAAGCCGAAGAACTTCTGTTGGAAGTCGAGTCCGAGTCGGGCGAACAGTGGGAGGACGTCAGTGGCAAGGACCTGGGACCGGGACCGTCGCGCGGCCTGTCCGCGCTGTTTCGGCCGCCTTTGCTCCGCCACATGATCGTCGGCAGTGTCACGTTGATGATCATCAACGCGGTGGTGTTTGGTTTCATTACCTGGCTGCCGACATTCTTCATCCGCCAGGGCATGACGATGGTCGAGGCCTTTCATTTCGCCCTCGTGATGGCGATTGGAGCGCCACTGGGCGCGTTCCTGGCATCGCTCTTCGCCGACCGGTTGGGACGCAAGCCGACCGTGGCGCTGGCTTGCGTGGCGGCGATGGGAGTCGCTTACCTCTATCCGGACATCAGGGACCCGATGATGCTGCCGCTGGCCGGGCTCGCGCTGACCGCGGCGATCTTCGCGTTGATGGCGATGTTGTTCGGCATCTACATCCCGGAATTGTTCCCGACCGAGCTTCGTCTGCGGGCCGCCGGAATCTGCAACACGTTTGGCCGAGGTGCCACGATGTTCACGCCATTCCTGGTGATATCGATGTTCGACCGCCACGGGATCTCCGGTGTGACCACGGCCATGATCGTACTTTTGGGCGTCCTGGCCGCCGTCGTCGTGCTCTTCGGCGCCGAGTCGCGGGAGCGCCGGGTGCGACAGCTCGATACGCCGCCCGAGGGCGACCGGCGCGCGCTTCGTTTCGCCTCGGTCAGCTCCGTCACCCCGCTATCGGGCGGTTTCGGCGCCCAATCGGCGGCGCGCGGTGGCCACGCCCCCGCCGCGGCGGAAAGGACCGGCGGGTGAAGTGTCGCTACATCTTCGGTGAACGACCGCGGGATAAAACCGTTTCGAAAGGATTTCATGCTTACGTTGATCATCTTGGATCGGCACACCGGAAATCTGATTTGGAGCGCCTTCGAAGCCGCTCGCACATGGCAACGGGAAGGTAGGTCGCGATTCATTTCGCCACGGGCGTCCGAAACAAATGTTTCGATTTGTGGTGAAGATCGCATGTTGGAGATTTGGTGATGGAACCCATGCTTCTCTGCGCGCAGATTACCGGGTTGAGTCTGGTCGCCGTATCGACCGCCATGCTGTCGCGCCCGCGCGGCATGATCGTCATGGTCGAGCGCCTGCTGGAAAATCCGCCAATCATGTATGTTCTCGGCCTCGTCCAATTGGTCGGCGGCCTGACGATGGTGCTGACCCAGGACGTGACATCCGGGGCGAATCTGGCGCTCGTTCTGTCGATGGTCGGCTGGTGGCTCCTGGTCCGCGGCGGCATGCTGATGTTCATGAGCCCGGAAGCGCTGTTGTCGCTGGTCGATTCGATTGAACTGCCGAAGTATTATTTCGTCAGCAACATCCTCAGTCTATTGATCGGGATCTATCTGGCCTACACTGGCTTTATCCACGCGCTCGATCTCAGGCCGATCGCTCCGATGTAATGCCGGTCGCCGATACCCCGCGGTTCCTGAACAGGCGGCCAAGACACTGATCGCGCAGTTCGGGTTTCCAGAGCCAGCTCCATCGCCCGGGACGTGAACTTATGCCCAGTGACATGTACCTGACGCGGGACGCCGCGGGACGAGTGCCTTGCTCCGATGAGACGTCCGCTCCGCGCGAGCGGGAGCAGCTTCCCGTTCAAAACCGCACCGTTGGGCAAAGCCGCGCGATTGGCCAGAGCCGCGTGATTGATCAGGGACGGGCGGTTGATCACGGCGGCGCGATTGACCGGCGCGACATGGCCGGGTCTTCGCCCACCACCGCCACACCGATGCCCCCGGGCCGCTGGGCGCAAC
>PLSZ01000646.1 GCA_003164305.1 Acetobacteraceae bacterium
CGAACGAAATCGACGTGCGGGTGGAAGCCCCGGACAGCAAAGACGCGCTCTGGTGCCTGAACGAGTATTTTCAGGAACTCGCGACCCGTTTCGATACCGGCTTCGACCCGTCCAGAAGCAACCCGGCGCGGATCGAGGACATGATGCCTCCCGCCGGTTTTTTCGTCGTGGCGCGGCTTGACGGGCGCCCGGTCGGCTGTGGCGCGCTGAAACGTCAAGATGACACCGCCGGAGAAATCAAGCGGATGTGGACCGCGCCGTCCGCGCGCGGGCAAGGCATCGCCCGCGGGGTCCTGAGNNGCGTTGGAGGCGATCGCGCGGGAGGCCGGACTGACGTTGTCGCGCCTCGAAACGAACCGGACGCTGACGGAGGCCCAGGCGTTGTACCGCCGGGAGGGGTACGACGAAGTCGCCGCGTTCAATGACGAACCCTATGCGCATCATTGGTTTCAGAAGCGGCTTTAATCGCCGGCTGAAACCCGACGGCATCTGACCGGCGGGATTGGAACCTCCGCGGGCCAGGCGGAGGCATTCCGGTCGCGACACGAACGTTCGGGGTCACTGATCCGTGCCACGAAAACAGCTCTCATTTTGCCCATCGGCCTCCCAAATTCGTCATCCTCCGGCTTGAAATTCGTCATCCTCCGCCTTGACCGGAGGATCATTCATGCCCCGCGCAACCTTGAACAGGCACGCATTTTCTGACGGGTGCGCGGCGACCGATCCTCCGGTCAGGCCGGAGGATGACGGGAAATGCAAGGGGTCTCCTCAGAATGAGAACCGCTGGTGCCACGATGATCGCCTCGCCCGAATCGACAACGACCGTCACAATGATCCGTGTCAATCGTCAATCGACACATTCACGGGGACGAAACGGTGGCGGAAACGCACGAGACCACCTCATCAGGCGACCGGCGGCCGATCGCGGCGCGCGGCCATGGCTGGAGCCGGGCGGCGGCGGATTTCCTGATCAAGGGCGGCGCCTCGCCGAACGCGATCTCGATCGCTGGCATGGTGGCCGCCATCCTGGCGGGCGGCTGCTTCGCGCTCGCGCCACGCACCTCAGGCGGTGGCTGGATCGCGCTGTGGCTTCTGGGCGCGCTGCTGGTGCAGGCGCGGCTGGTGGCCAACATGCTGGACGGCATGGTGGCGATCGGCCGCGGCATCGCCTCCCCGGTCGGCGAACTGTTCAACGACGTGCCCGACCGGGTTTCCGACAGCGCGGTGCTGATCGGCGTCGGATGCGCGGCCGGCGATCTCGCGCTCGGCCTCGCCGTTGCCCTGGCCGCGATGGCCACGGCCTACGCGCGCGCTCTGGGCCGAAGTATCGGCGCCCCGAGCGAATTCGGCGGCCCGATGGCCAAGCCGCACCGCATGGCCGCGATCACCGGCCTCGCCGTGCTGGAATGCGTCGTGCCGGCGGGTTGGACAATGCCGCTCATGATCCTGGTACTGTGGATCATTCTTGTGCTGTCGCTGGTCACGACCGCGCGTCGGCTGCTGCGGACCGCGGCCCATCTGCGAGGCGCCCGCTGATGCAATGGCCCATCGCCCTCGCCCATCCGGTCACCCGCGGCATCCTCGTGGCGGTGATCGGCGTGCTGCTGATCGCGGCGTTGGCGATTGGGCTTGTCACCGTCACCGGCCGCGCTTCGCCCGCCATGCGGCGAGAGCTTTGGCTACGGCTCGGCTCGTGGCTGGTGCTGTTGCCGCTGATGCTCGGGCCGGTGCTGGCCGGACGGGTCTGGACGATCGGAGCGGTGACCATTCTGGGCCTCGTCTGCCTGCGCGAGTTCGATCGCGCCACCGGCCTGTTCCGGGAGCTGCCTCGAGGCCGCCCTGCCAACGATCGGAAACTCTGCATATCGCCATAAAGACAATAATGCGCCGTTGAGGAGCCGGTTCCAACCCCTTCATTTAGCTTTTGATATGAATTTTGGGGCGCTGACGGCCTGAGCCTGTTCAGCGCTTCGCCGACGAGGCCCTCCAAGAGATCGGAAAAGATTTTTTTCTTATCGGCTGCGCGGTGATATTTTCTCCTGGGCGCGGAAAAACGGGGAGCGCCGGCTCGACGATCGGGTCATTTCCGGCACGCATCCTTCCATCAGCGCGGTGTTCCAGGAGCCCAGGCTGCCGCCGTGCTTGAATGTGGGGGATAACGTGGGGTTTGGCGGACGGCGCCGGCGGACCGAAGCGTTACTGGAGCGGATCGGCCCGGTGGACGAACCGTTTTCCGCGCTCGATCCGTTCACCCGCGCCACGCGGCACACGCTGGTGCTGGATTTGTGGCGGGACTCGCGGCCGACCATCCTGATGGTGACGCACGACGTGGACGAAGCCGTGTTCCTCGCCGACCGCATCGTCATCATGAAGCCCAGACCGGGCCGGGTGCACGAATCGATGACGGTGGATCATTCCCGTCCGCGCGACCGCCTGGCCTCGGCGTTCGATCTGATGAAACGGCGGGTGATGCGAGCGATCGACCGGTCGCTGTCGGAGGATCGTCCGCGCGAAGGATCAGGACCGGGCCTTCAGTCGCCGTGGGTCTGAACTCCGTTGGGAGTTTGGCGAGCATCCAACGCCGACTTCTCGCATGGTATTCGGATCAGCGTGCAACGCCGNNCGCCCCGCGGGCCATCCAAAGCGAAAGCGCCGGAGACGCGGGGTTGCTGCCCGACGGTGACCGGCGCAGCCTGAGGAACGACCGGGTCAACCCGGCGCGCGCTGAGACAGGGAGGCTTCCATGCGTCGGACGAGCGGTGTGCTGCTGGCGGTCATGCTTCTGGTATTGGGCGCCTCGCCCGCGTTCGCGCAGAAATATGGCGGCTGGCTGACGATCCCGCACATCGATACGCCACCCAGTCCGTCGATTCAGGAGGAAGGGACGGCGTCGGTGGTGATCCCGTTCATGCCGCTGTTCAATAATCTGGTGATTTTCGATCAACATATCGCACAACACAGCATCGGAACGATCAGGCCCGAGTTGGCCTCCGCGTGGCAATGGAGCGACGACGGCACCGCGCTGACCTTTACCCTGCGCCAGGGAGTTAAATGGCACGATGGCGTTCCCTTCACCTCCGCCGACGTGAAGTGCACCTGGGACATGGTGTCCGGACTGGTGCCCGGCAAAATCCGCAAAAGCCCGCGCCAGGCATGGTTCAGCAACCTGAAGGAGATCTCCGTCAACGGCGATTTTGAGGTCACGTTTCATTTGAAGCGCGTTCAACCGTCGTTCATCGCGCTGCTCGCCACGGGATGGTCGCCGGTTTATCCGTGCCACGTTTCCTCAGCCCAGATGCGCACCAAACCGATCGGTACCGGACCGTTCCGTTTCGTCGAGTACCGCCTGAATGAGAGCATGCGGCTGGAACGCAACCCGGATTACTGGAAAAAGAGCCTGCCTTACCTCGACGGCATCGAGTACCGCATCGTCCCCAACCGAGCCACCCGCATGCTGGGCTTTCTCGCCGGCAAGTTCGACATGACCTATCCGACCGATGTGTCGGTGCCGTTGCTGAAGGATATCAAAACCCAGGCGCCGGATTCGATTTGCGTGATGCGGCCGACCAATGTCAGCACCAACCTGATCATCAACCGCGACGTGCCGCCGTTCGATAATCCGGACATTCGTGCAGTACTGGGGCTGTCGCTGGATCGTCAGGCGTTCAACGACATCATGAATGAGGGTCAGGCGGCGATCGCCGGGACCATGCTACCGCCGCCCGCCGGCGTCTGGGGCATGCCGCCTGAAGAGTCGCGGAAATTGTTCGGCTATGACCCCGACCTGAACAAACGGCGCGAACAGGCCCGCGCCATCATGCGCCGGTTGGGCTACGGCCCCGACAATCGCCTGAAAACGAAGATCTTCACCCGCGACATCAATAACTTTCGTGATCCCGCCACGATCCTGAGCGATCAGTTGAAAGAAGTATATTTCGAAACCGAGGTGGAAGCGGTGGACACGCCACTTTATTACAGCCGGGTATTCAAAAAGGATTATTCGATCGGCCTGAACCTGACCGGCAGTTCG
>PLSZ01000229.1 GCA_003164305.1 Acetobacteraceae bacterium
TGTCGAGCAGGTTGAACACACAGCCTCGGCTTTCGAACGTCATCACGGAGGTGACGACGGAAATCCCGCGCTCCCGCTCGATGCTCATCCAGTCGGAGCGGGTGCGCCGCCGCTCGCCCTTGGCGCGGACGTTGCCGGCGAGTTGGATCGCCCCGCCGGCGCGCAACAGATGCTCGGTCAGCGTGGTTTTGCCGGCGTCCGGATGGGAGATGATCGCGAAGGTGCGGCGGCGGGCGATTTCGGTGGCGAGAGATGGGGCGGGGTCGGTCATTGGGGCCTCATGCGAAGGCACCGAGAGGAGGGACCGCCCGGCGCCAGGAGTGTCATATAGGGAGGCGTTGGCGGTTGACAGGGAGAGCGTGTTGTCAAGGCGATTGGTTGGTGACCACCGCCAGACGGACCCCGAGCGCCGCGAGCACCGCTTTGACCGTCTCATACCGAGGTATGCGCGCCTGAACTGAATCCCTTGTACAGGCTTTCCCGGCCCAGTCCGGCTTCCTTGGCGATTTGCGCCATGCCTCGGGCTTTGGCGACATCGCCGAGGGCGGCGAGGAACACGTCCGGGTTTGGGTCTTCCATGGCCGCGGTAAGATACTCCGCGATGACCTCGTCGCGGTCGAGAAACTCCACCGGATCGAACAGGGCGTATTCCGTGTTCATGATTTCTCCTTCTTCAGTTCCTGGGCCATCCGTTTCGCCCGGGCGATATCACGTTCACCAGACGCAGTATCATGGAGCGGGATCAATACTGTTTTTGCCATCCTTCTGACGGTTAGCGTTGCGGTTGTAGGAGGGGGCTTTGCATGGTTGCATAGCGATCTTGGTGATATGAAAACCGATGTCGGGGATACCCGAAACTCAGTGACCACTGTCACAGATAAAGTTTCTGCCATCGCAACCCAAGTGGCCGTCACGAATACTAAATTAGATACGATCAACGATGAATTAAGAAAACACCATTAGGGATAAGTAGCTTCCCAGTCCTCCAACACCCTTCACCATGTCGCTCAGTTCCCAGAGCGTCTTGGTTACACCCGCCGCCATGGCCAGAGTGCAACGCAGGGTCTGGTGAATGCGAACGAAATTGTAGTGCATGAAATAGATCGCCATTGAGTGATTATGGTTGGCGACTTTTTTGGAAAACGCGTTCGTGAGCCGGGTGAAGCGCCGGTTGCCCATATGGATCGAAAGATTGGACCTTTCGACGTAACTGGCAGAGACGTGCGCAGGGTCGGGGCGCCCCTCAACGCGACGCTGTTCGATCTTGATGCACTCGCCGGGGCTATAGCGCCCCACAGCGCCGACTGGCTCCGCGTAGCGCTTCACCCAGCATGGCGTAATCGATATCAGCACCGAAGCTGTCCTCAACCGCCGCCAGGTAAGGACCGTGGCCGTCGCTGGTCAGTTGAACCCGGTTCGCGAGGCGCGAAGCCAGGTCACAAATGAGATGCCGGGCCGTCTCGGTATCGCGGCTTCCGACATACCAGGACGGGATCAGTTTGAAATCAGCACAAAGAGCGGTCCAGGTCCAAATGTCGCCAGCTTCGGCCGGTGCGGCCTTGGCTGATGCTACGTTCTTCGCCTTGGCGTAGACGAAGTTCCAAATTTCATCGACCTGGACCCGCTGGCAGGGCAGATCGCGGAACATGCGATCCTGGTAGTCGCTGAACGCTTCTCCAGCATCCTCTACCAGCTTTGCCAGTGTGTTCTTGCTGGCGCCCGTCAAGCGAGAACTGCGCCCTTCCGTCCTGCGCGCGCGGCGGTAGCATCCTTCCCATCCTCCACCGCGTCCACCATCTGTCCGGTGGCGATGTCGCCTATGAGCTTCGCCAACGCGATAGGATCACGGGGCCGGGGGATGCGTTTGGTTGCCATCAGACAAAGTCCGGTGCGTTGCCCCAGTTGAGCTTCAACAGGTAGCTATGCAGCCACTCTGATGCAGCGGCCTCCGTCGGAAACGTAGAAACAACCGTCTCAGCCTTGTCCGGCGCGGTCTCGATCACCTCGAAATGGTTGCCCACCGGGTCAATCCTGTACGTGTTCATGACCTGAGTATGGCATGACGTCAAGGCGCGTTAAAGCGCAATGGTTGGGACTATATCCTATCCAGATACAAACTGACCCACTACCGCGACGCGAGCGTGCTTGACGCTGGCGGAATCCGGATGCGAGCGGACTGTCGCGGACCGTGGTGCAATCCAGTGGTGACGTCGGCAGCGTCCCTTTCACGGTGTTGGAGCCGGCCTGCTGGTCCCGACACAGGAAGATTGAGCGCGCGAAAAGAGGGCGTGGTCCGCCAGGCCGCCCCTACCGATCCTTACCCCTACCGATCCCGATTTGTGTTGGATCACGGCGAGACCCCGCCGCGACACAGATGTTGCCATTGGCCGAGGTCACGGGCCACCCAATCTCTTGTCAGACAAACCCAACGACCGCGTGCGGGACATAAGGTTCCTCCAGCGCCGCGATCTCATCGGCGGAGAGTCGCACGCTGACCGAAGCGAGCGCGTCGTCGAGGTGACGCGGTTTGGTCGCGCCGACGATCGGCGCCGTGATCATGGGTTTCGCCAGTAGCCATGCGAGCGCGATCCGCGCCCGCGGGATGCCTCTCGCTTTGGCCACCTCGCCAACACGATCGGCGACTTTCATGTCGGCCTCTTCAGTTTTCGCGAAGAGCCGGGTCATCGCCTCGTCCGTTTCGGTGCGCAGGCTGGTATAGTCCCGGTCGCGGCTCAGCTTGCCGCGCGCCTGCGGGCTCCATGGGATGACGCCGATGCCTTCCGCCGCGCACAGTGGCAGCATCTCCCGTTCCTCCTCGCGGTAAAGCAGGTTCACGAGGTTTTGCATGCTCACGAACCGCGTCCGGCCATGCTTTTCGGCGATCCCAAGCGCACGGGCAAACTCCCAGGCATGCATCGATGACGCGCCAATATAGCGCGCCTTGCCGGATTTCACGACGTCATGCAGCGCTTCGAGCGTCTCCTCGATCGGCGTGTCATGATCGAAACGATGGATTTGATACAGATCGACATAATCCATGCCAAGCCGGTGCAGGCTGTGATCGATCTCGGCGAAGATCGCCTTGCGTGACAAGCCGGCGCCATTCGGTCCCGGGCGCATCCGGCCATAGACCTTGGTGGCGATCACGACCTCATCGCGGCGCGCGAAGTCCTTGATCGCCCGGCCGAGGATTTCCTCGCTGTCGCCAAGTGAATAGCGGTTCGCGGTGTCGAAAAATTGATGCCGGCTTCGAGCGCCTTTTTGATGAACGGGCGGCTTTCCTCCTCGCCCAGACTCCAGGCGTGATTGCCTTGATTGCCGCCGCCATAGCTCATGCAACCGAGGCAGATGCGCGAAACGTCGAGGCCCGTACGGCCGAGTTTGGTGTATTCCATCCCTGTCCTCCTGGGTTTGCCCCCCCTGGGTTTGCCCCCTGGGTTTGCCCCCTGGGTTTGCNNCCCTGGGTTTGCCCCCTGGGTTTGCACAATGTCAGTGTCTTTCGGTCGGGTCGATCGAGGTTCAGTCGATCGATATGATTTGACGTATATAACGTCGATCCGAAGGATACCATGGACGGTGTCCCGGCCAGCGGAAAGTTCGCCATGCCCTGTCCGACGACCGGACGCCGTGGCTCGGGACATCGGTTCATGGGCTCCTCTGGGGGCCTGCGCCCGCGTGCGGGGCGGGGATATCGCCGTGCGGCGTATGTTTTTAAAACGGAACGAGTCCGGGATCCTTTCGGCTCGCGGGGTCCCATGATAGGAGCTCCGGGCTAACATCGTTCAACAGGGAAAACTCCCCCGAAGTCCAATGCACGCGTGATCGGATTTCGGCGCGGCTGACACCTCGAACTGAATGACACGTGATTGGCCGGTAACCGCATGCGACGACACACGCTCGATGCTATCGCGAACGATGACAGCGTGCCGGTCATGGTGCCGCGGAATGTCAAAACTCTGGTCCAANNGCCCGAGCGTGTTCGACGGTTGCGCCGGCATTTGCTCGCGGTGTTGAGTACATCGCCTACGAGCGGGGAGTTCGAGCATCCTGCTTCGCCGGCGCGGCCGGAACCCGACGGTTTCACCGCTCGCGTGGCGCGCGCGGCCTGCGCGATGTGCGAAGGGTGGTGCTGCAAGAACGGCGCGGATGACGGTTTCCTGGATGAACGGACGGTCGCCCGGGTGCGGCACGCCCGGGAGACACTGGCCGCGCGCGCGGTGCTACGGCTCTATGTCGAGCGCGTGCCGAAGGCGGCGTACCAGGGGTCGTGCATCTTTCATGGGAAACAAGGTTGCACGCTGGACCGGTCGTTACGGTCGGATGTGTGCAACAGCTACTTCTGTGGGGGGCTCCATGGCTACATGGCAAGCGGCGATGCCGCGACGCCGGTAACGATCATCGCCGGTGAGGGCGGCAAGATGCGCACTTCGCCGGTACTCACGCCGTAGAAAGCGAGGGCGTTCATTCGTGCCCGGCACGGGCTCGCAATCCCGCGTTACCGATGTCGGCTGGCAGGGCCCCCATGCCGTGCTCCTTCGCCGCCATGGCGCGAAAGACCCGATCGGGTGTCATCGGCAATTCACGGATTCGGACGCCGACCGCATCGGCGGCCGCGTTGGCCAGCGCCGGTGCCACCGGATTGAAGGGGCTCTCGCTCATCGACTTGGCACCGAACGGGCCGACGCTNNTCGACCGTATCCGCGAACAGTACCTCAGTGCGCGGCAGATCGGCCCAGGCGGGGATGTGATAGTGGCGGAGGGCGGGGTTGAGGACACGGCCGGTCGCGTCGATCTTCAGATCCTCATAGAGCGCGGCACCGATCGCTTGCGCCACTCCGCCTTCAACCTGGCCGCGGCATTGCATCGGATTGATCACGCGCCCGGCGTCGGCCGCCTGCACACTGTGCAGAATGCGGATCTCGCCAGTACCCGGCTGCACCGCGACGCGAAAGCCCTGCACGTTGAAGGCGATCGAGCGTGGCGTGCCGTCGCTACTGCCTGTACCCGCCAACTCCGTTTCCATCGACCCGCGCAGCGCGTCGAGATCGATGCGCGCGCCGCCGCTCTCCACCCAGCCGGCGCGCAAAACGCAGGACGCGCGATCGACGTTCAGGCGCGCCGCCGCGAGATCCAGCAGGTGCTCCCGCAGTTCCACTGCCGCACGCTCGGTCGCCTTGCCCGCCACGACCGTTCCCGTGCTGCCGAAAGCGCCGGTGTCGTGACCAATCAGTGCCGTGTCCGATTGCCGGATATGGATCGATCGCGCCGTGGTATTCAGCACGGAAGCCGCGATCTGCGCATGCACCGTTGTCGTACCGTTACCGAACTCGGCGGTGCCGACGGTCAGCTCATACCGGCCGCCCCCGAGCGACACGATCCGTGCTTCCGCGAAATGGCCGCGCGGTGGGATCGTGTGGATCATCGCCAGCGCGATACCGACGCCGACCCGCCATGAGGCATCCGGCGGCGGTGCATAGGGGGTGTCCCGCAACGACGCCTCGACAAGATCGAGACATTGATCCAGACCATAGCTGCCCATCCGAACATCGTCGTGCTGAGCGTCGTCAGCCTGAATCATGTTGCGCCGGCGCAATTCGAACGGATCGACGCGAAGCGCGCGAGCCAGTTCGTCCATCGCGGATTCCACGGCGAAGACCGTCTGACTCAGGCCGTAGCCGCGGAAGGCGCCGGCCGGCAAGGTGTTCGTGTAAACCGCGTAACCTTCGACGTATGTGTTGGGGCACCGATACACGGCGATCGATTCGCCACAGCCATGATACAGCACGCCGCCGCTGTGGTTGCCGTAAGCACCGGCGTTGGAAACAACGCGCATCCGCATGGCCGTCAGCGTGCCGTCCCGCCTGGCGCCAAGGGTCACCGTCACGCGCATGGGATGGCGAGACGGGGCACCGACGAATTGTTCCTCGCGGGTGAATTCGAGCCGCACCGGACGGCCGGTGCGCAGGACCGCCAACGCGACGATGTCCTCGACCAGCATCTCCTGCTTGCCGCCGAACCCGCCACCAACCCGCTCGCACAGCACGCGCACACGCTCCATCGGCAGGTCGAACAGGTCACACAAAGCCCGCCGTGTCAGAAACGGCGTCTGCGTGCTGCTTCGAAGCGTCAGGCAGCCCGCGTCGTCCAACCAGCCAATCGCCGCATGCGTTTCCAGCGCGGCATGCTGGATGCGCTGCGTCGTGTAGGTCGCCTCGTGCACGATGTCGGCCGCCGCGAGGCCGTCAGCGATGTCGCCGCCTGAAAGCCGGACCTCGGCGACCAGGTTGCGGCCTGGATCGTGGATTCGGGCTTCCGGCCCTTTGTCGCCATGCAACAACGGCGCATCGGGCCGCATCGCGGCGTCCGGGTCGAAAACGGCGGGCAGCGGTTCATACGCGACGACCAGCGCACGGCATCCCGCTTCGGCCGCCGCTTCGCTTTCCGCCAGGACGGCGGCGACCCGTTGGCCGATGAACCTGACGACGTCGTCCAACACTCGCGTGTCATCCGGGTCGTCGAGCGGGTTCTCATGCCGCGCCGTGGAAAACAGTTTCGCCGGCGAGTCGGAAGGCGTCAGCACGGAATGCACGCCAGGCACCGCCAACGTCGCCGTGGTATCGATCGAAACGATCCGGGCGTGGGCATGCGCCGAGCGCAGCAGCTTCAGATGCAGGAGGCCTGTCGGCGAGGGTATGTCCAGCGTGTATCGCACTGTGCCGGTGACCACCCCCGGACCCGCCGGGCTGGGTATGCTACGACCGAAGGGCGAGCCGGGGCCGTCGTCTTGCTCGGCATGCGCGATACCGCCGATCGCATCCTCAATGGCACGGTATCCGGTGCAGCGACACAGGTTACCTTTCATCGCGGCGGGCAGGTCGCGACGTTGCGCCTGATCCAGACTCGCGGCTGTCAGCACCATTCCCGCTGTGCAGAACCCGCACTGAAAACCCTGCGCGGCAAGGAAGCGCCGCTGCATCGCATGCAGTTCATCGTCCCCTGGACCACCTGGGCCCTCGATTCGCGCCAGTCCCTCGATCGTTGTCACATCCCGGCCTTCGGCACGGAAGGCGGGCGTGACACAGCTATGCACGGGTTGGCCGTCAAGCAGTATCGTGCAGGCCCCACAATCTCCCGCGTCGCAGCCCTTTTTGACTCCAAAACAACCAAGTTCACGCAGGAAGGTGCGCAGACATTGTCCAGGGAGGGGCGCCGCGTCGCGCTCGCCGCCATTGATCCGGATGATCATGGCGGCGGGTGCTTCACCAGTTCCCGCCGGATTTCCTCGGCGAACCGGAACGTCATATGGCGCCGCCAGTCGGGTGCGCCGTGCAGGTCGTCGTAATACAGCGCATCGGGAATGCCACGGTCGATTGCATCGCTAAGTTCCGCGGGCGCGGGAATGGCCTGGAAGGCGAGCCTGATCGGTCGTCGCGTGGCGGCCGTCACCGTCACGGCGAACGCGCCGGAAGGGGCCCGCGTGCCAATCAGCAGAGCCGCCGAACGCCCAAGCGGCGTCAATGAAATCTGCCGAAAAGCGGTGCGTCGCCGTGCCGCCTCGATCGGCAAGCGGATCTCTCGCAGCACTTCGCCCGGGCGCAGCGCGTTTTGTTGTGGCCCAACAACAAAATCGATCGCGGGCAGGCAACGTTGGCCGCCGTCCGGAGTCCAGATCACGCAGACGCCATCGAGCGCGGCGGTGAGCGCCGCCATCGGCCCCGCCGGCAGCGCCATGCACAGATTGCCGCCCACCGTCGCGGCGTTCCAGATCTTGAACGATCCCAGCAATGCGCGGCAGCACTGCCGGAACAGCGGCGCCGCCAGCCATCCCACCGGCCAATCGGCGGCCGCGAGGTGCGCCAGCGTGCAGGTCGCGCCGATCCGCGGCCCGTCCTGGTCGATTTCCAATGCTGGCCAGCCCAGGCCGGCCAGGTCGATCAACCGAAGCAAATCCGGTTGCGGCTCGGAGAACAGCCAGGTGCCACCGGCAAGCCAGGCGTCGCCCGTGCGCCAGGACTGAATATCGTCCCGGTCGCCCGGGCGGCAAATCGCAGTGATCGTGTTCAGGTCCATCGGCAGGTCCCGCGGTTCCGCCGTGGCTGCGACGTGCAATGGCTGTGCCAGGCCATGTCCGTGAATCCGCCGCGAGTGGCCGCGCTTCGGTCCGGCGCAAGATCGCGGAACGGGCTTCAATGAAGCACTGTAAATCCAATCTGACAGGCAAAGGCGCGAGCCACCGCGGCATGGTTCGGCGTTGGCGATACCGGACCGCGCCGCTGCCGTTTTGTACGGCATGTTGGTGCGATGGACGCACGGGACTCTCGTTCCGCACCAGCGCGATCCATCAGCTTTACCCTGAATGGCCGCGCGGCGAGTGTGACGGCGCCCGAAACGACGCCATTGCTCGACGCGCCGCGCAATCGACTGCACCTCAAAGCGGCGAGGTTCGGCCGCGGCGTGGAACAGCGCGGCTGCCGCATGGTACAGGTTGACGGTTCGCCGGAGAAATCCCGCCGCAAGACGCTGTGGGCCGCGGCACATCGGACCGTGGCCGGATGCGCAGTTGGCGGACGAGTTGACGGCGTCGGGTCGCAGCCTGATTGACATCCCGGTTACGGTTGCCGGTAGTGTCTCGACAGGCGACGCGGAAACTCTGTCCGAGGCCGCGTGGGACCGCGTCATGGCGGTCAACCTGAAGGGCGTGTTCCTGTCCTGCCAGGCCGTCATCTCCGCCATCCGAGCGGCCCGCTATGGGCGGATCGTCACGATCGGTTCGGTGCTCGCGAAGAACGGGGGCAATCCGCGTCCATGGATCGATCGAAACGACCAGGCGCGGTCGGGCAACGTCGCTTATCGCTGACGCATGGAGGAAGATGGCTCAACGGCGGTGACGTGCCGGTCGACTGGTTCGTAGGAGCCGGCGCCGGCGCCAACGTTCGGCACCGTCCCGGCGTCACCCAGAGCCCTCGTGATGAAGCCGGCGATGCTGGGATCGGGTTGGCGGTAGCGCGCATAGCCATTGCCGATGCGCCCGTAATTCGCATCGCCAGCGCTGCCGTCACCATGTCTGGCTCTCATTGGCGTCAGCTTCGGCGCGGCACGTTCAGGTTGACCGTCACGTTCTTGCGCTGTGTGAAACTGTCCAACATGCCTTCCAACGAAAACTCACGGCCAATGCCGCTTTGCTTATAGCCGCCGTAGGACTGACCTGGCTGCTGGCCGAGACCTTGATTCACTTGCACCCATCCGGACTCGATCGCATGCGCCGCGCGCAGGCCGCTGCCGATCTCGTGCGTCCAGACGTAGGCGGCGAGACCGTAATGACTGTCGTTCGCCATGCGGATCGCCTCGTCTTCATCGCGCCACGGGATCGCGACCAGTACTGGACCGAAGATTTCCTCACGCGCCAATCGCCAGTCGTTGGAGGTATCCGCGAATACCGTTGGGATCGCGAAATACCCTTCACTCAGAGGACCGTCCTTCGGCGGCAATCCGCCAAACACGAGCCGCGCATCCTTGCGATTCAAACCATCATCGACATAACCGCGGACCTTTCGGAACTGCTTTTCATTGATGATGGCGCCGATATCGCTGGTTTCATCCAGCGGATCGCCAAGTTTCAGGGCTTGCGTTTTCACCCGCGGTTTATCGAGGAAACTATCGAAAATGTCCGCGTGGAGGAACAGCCGGGAACCGGCGGTGCACGACTGACTCTGCCGGGTGAAACGCATACCCGCGATCACACCATCGACAACCCAATCTTCATCAGCGTCGGGATAAACGATCGACGGACTCTTGCCGCCGAGTTCAAGCGACACCGGGACGATGCGTTCCGCCGCCGCCCGCATGATGATTTTGCCGACCTCGGTCGAGCCGGTGAACGACAGTTTGCGGATCGCGGGATGGACCGCCAGCGGGCCACCGCGTTCTTCTCCCGTGCCGGTCAGCACATTCAGCACACCTGGTGGCAGGAACTCCTGGTAGATTTCCGCCATCAGCAACACGCCCAGTGGAGCGTCTTCGGCGGCTTTCAGCACCAGTGTGTTGCCGGCGCATAAAGCGGGGGCGATCTTCAACGCACCCAAAAGCACGGGCGCGTTCCAAGGGATGATCGCGCCAACGACACCCAGCGGTTCGCGCCGCGTGTAGCTCAGGACGTCCTCGCCCAGTGGAATCGTTTCACCTTTTAGTTCACCGGCCAACCCGCCGAAGTAGCGGAAAATATCGGCGGTCAACGTGGCCTCCGGGCGCGCCTGGGTCCGCAACGCGTTGCCAGTCTCCAACGCGACGGTGCGAGCCATTTCCTCTATGCGGGCTTCCAGCGCCTCAGCGATACGCAGCAGCATTCGGCCTCGTTGCCGGGGAGGGACTTTGCTCCAGGCCGGGAACGCCTTTTGCGCGGCCAGCACGGCACGATCGACATCTTCGGCGGCACCGCGTGGGATATCGGCGATCGGGAGGCGCTTCGCCGGGTTTTCGACGCTCAACACGGCACCGGAGGCACTGCCGGTCCAGCTTCCATCGATCAGCATGCGCGCGGGGCGCTGCTCGGTCCGCGTCACAGGGCGTGTTTCCTCGACCACTGGCATTGGATCTTGTCTCCACTTTGATCTGGTGTGGCTCACTGAAACGCTATGAGGTATCAGATACAGCGATGCCGTGCCAGAGGTCCCGATGACATGTAAGCTCGTTCGCCTCGCCTGCATATTGGTTGGTATGGCGATCGTGGCCGCCGCGCATCCCGTCGCGGCCGAGCCGCTGCGAATTTATGCCGCCGGCAGCCTGACCGCGGCTTTCACGGACATGGTGCATGCGTTCCCGGCAACGGCCGAGACAATCGCACCGCCTGTTTTCGGACCATCCGGCGTGCTGCGCGAAAGGATCGAGCATGGCGAGCCAGCCGACCTTCTGGCGTCCGCGGACATGGAGCAGCCACGGACTCTGGCGCGCGAACGAGGCAACCAACCGGTGGTGATGTTTACCCGCAATCGCTTGTGCGCCTTGGGGCGTGCCAGTCTTGCCCTGACACCGGACACCTTGCTGGAAAAACTCCTTGATCCGGCGGTTCGCCCCGCAACTTCGACGCCGCGCGCCGATCCCGCCGGCGACTACACCTGGGCGATTTTCGCGCGTGCCGAGGCCATACATCCCGGTGCTCAAAGGATCCTGGAGGCGAAGGCGATGAAGTTGGTCGGTGGGCCGAATACTCCGCCACTCGTGCCTGGACGAGGCGCGGTCCAGGGAATCTTTCTGGCGGACCGTGCCGACGTGATGCTTGGGTATTGCAGCGGCGCCGCCCTGGTCGCGCGAGAAATACCGGACCTGACAATCGTTCCGCTGCCGCCGGCGCTGACGGTCGGTCCGGCTTACGGCCTGATCGTTTTGTCCGATGATTCGGTTGCCGCCCGGTTTGCTCTTTTCGTGTTGTCTGAACAGGGTCAGGCCATTCTTCTGAAGCACGGCTTCGATCCGATCGGTCTGGCCCAATAGGGTATCGCACGCGCGAAAGCGGCCTTGACACGCGGCGGCACTCCATGTCGCTATGATAAATATACTATAGCGCTTGTGGACCTGGCGCCGCCCGTCAGAGAGGCGCGAAGTTGATCGGATGAGACGATGACCGAACCGCTTTTCCAGATGCTGGATGTCGTGAATATCGACGAAGGCCGACAGTATATCGAGTTTCAGTTCAGCGATTACGCGGGCGAGCGGAAGATTATCCAGATCGATTTCGATTATCTGGAGTCGCTCGCGGGCGTTTTACGGCAGGCTTTCATTTCGGCTGTCCTGGAAGGCAGGCAAGGCAGCAACCGAATGCTCGGCGAGGACTGGGTTGCTGTACCGAGGGTCGATGTCGAGCATCCCGTGAGTGTCGGGGTCGATGTCATGACCGGTAAAATCGTGACGATGCTGATGCTTGGTTCGCCATTCCAGTCTTGTTATGCGTTTCCGATCGAGAACGCGCGAGCCTTGGCGCACGCGCTCCTCTCCGCGTGCGACGAAGTTACGCGGCACGATGCGCGAATGGCCCTGGCACGTCCGAACTGATTCAGCGCAGGCTCTTCGGCTGTGCCCGATGGGAACCGCCATAGGTCGCGATCGTCGCCATACCCTCGACCCGCCAGGGCTTGAGCGCGAAAGAAATCGCCAGACCTTCCGGCGTATGAAGCGTGAGCACCAGGTCCTGGCCGTTTTCCGTCAGACCCATGTTCCAGGTGTCCAGCTTATGAACGGCGCCGGGTTCGGCATGCCGCGGCGCGACAGAGAGTACGGCGTTCAAACAATTGGCCCGCGGCGACAATGAGATTTTTTGTCCTGTATCGTCGAGCAAGACCAGCATCACGCGGGCTCCGTCCGCGGAAAGTCGTACCTCGGTCACCTGATTCGCATCAATTTTGACCAATCCGCCTCTCCTCAACCACGCGCTGCCTGAATCGCCTGCCAGATCCGGTGCGGCGTCGCCGGCATATCGATATGCGTGATGCCAAATTCCGACAGCGCATCGACCACGGCGTTCATCACCGCCGGAAGCGAGCCGGCGCACCCGGCCTCACCGCATCCCTTGGCACCAAGCGGATTAGTACGAGCCGGAACGGGATGACTCTCAAAGCCCAGGGTGGGAAGGTCGGAAGCGCGCGGCAGTCCGTAGTCCATGAACGAGCCAGTCAGAAGCTGCCCGTCCTCGTCGTAGACAACACTTTCGGTCAGCGCCTGGCCAATGCCCTGAGCAATGCCGCCGTGCGCCTGTCCCGCCACGAGCATCGGATTTACCAGGACTCCGAAATCATTGACCGTCGCGTAGCTGACAACTTCGACAATGCCGGTGTCGGGATCCAGTTCAACTTCGGCGATGTGGCAGCCATTTGGAAACGCGGACGGCACGCCTTTGAAAACATGCTTCACGTCCAAGGTTCGCGGCAAATCCTCGGGAATGTGGCGCGCGGTTCGCACCTGGGCGGCCAGTTCCATGATGCCGATTCCTCGGTCAGTGCCGGCGATGCCGAAACGGCCGCGCGTGAATTCGATATCGGCCACCGCCGCCTCGAGGTATTGCGCGGCGAGTTGCTTGCCGCGCTCAACCACGATGTCGCTGGCCTCAAGAATCGCGCCACCGCTTTGCATCATCGAGCGTGACCCGCCGGTGCCCCCACCGGCCACCAACTGATCGGAATCTCCTTGCACGAGTCTGATCTTTTCAAACGGGATCCCAAGCCGGGCCGATAATACCTGCGCGAATGGGGACGCATGACCCTGGCCATAATCCAGCGTGCCGGTAATGATCGTGACCGTCCCGTCCTCTTCGAAACGGATGCCGCCCATTTCGTTGCCGGCGTCGGCGGTTACTTCCAAATAGTGGCCGATGCCGCGGCCGCGTATTTTGCCACGACCGCGTGTCTCCGCCTGGCGTGTCGCATAACCATGCCAGTCCGCGGCAAGCAGCGCTTTTTCCATCACGGCAGGGAATTCGCCGCAATCATACGTCATGCCAGAGGGTGCCTTGTACGGCATTTGCTCCGGCTGGATATGATTGCGCCGGCGCAACTCGACCCGGTCGATACCCATTTCACGGGCGGCGGTCTCGACCAGACGCTCCATGTAGTAATTGCCCTCCGGCCGTCCGGCGCCGCGGTAGGCCCCGACCGGGGTCGTGTTGGTGAACATGCATTTTGTCGCGACCTCGATCATCGGCGTGGCATAAACGCCGATGATGTTCTTCACGGTGTTCATTGTCGGCGGGATCGTCGTCGCGCTGTTCAGCCAGGCGCCGAGGTTGCCGAAGCCGGTCACGCGCAACGCCAGGAACTTTCCGGCCGCGTCCAGTGCCAGTTCGGCGGTCATTTCATGGTCGCGGCCATGACTGTCCGACATGAAGCTTTCCGACCGTTCATCGGTCCATTTCACCGGCCGCCCGAGCACCCGCGCCGCGTGCAGAGCACAAATATATTCGGGATACGCCGACGCTTTCATGCCGAACGAGCCACCGACATTACCGGTCAGCACTCGTAACTTCTCAACCGGAATTCCGAGAATACCGCTCACGAGATTGCGCTGACCGAAAACACCCTGGCAGCCGAGCCGTAGTATGAATCGATCGGCCTCGACATCATATTCGCCGATGGCGGACCGCGGCTCCATCGGACAAACAACAATCCGATTGTTCCGTATCGACAATCTCGTCACGTGTGCCGCCTGGGCGAACGCCGCGGCGACCTTTTCCGCATCTCCGTAATGAAAATCCATGCAGACATTCCCGGGCGCTTCGTCGTGCACTAACGGTGCACCCACCGCCGCCGCCGCGCTGGCGGTCGTCACCGCGGGCATTTGGTCGATATCGGCGAAGATCGCCTCGGCCGCGTCCTTGGCCTCCTTGCTCGTCTCCGCGACGACCATCACGATCGGTTCGCCGACGTACCGAACCCGCCCGGTCGCCAGCGGGCGTTGCGGTGGCCGCGGGGTAGGCGATCCATCGCGGTGTTTTCCCGCCGCCGCGGGCATATTTTTGATCCCCGCCGCGTCCAGATCCGCGGCCGTGATCACCGCGCGGACGCCGGGCATCTCACGCGCGGCTTCCGTGTCGATCGAGCGCAGAATGCCATGCGCGGTCCGGCTTCGTACCATCACGCCATAAAGCTGTCCGTCGCGGCTCAGATCATCGCTGTAGCGACCCTCGCCACGCAGCAGTACCGGATCCTCCTTGCGTGAGACTGGCTGGCCGACGGCGAATTTTTCACTCATCAGCAACGTGGGATCGAACGGCGCATTCATCGTGAAAGACACTTTCGTGACGCGGAGGGCGTGACCCAAAGGGGGATGACAACAGCGCAAGGTGCGCTACGCCATATACAACAGGACATAGCGCGGAAGCGCAACCCTTGTCCGCTTAGCCGCCAGGTAATCCCAGCGGCCCTGGACATTGA
>PLSZ01000246.1 GCA_003164305.1 Acetobacteraceae bacterium
GGGAGGGAGGGGCGCGGCGCGGAGTCCCTGGCGGATTCGAAGAGCCTGCCCCGGGCGTGACCCCATTGGCGCCAGCATAACTGTCGGCAGGGGCGGGAACCGTGTTCGGCCAGCCTCTCCGCGTCATGGCCGGGCCCGACCCGGCCATCTCTGGCCGCACAATGTGCGTGCGGCGACAGATCACCGGGTCAAGCCCGGTGATGACGATAAGTCGAGCCCGGTGATGACGATAAGTCGAGCCCGGTGATGACGATAAGTCGAGGCCGGTGATGACGATAAGCGGCAGAGGACCAGAGGTTTTCCCCTCGCCGCGCTTATCCTGGCGCCTATGGGGCGTGACCCGGGAGAGGAGCCCTCGCGCCTCCCCCTACCGCGCCGCCAACCGGCTGAAACTCACCGCCGCCGCCACGCAGGCCGCCGCCGTCGCCAATACCAGCGTCCCCGTCGTCCCGCCCGTCGGCATCGCCGCGAACAGCAGCGCCACCAGCGCCGCTCCCGTGGTCTGCCCGAACAGCCGAGCCGTCGCCTGCATCCCGCTCGCGCCCCCGCTGCGCGCCGCCGGAGCCGACGTAATGATCGCCCGGTTGTTCGGCGTGTTGAAAAAGCCGAATCCCACCCCGCACAACGTCATCCGCCATGTGATGTCCTGCCACGTCGCGTGCTCCGGCAGCAGCGCCATCGCCGCCAGGCCCAGAGCCATCACCACCATGCCGCAGCCGCCCAACAATCCCGCCGGGTAACGATCCGCCAGCCGTCCCGACAGCGGCGCGACGACCGCGACCGTCAGAGGCCACGGCGTCATCAGCAGCCCCGTCATCACCTGATTCTTGCCCATGTGCTGAAACAAGAATGGCATCGAAACCTGCGCCATCGACTGCGCGATGAACGAGCACACCGAACTCGCCACCGACAGCGCGAACAGCGGAATCCGCAACAAATCCACCGGCAGCAGCGGCGCTCGCTGTGTCATCATCCGCACCACCAGCACGCCGCCGGTGATCACGCCCACGACCAGGTCCAGCACCACGTGAAACGTCGAATCGCCATGCCCGATCTCGGAAATTCCGATCAGCAGCGTGCCGAACGACACCGCCTGCAGCAGCGCCCCGCCGATATCGAACTGAGCGCCGGAGTGGGGCGTCTCCGGCAGCGCCCGCCACGCGATCACCGCGGCCAGCATCCCCAACGGCACGTTCACCGCGAACAACCAGGGCCACGGCCCGACCGCCAGCACCGCCGACGCCACGGATGGCCCGACCGCCGAGGCGATGGATCCGATCGTGGCGTTCAGCCCGACGCCGCGGCCCAGCATGCGGCGAGGATAAATGAAGCGGATCAGCGCGCCATTGACGCTCATGATCCCCGCCGCCCCGGCGCCTTGTGCGACCCGGGCCAGGATCAGCATCGGCAACGTCGATGACAGCGCACACAACACCGAAGCGATGGTGAACACCACCAGCCCCCAGCGGTACACCTTGCGATAGCCATGAATTTCGCCAAGCGACGCCAGCGGCAGCAACGACATCGTCACGGCCAACTGAAACGCGTTCACCACCCAGATCGAGGTCGCCGGATCGGTGTGCAAATCTCTCGCGATCGCGGGCAGCGCGACATTGGCGATAGCGCCATTCAATACCGCCAACGTCAATCCCAACCCGATCGTCAAGATCGCCCAGTACCGACTGGGCGTTGGCAACCCGTCGGCGAACGCGGCCAGCGGCGGGGCGGACGCCTGGATCGTTTCGCTCTCGGTCGGCGGAACGAGAATGCTTCCCGGCGGGTTCGCGGCGGACATCAGGCGGTCACCGGAAGGGGCAGCCCGGCCAGCACCGCGGCGACCTCCAACGACGCCAGATCGGGCCGCCGCAGCACCCGCGCATCCGGCCCGCGCGGGGCACACAAGGCCGGGTCGGAATCGTGCGAGAACAACACCAGGGATGGACAGCCCGCGGTTGCCAGCAAATGCATCGGCCCCGTATCGTTACCCACCGCGAACCGCGCCGCCCGTCCCAGGTCCGCGAGATCGCCAAAGCTGGTTTGACCGGTCAGGTCTATCGCCGCCGGGATGCCGCGGGCGATCGCTCCCTCCGCCGCCGAACCCACGACGACCGGCGTCAGCCCCCGCGCCCGCAACGCCTGAGCCAGAGCCTGGTATCGCTCGGCCGGCCAGCGCTTGACCGGCCGGTGCGGCGCGCTGCCGGGCACCAGCACGACGAAATCCCGCGGCAGGCCGAATCGGCCGATGTCGCCGCGGCACCAGGACAGGTCGGCGGGAGGGATCGGTCCGGTGATTCCGGCCTGGCGCAACTGCCCGGTCTGGCGGTCGTTGTCATGCAGCCGGTCGCGGTTCGGATCGCGATCCGGCAACGAGCAACCCGGTGCGATGCCGGACCATTCCGGCCGTCGCGAGAGCGGAAACAGCTTGAAATACCAGGACGACCGGCTTGAGGTCTGCAGATCGTACACCCGGGAAAACCCAGGCCCGGTCAGCATCCGTCGCAACCGGCGCAATCCGGTCAGGTTCCACCAACCCGGCCTCGTATCGATCAGCACCTCGTCGAACCACGGCGCCTGGGCCAGCCAGGCCGCGTACGGCGCCGTCGTCAGCAGGCTGATCCTGGCGTTCGGATGATGCAGCCGAATCGCCGCGAACGCGTTGAGAGATAGGATCACATTCCCCAACGCGCCCAGTTTGATGATGAGGATGGGCCGCTCAGCCACCGCCAGGAACCTGGTCAGGACCGCGAGCAGAGAGATATTGCTGTGATACCAAGGCCATGGTATGAGACTGAGGTGCGTAAAAGAATGTAATTATTTTCACCGGGCGATCCCGACCTCGTTTTTGGCGGAAAAGCCCAGGGCGGGAGACCGAACGATGATGGTGCCTTTCTTGCGTGCCGCGCTCATGATTGGCGGGTTTACAGGCCTGATGGCCTGCTCACAACAAGCGCCGCAGTCCGGCGGGTCCGATTCCCCACGACAGATGTCCCAACGCGCCCGCCTTTGCATCGCCGAGGGCCAGCCCGGTTCCCTGGGCTCCGAGCGCGTTCCCTGGTCCCTGACCGTCTCCAGCGAGGGCGGTGTGTGCCCGCATATCCGCGAGTGGGGCTCGGTCGAGCAGGTGGCCTATGAGGTCGTGCAGCCGCCGACACACGGGCGTATCACGCAGGAGGCGCAAGGCGGCAAGACCGTCGTGTCGTACTGGCCGGTACACGGCTATGTCGGCGCGGATAATTTTGTTCTTCGTTATCCGCCGCGGAACGTCGCGCTGACTTACCTGGTCGGCGTCGTGCCGTAAGGCCGCGCCGGAACCGTACCCGCCTTAGGACAAGTGCCCGGAGAGGTGGAATTACCTTCCGTCGTCATGTACGGGCTTGACCCGAGCATTTGCGGAAGCGCCCTCGCGTGAAAAATCGGGCACGGACGTGATGCGAGCGATCCTCGGCTCGAGGCCGAGGACGACGGTCATGCGAAGATCGTGCGTTGTCCGGGGCTCATCCTGATGCCGATAGCGCGGAGCCCCATCACGCCTTACGCGCGATGGTTATCCACTCGTCCCGCAGCAGCCCATAGCGGACCTCTTCCTCCGGCGACACTCGGAACGTTTCGACCTGGAATCCCGCCTCCGTCAGCCGATCCGCGAAATCGAGCCCATAGTACCGCACATGGTCGCGCGCGCTGAAATGTGCCCAGAGCTGGGCGGCCGCGGTGATGGCGGGGTTCTCATACGTCTCCCGCCGGGTGGCGTTGATCGGCACCGTCAGCAGAGCGAAACCGCCCGGTTTCAACAGCCGGAACAACTCCCGCATCGCGGCGCGGTCGTCGGGAATGTGCTCCAGCACATGATTGGCCATCACGACGTCGTAACGGGCGTCCGGCAGCCCGGTCCGCGTGATGTCGACCTGGTGGGTCACGCCCGCTTGCATCAGATCCGCCGTCTCGTACAGCGCGTTGCCGCGCATCCGCGCCACGAACGCCTTCTCCGGCGCGAAATGCAGGATCCGCTTGCCCGCCAGTTTATCGCCGCCGCCCTCGGTGATCCAAAGATGCAGCAGCCGGTGCCGCTCTCGTGAGCCGCAGTTCAGACAGCGCGCGTCCCACCGTCCAGGATGGCCGACGCTGATGAAGGTGCCGTGGTAGCCACAGATGGGACAAGTGCGAGGCAGCCGGCCGCCGCGAAACTGCCGCCGATCGTTCAGCCACGCCGCGGCGAGGCGACGCGCCCGGGTCAGGCTGTTCATGATCAAGCGGCCGTGCCCGAGGGGGCCATGATCAGGGCGAGGGCGCCGGGAAATGCGTCGTCCAGTGGCGGGCGATGTCCAGCCGTCGCGTCACCCACACACCGGCATGCCGCTGGATGTGGTCCAACAGCCGCTCCAGCGCCGCCGCCCGCGCCGGATGCCCGAGGATCCGCATGTGCATCCCGATCGACAGCATCTTCGGCTGGGCAGCACCCTCCCGGTACAGGAAGTCGAACGCGTCGCGGCAATAGGTGAGGAAGTCGTCTCCCGTGGCGAACGCATCGCGCCCGAACTTCGAATCGTTCGTGCCGAGCGTATACGGCACGACCAGATGCGGCTTGCCCTCGACCCGGGTCCAGTACGGCAGTTCGTCGTCGTAGGCATCGGAATCGTAGAGAAACCCGCCTTCCTCCACCAGCAAACGCCGTGTGTTCACACTCGGCGCCGAGCGGCAATACCAACCCAACGGCCGCTCCCCCATCGTCTTCTGGATCGACGCCACCGACCGGGCGATGCGGGCCCGTTCGGTCGCCTCATCGAGCTCGAAATGCTTCTCCCACCGCCAGCCGTGGCAGCAAATGTCGTGCCCGGCGGCCTGAATCGCCGCGGCGGCGGGAGCGTTCCGCTCCAATGCCAGAGCGCAGCCGAAGATGGTCATCGGCAGCGATCGTTCCGCGAACAGCCGCATGATCCGCCAGAACCCGACGCGGGAGCCGTAGGCGAACATGCCTTCCGCCGCCAGGTCGCGGCCTGTCATGCCCGGATCGGCCGCGCCGTATTCGGTGAGCCGCCACTCCGAGGCGGGGTCGCCGTCGCCGATCGACGGTTCCGAGCCCTCCTCGAAATTCAGCACGAAGTTGACGGCCAGGCGAGCGTTGCCAGGCCAGTTGGGGTTCGGCGGATTGGCGCCGTAGCCGATGATGTCGCGGTCCATGGCAGGTGTTTAGCGCGGGATGGCGGGGATTGGGAGGGACCGGTCAGTCGCGTCCCCTAAGCTCCGCCGCGCACGCCCCAATCGATAGCATTGCGTAACAGCGTCAGAAACGCCGCGCTCTCCCAGGGTCCCCGAAACGTCGCCGGCAGACCGTCATCGGCGCGTCCTGGCCGCGTATTGGGGTTGTGGCAGTGGCCCAGGGCGAAATACGTCACCCCGCCGTCGCCGATCGCACGCGTATAGCCCAACACCCGGGTCTTCCCGTCCTCCCGCAACGACGTATCCGCGCCATACAATGTCCCAACCGTGGAAGACACCGCCGCCTGGCCATACTCCGCGGTCAGCAGCACCCGCGTCGAACCAGGGTCCTGCAATTCGATGAAGTACGGCTCGTCCTCCACGTCGAAGGATGCGCCGACGCCTTTCGTCAACGGATGCTCGATCGCATCGACCCGAAAGCGGCACAGCGGAGGATGCGTCAGGAACATGGAGCCGAGGACCGCGTGGTGCTCGGTCTTAACCGTGCGGCGGTTGCGGACACCCTCCACCCGCTGAGCGCGGCCGCCGCTGGTGCCGTGCAATCCCAGCCAGTGACCGCCGGCGCGCATCCAGGCGTCGATGGCGCGCGATTGCGCCGCGTCGGGATATGGCCCGGCGACGTAGGTGATGAGAAGCTTGCTGATTGGAAGCCACTTTTCCACATCCGAGAAATCGTTGCCGACAGAGGCGGCGATGGTTTGCTCACCCAGCAGGGTCAGCAGTTTCAGGCGTGCATAATCGTGATCGTGGCCGGCGGCGGAGCCGGGCGGAAAGCCGCCGGTGATGAGATGCGCGCGGGCGGATGTTGGTTCGCTCATTGGATGGTCGCCTCCTCGATTTCGTGCCGTGAGCGGAATGTGACTCCACGGCGCGCGTTTCCGCTTTTGTAGGGCGTCGCGGCGGTGTCTGTCACTGCCCGCCTCAAAGCGGCGACCAGACCGTCACGCCGCGCAAGATCTTCCGCAACACGCTGAGGTCGCGGCTTAAAAACGCCGGGGTGGTATGGAGCGTGATTTCATAGTTGATGAACGGTTTTTTCGGGTCATTTTTCACGTCCGGCCACGCCTGAGCCATGACGTCGATATCGACCCAGCCATTCGGGTAATCCAATCGCCGGGCGATGCCGCCGGCCCCTGGGATCGATAATCCATTGGGTGCCGCGCGACATTGAATGCCAGGCGCCTGATGGCACGTCCGATACGCGAACTCCGTCAACGTCTCCGTGTCTGGCGTCAGATTATACGACAGCGACACCCCGACGAAGCGCTGCGTGGAAAACTCGCCGCACGTCGCCGTCTGCTGAAAAAACATCGACATTCCACTATCGTGCTGATCAGGTTGGGCGACACATGCCCGCAGATCGCCTGGAATCGTCAGCCGAATGCCGAATTCATCGTTCCGGTAAGCCGAGGGCGCCGGTTCGCCGTTCGCCGCGGCCGCCGATATCATAACGGTAAAAAAACATCCCAGCGGCCACCGCATCCGCCCCTCCTCGTCACCCCGGATCGAGGCCTTGTAGCATGAGCCAAATCGGAATGGCGCGTCTCATCTCGTTGATGCCGTCCTCGCGCTCCTTCCGCCAACCCGGGGACGCGGAGTTGTATTTCAACTCACCCTTGGCATCGTTGCCCGCCGCGTCTTTTCCCAACAGGCGGTTCAGAAACAGCGGCGTGTTGCTCTTGGTGCCGCGAATACGCTCCCCCCAACTGCTGAAAAACTGCTCGACGTTCTGTGCCACGCCGCCCGCCATGGTCATGTGGCCGGTGCTGCCTCCGGTCATGCCGAACGCGTCGCCGGTTACCAGATAAGTACCGGCCGAAGCGAACCCCGACTCGCTCGCCAGCCCCAGCACCTGGGCAGGTTCCACATCGAATGTCGATGCCTTTTCACTCACCGACTTGTAATATCTGTCAAGAAACGACTTGTCACGGTCCGACAATTCGTAGGCCTCCATGCGTCCGTCGTTCACCGCCTTCGTGAGGCCCTCGAACAATTGCCAGTCATGCAGATGCCCGGTCGGATGCTCTTCAAGGACAGCGGCGTACAGCTTGCGTAGTTTCTCGATCGCGCCGCTGTCGCCGCGGAAGGAGGTGATGCTGATCCGCCAATGCTTCTGAGCGGCGTTGACGTCGGAGAACGGAAACTGGATCAATGTTTTGCATGCGCCACGTTTGCAAAAGACCACCGTCGCGCCCGCTCGCTTCACGGCGAAAATATCGGTTCCCATCGCATGGTCCTCCGGCGCGGGACGCGAATATTTCGCGATATTCCGCGTGGCCTCGGTCGCCGTGCCATATATAAGCTCACCGATACCATACCGCAACCGTCACGCGACCGGGACAGCCGTGTCACCCCACGCCGCGGCCCTTCAACAACCGCCCGCCCGTCTCCCCCGTCGCCACGCCATCCTCGAACGCCACCGTCCCATTGACGATCGTCGCCACGATGCCCTCCGCCTTCTGCACCAACCGCCGCGCACCACCCGGCAGATCCGACTCGACCACAGGCATCCCCGGCCGCACCGTCGCCGCATCGAACAGCACCAGGTCCGCTGCGAATCCCGTCCGCACCAGCCCGCGATCGTTCAACTCCCACGCCGCGGCGTTATCGAACGTCATCTTGCGCACCGCCTGTTCCAGCGTGAACGCCTGTCGCGCCCGCACCCAATAACTCAACATATGCGTCTGCAACGACGACCCCATCTCCTGGCACACATGCGCGCCGGAGTCGGAGAACGTCGTCAGAGTCCACGGATGCCGCAGCATATCCAGCACATCGTCGCGGCCCTCGTTCACCAGAGGCTGCACGAACACCTGATCCTCATTGGCCAGCATCAGATCCAGCATCACCTCCACCGGATGCGCCCCCCGTTCGCGCGCCAATGATTCCACCGTCGGATCGTTCCAGTCCACGTCCCGCATCGCGAACAAATTCGCGTAATCCGGCTTCCGGGGATCCGTCGTCGCCGCGCCGCCGCCCTGAAACACATTGTCCCGCGGTTTCATTCTCGCCTCATCCGCCACCAGCCGCGCGCGCACCGCTGGATCCGCCATGCGCCGCTTCTGCTCCGCCAGAGGCAACGCCCGCAGCGCTTTCCATTCCGGCAAAACATCGAACGGCAAATACGACTTCAGCGCGAAGATCGCGTTGATCGACTTCGTCGTCGTCTGNNCGCCCGCTCTCCAACGCCACGCGCTTCAATCGTTCCAGGAAAATCCGCTGCGATGGACCGCTGGAAACATCAGGCCCCACCTGAAAAATTCCCGCGTCCAGTTCCGCCATCGCGCCCACCAGCGCGTCGATCTCACTCCAGTCCGCGATCCGGCTGGCCACCGGCGTATCGTCCGGCGTCACATGCGTTCCCGCGCGAGAGCTGGAGAATCCCATCGCCCCGGCGCGAATCGCGTCCTTCACGGCCGCGACCATGCGCGCGACATCGTCCTCCGTCGCCTTTTCCGACAGCGCCCGTTTCCCCATCACGTACATCCGCAACGCCGAGTGCCCGATATACGCCCCATAATTCAACGCTTTCGGTAACCTCTCGACCGTGGCGAGGTATTCTGGGAACGTCTCCCACGTCCAATCGATCCCGGCGAGCATGGCTTCCAACGGAATGTCCTCGACCGCGGTTAAACACCGGGCGAACCATTCGCGCGCATCGGGTCGGCAGGGCGCCAACGCGAACCCGCAATTCCCCATGATCACCGTCGTCACGCCGTGCCAGCAGGAGCACGTGCCGGAACGATCCCAGTTCACCTGCGCGTCCATGTGCGTGTGGCCGTCGATGAATCCCGGCGCCACGATCAGCCCATCAGCATTGATCGTTCGTTGCGCTTGCGCCCGGATCCGGCCGATCTCCACGATCCGCCCATCCGCCACCCCGACATCGGCGCGATACCGTCCCATGCCGGAACCATCGACGATGGTGCCGTTCCAGATAATGAGGTCCAGGGTCATGGCCGATCCTCCCGTGTTGTTGGTCTGATAAGCACGTTACCAGCAGCCCAGACCTTCGTCACCTGGGCCGCGAAGACTGGTTACGGTACCAATATGATATTCATCGGCCCATGATGTGGACCTTCACCGGTGTTTCGCGCGGCGTTCGGTTCAATGCGGCGTTGCCTGTTGGTGAGTCCAACCATCCTTCCGCTGCGGTCGCCGAAATAGCTTGCTTAAGGCAACCCCATGCCCATCTGCTTTATCGCGACATCATTCGGCATCCGGAAAACCTCGATGAGCATCGGCGCCGATATCCTGAGCAGCGAGCCGGTGGATCAGCTTTGCCGCATGTTCGCCAACGAATTCACCCGCGAGTCCGCCGGCCACTCGTCTGTCCCGTCGATGCTCAACGCGCTGGGGGCATGCGCCGGATTCGCCGCGTAAATCGCCGTCTGGCGTGAACTGATCCTCCCGGCCAACCAGAACCCCGGCGATTTTCTTGTCTATACCACTACGACGTCGGGGGAAACGTTCTTTCTGGGCGAAGCGATCAATCAGTTTCTCTTCGCATCGCAACCCGACCGAATGTCGTTTCTGACACTGGCGGCGGCGACCTTGTCGAACGCCACCGAACTTCCGGACATTCCGGAACTGGCGCGTCACGTCGTGGACTCCATTGGCAAGCAGACGTTTGGGCATCCTCGTGTGCCAGGTTCTGTTGCCCTTCCGGAACTTCCTCGCGCCGCGCTCTCCAGGACGTGGGGCGAGGTCGCGCAAATCCTCTCGCGGTGCCGGGCCGCGGAATGGCCGGCTTTACTGGGCGCGGCAGCCTATAACCTCGTCAGCGCCAATCGGCGAACCGTCCCACCGCCAGTCGCGCTCAAAGTCCTTCTGGAAGCGGCGGTCCCGATGTCGAGGCTCGATCCGGCGACGGTCGAGCAGTCCGGCATTCCAGCCCCGCTTCTCACCGGATGGAACATGCGGGCGTTTCGCGCGGAGGGCCAACCCGTCATCCTGGCCCGGGTCCGCGACGTGATGCCGATGCGGCCCGAGCGGATATCCGGGAAGCAGCCTGTCCTGACACAGCCGAAAATTGCTTTCCTGATCATGGCCGGCCCAGGTTGGGATGTGATGATCGGGAAGGATAGTGACGAAATCGGCGGCCTGTTTCATGGCCGGGTCCAGGTCACGACGCTTGTGCCGGACTGCGACATTTTGTTCGTTTACTGTACCGTTGAGCGGTCGGGCAAGATCGCCGGACAGCAACTTTCGTTGCGTGAGCTGATTGGGCGAACCGGTGCCACCGTGGTCGTCGTCGCCTTGGAGGTCCGGCGGGAAATCCTCGAAAGTCCTGAATTCCGCGCGGAGGTCCTCAGGCCATGCAACCCCGCGGTCAATCTGGTCATTACCAACAACCGGAACGGCGAGGCGTTCGGTCGCTTTTTCCGGTCGCTGTTTCAACTCATGTGGACCGGGGTGACGATGCCAAGGGCCTGGGTGACGCTCGCGCCCCAGGCACCACAACAGCCTCCGGATATTCCCGGCACGATCTGTCTCATGGGAGCCGGCCAGGTGATGTTCGGGCGGAATCCATGACTGAAACCGCGGCACAGGCATTTGCCGCCTGACGCCGTGGCGCGCGCCAGGTTGCGGTCCTACCTGCGTGGGGCTCATAGTTCGTCGGATCGGAGCCCAACCGGGGAGGATGGCCCATGACCAACACACGGCGACTGCGCCCTCTTGGAGAGACATTGGGGACTGAAGCTCTGGGCATCGACCTGTCGCGCCCTCTTGACGACGCGACGTTCGCCTGGATCGCGCGCGCCTTCGCCGAGCATCCCGTGCTGGTGTTCCGGGAGCAGAACCTCGGCGCACGGGAACTCGCCGCCTTTGGTGGCCATTTCGGCAAACCCCGCAAGCACGCGCTGGTGAAATATCGCCACGCCGAGCATCCCGACGTCTCCTGGCTCACCAACGTGGATGAGAACGGAAAAGTCGATTGGTACGGCGTCAAACGCGCCACCGATTGGCACACCGACTCGACTTACGAAGACAACCTGCCGCTGCTCGCCATCCTGCACGCGAAGGAGGTCCCGTCGGAAAAAGGCGGCACGCTGTTTACCGACATGAGCGCCGCTTACGCGACGTTGCCGCCCGAGAGGCGACAACAGATCGCCGGCCTGACCGGTCTGCACCTGCGCCATTCCGGGCCCGCCGGAGAGCGGCTTTATGGCGGCGACAACGGTATGACAGAGAAACAATATCAAGTGGTTTCGTGGCCCGCCGTTCTGCCGCACCCGGTGACCGGCCGCCCGATCTTGTTCGTCAATCCGATGCACACGCTTGGCTTCGCCGGCATGACGAAGCAGGAATCCTGGCCCCTGATCGAGGAACTCACCGCGCACGCCACACAGGATCGCTTCGTTTATTACCATCATTGGCGCCCCGGCGATGTCCTGATGTGGGACGAGCGCGCGACGATGCACCGCGGCGCCGGCGATTACAGCCCCGAACAGCGCCGCGTCATGCTGCGCACCATTGTCTATACGAACTGAATCCCAGTGACCGCCTTGGCCGCTGAGGCGCGTCTCGACGTCACCATGGCGCGCGCGTGCGCTGGAGATACCGCCGGCGCCAGAACGATCGCTGAAGCCGAGAGGCAACGCTTTCCTGACGACCCCGGCGTGCTGCGCAAAGCCGGCCTGATCCTACGCCAATGCGGCGATCCGGCCGCCGCGCTGCCCTTGTTCCGCCGCGCCCTGGCGATCCAGCAAACCGAAATCGCCGACCTGCACGCGACGCTGGAGCAAACCGCCGAAGCACTGCGCCGCTACGATAATGCCATCGAAACGTATCCCGATCTCGCCGTCCCATACCTCGCCGCCGCGAACCTGTTATGCAAGACGAACCGGTACTGGGATGGACTGCTGCTGCTGGAGGCGCTTTACGAACGCCAGCCCAATCACGTCGAAGCCAACACGCTGCGCACGGAATTCCTGCGTTTCCACATCATGCATCCGGAGGTTCCGCGAAACTTCGACCCATCGCCGGCGGACGATGGGACGCGGCATTTCCGGCACCTGCGCGCGCTGACCGAAATTGGTGACTTTCGTGGTGTCCTCGCGCATGCCGCCGGCTTAAATCCGGGCGCCGGCTCCGATCTCGCGTTTCATGCCGCGGTGTTCGCCGGTCACGCGAAGCTCGCGCTCGACGCCGAGACCCCGCGCGCCGTGGCCAAAGCCGCCGCGATGGAGCGCTCCCCCGCCTGGCTCGATCCGGACCGCCTGACCGCCCGCCTGCGCGACGCGATCCGCGACCGGGCGCCGTTGTCGATGATCCGCCTCGGCGACGGAGAAGCCCGCTTCCTCGCGCTCAGCGATCCATGGACCGCGCAACGGATCACCCAGCATGAGGCGACCTGCATCGTCAGCGTGATCTGGCGCAACTGGTTCGGCGAACCGCTCGACCCCGCGACGGATTTAACCGCGCTTTCGCGACAATTCACCGAGGCGATGGCCGGCGCCGACATCATCGGCGTGTCAACCGCGCCGCGTTATGAAAAGGACATTTTCCATCGCGGCTATCTCGCGCTGCTGGAACGCGCCATCGACAGCGTCATCGCGACCCATCCGACCGTATCGCTGACACATGCTTTCGCCAACATCCTGCTGCATCGCCACACGCCGTTTTACCAGGACCTGTTGTCCGGCCTGGATTTTCTTGGCGTCATCGGACCACACGCGGGCCTCGCCGCGCGACTCGCCGCGCACCACGGCATCGCCGGCACGCGCGAATATCTTGTTCCTGGCGAGGCCCGCCTGCCCAATGCGGCGAGAACGCCGACCGCGGTCCCGCATTATCCGGATCGCTTCCGGCAATTGATGGCGGAACTCACCGTGCCGCGTCCGGGCGCGGTATTTCTCGTGGCCGCCGGCCTGCTGGGGAAGATTTACTGTCACCGCGTTCGCGAACTTGGCGGAATTGCCATTGATGTCGGCTCGATCGTCGATGCCTGGATGGGCTTCAGCACGCGGCCCGGCCTTTACAACGACCCGGCCGCCTGGACGCTGCCGGATCCGGCGTGACCGGCGCGGGAACTTAACCAGCGCGCGATGGTTATCGCTACGGTTTTGTGACACCCTGCGGCGAAGGAAACTGGCCGATGGGGGCCGGGGTGAAACCCCGGCGCCGTCGCCGAACCCGCGGCTACGCGCTATCGTGCCGATGGAGGTTGGCATGCAACTTGAAATCAGCCGCGTTGGCGGTGTTATTGGCGCGGAAATTCATGGCGTGAATCTGGCCGAAAATTTGCCGGAGCAAACCGTCGCGGCGATCCGTCAGGCGCTGCTGGACCATCTGGCGGTGTTCTTTCGCGATCAGAACCTGACACCGGCACAATACCGCGACTTCGCCGCCCGGATCGGCCGGCCAATCGAGTATCCGTTCGTGCCCGGCATCGAGGGATTTCCGGAAATCACCCCGGTATTGAAACGACCCGATCAGGCGATCAATTTCGGCGGCGTCTGGCACTCGGACACGACATATCTGGCAGAGCCGCCGATGGCCACGCTGTTGCTGGCGCGGGAATTGCCGGCGTTCGGCGGCGATACCGAGTTCGCCAATCAATATATCGCTTATGAGACGTTGTCGGATGGCATGCAATCGTTGCTGGCGGGATTGCGCGGCGTGGCGCGCTCCGACAAAGCCGAGGCGAGCCGAACGCGGGAGGATCGCGGCAAGAAACCCGGCACGGGCGGGGAGTTGCTGACCGCGGAACATCCCGTGGTGCGCACGCATCCGGAGACCGGGCGAAAGGCGCTGTATGTGAACATCGCGCACACCGCGCGTTTCGCGGGCATGACGGAGGAAGAGAGTCTGCCTCTGCTGCGGTTCCTTTGGCGGCATCAGACGCGGCCCGAGTTCACGTGCCGGTTCGCGTGGACGCCGGGAGCGTTGGCGTTGTGGGATAACCGTTGCGCGCAGCATCAGGCGATCAACGACTATCAGGGGCAGAAGCGGTTGATGCACCGGATCACGCTGGCGGGGGATGTGCCGAGATAACCCGGGTGGTGCGGCTCCGCCTGGGTTCGTGCGTTTGGTGAGGCCGGAAAGGGCGCCTCGCGGAGATCGCGGAGTAACGGAGGGCGCGGAGAAGGAAGGGTGGCGCTTCGCGCAGGCGCTCACCTTCCCCGTTATTCCGCCGCGATCTTCTTCGCCGGCTTCGGCCACCGCGCGGCAACGACCGGCAACACGTCCTCGATCAGACGTTTCGTTTGCACATACATATCCTCGTCGCCGCGCGCGGCGGGACGAAGAATGAACTTGCAAGCGCCTACCTCGACATAATCGGTGATCCGGGCGGCGATCAGCGCCGCGTCTCCCATCGCGAAGTGATCGCTCGCGTCGCGGCCGGTGCGGGCTTTGTAATCCTCCATCACCTTCGCGACACCCGGATCGTCGGGACCGCCGAAGCGGTAGGCCAGCGCGGCACCGTAATGATCTTCGTCGATGTGCCGGCCCGCGGCGAGCACCGCCGCTTTGATATCGGCGATCACCTGACCCACCGTCTCCGGCGTTTCCGCGCCCGCCTGCCAACCGGTGCCATATTTCGCCGTGCGCCGCACCGCCGCATCGGACGAGCCGCCGATCCACATCGGCAAATCCGGCTGCACCGGTAACGGAGAAATCGACGCGCCGGTCAATTTGAAATGCCGTCCGTCATAATCCAGTTTTTCTCCGCTCCAGAGCCGGTGAATGATCTCCAACGCCTCATCGGTCACGCGGCCGCGAGTCTTCGGGTCGAGATGCATTGCCGTCCATTCCGGCCCGCGCGGACTGCCGATGCCGAACCCTGGCAATAAACGTCCTTGCGACAACACATCGATCGTGGCGCATTGTTTCGCCAGCAGCACAGGATCTCGCATCGCCACGGACACGACATTGACGCCGAACTTGATCCGCCGCGTGCGGCCCGCGATCGCCGCCAATGCTGTCATGCACTCGAGGATCGGCGTCTTGCTGATCATCCGATCCGTTTGCCAGATCGAATCGACGCCGCCCTGCTCACACAAATCCACCCAACGCCAGAAGCCGTCCGTGGTGTCGAACGGATATTCCATGATGCCAATGCCCAGTGCGATGGTGCGTGCCATTGGTTTATGCCTCCGCCGCGGGGGGAACCAGGCCGTCGGGCGGCCATGCCGCGACGCCATCCTCCAACGGGATTTTAAGGTTGCGCAACAACATCGAAAACATCGTCCAGTTGCCCATCGCGACGACGAACTCCACCTGTTGCGCCGGATCGGCGATGTGCTTCGTCACTTCGGCCCATGTCGTATCCGAAATGGTCTCGCCGGCGAGCGATTCATCCGTCGCCGCCAACACCGCCCGGTCCGCCGCGGTCAGCCGGTCCGACGCGCGCCAGTCGCGTACCGCCAACACATCCTCGGGCGAGATCCCCGCCGTGGTCGCGACCCGCCAGTGCTGCGTCCACTCATAAACCGAGCCGGTGACCCAACCAATGCGCATGATCATCAACTCACGCGGCCGCGTATCGAACGTGTTGCGCAACAGCAACGTCGTCAATTGCCCAAACACCGCCTTCAACAATGGCGGATTGTTCGCCAATACGCGAAACGCGGAACGCGTCGCCATCGGCGCGGGCAAGCCAATCTCGTCGCCTAACCGAGCCGCCGTCTCCATCGACACCATCGCCACCCGTCCGGTCATCGCATCGCTCCCGCCGCCGTTCCTCCGGATCGTCCCCCGGCCACGGCCCCGCGGCAAGGGCTGACGTTCGGGGGGAGGAAAGGCCAGGGCTCTGCCCTGGACCCGCGAGGGGCTTTGCCCCCTCGACCCCCAGCAAAGGCACGCCTTTGCAATCCGTCCATTGGTGGGTTGGGGGAGAGGGGGCCTACGGTGACCGTTGTTACGGTCCGTGTCGGCCCCCTCTCCTCCAACCCACCAAAAGAATGGTTCCAAGGGCGAGCCCTCGTGGGGTCCGGGGCAACGCCCCGGCGCTTCCTCCCCCGAACGATTGCCCTTCTCGACGGGCCGTGGTCGGGTGCGGTTCGGAGGAAACGACAACGTGAGTGACTCGCCGTTCCGGCGGATGATCCGTGCGAGCGCGCCGGATTTCTGGCGTTTGTGGTTCGTGGGACTGGTGGTGTTCACCGTGCGCTGGCTCGAGACGGTCGCGGTCGGAGTCGTGGTGTATCAGCGCACCGGCTCGGCCTTTCTGGTCGCGATGATGACCATGCTGCGGCTGTTGCCGATGGGGTTGTTCGGCGCGTTTCTCGGTGCGTTGGCGGAGCGGTTCGACCGGCGACGGACTTTGATCGGCGTTGTGTTGTTGACGGGCTCGACGTCCGCGATTCTGGCGTTACTCGCGTGGACGGGCCGGCTGGAGGTCTGGCATCTGGCGCTCGCCAGTTTCGCCAACGGCTGCGGGTGGGCCACCGATAATCCGGTGCGGCGCATGATGATGGGCGAGGTCGTGGGCCGCGAGCATATGGGCACGGCGATGTCGCTTGATGTCGGCGCCAACAACGCCAGCCGCATGGTCGGGCCGACGGTCGGCGGTCTGCTGCTGGCGAGCGTTGGAATCGAGGGCGTGTTCCTGTTGAGTGTCGCGATGTATGGCGGCGCGTTGATCGCGGCGACGAGGGTGCGGTCGCGCATTCCTCGCGCGCCGGGGTCAAGCGCGATGCTGGCGCGGATCACCGAAGGCCTGGTCATCGTGCGCGGCGACAAGCGGCTGATTGGTACGTTGATCGTAACGATCATCTACAACGTGTTCGCTTGGCCGTTCACCAGCATGATCCCGGTCATCGGGCGGGATCGGTTGTTGTTGGGGCCGGAGGGCGTGGGCATCCTTGCCAGCCTGGACGGCATCGGCGCGTTCATCGGCGCGTTGTTGCTGGCGGTGTGGCTGACGCCGCGATGGTACGCGCGAGCATACGTCGGCGGGGTCATCGCTTACATGATCATGTTGATCGTCTTCGCGGTCGTTACGACTCCGGTGTTCGCGGGCGCGGCGCTGTTGCTGACCGGCGTGGGCGGCGCGGGGTTTTCCACCATGCAGGCGACGTTGGTTTACCTGGCGGCGCCGCCGGAGATGCGGTCGCGCATTCTGGGCGTGCTGTCGGTGTGCATTGGCACGGGACCGATCGGGTTTGTCTGGCTCGGCTGGCTGGCGGACCGGATTGGCGCGCACAACGCGACGGCGGTGACCGGGGTGATTGGGCTGCTGGCCTTGGCGGCGACGTCGCGGCTGTGGCGGACGATCTGAGTGATCGCGGTTATTCCGCCGCCACGGTCAAAGGCTCCTGGCGCAGACCGCGCACGTAAGCGCGCACCATGTCGCCGAACTGCGCGAAGATGCGGCGGGACAGCGGGTTGTTGGGCCAGTCGTATTCCGGATGCCACTGCACGCCGACCGCGAAGCCCGACGCGGGACCGGCTTGCGAGGCGACCACGCGCACCGCCTCGATGGTGCCGTCGGGGGCGATGCCTTCGGCCACCAGGCCGGGCGCCAGTTGATCGATGCCCTGGTTGTGCAACGAGTTCACCGCGGTTTCCGTCGTGCCGGCCAGCTTGTGCAGCCATCCTCCCGGGATGATGCGAATGCCATGCGATTTGCCCTGTCGCACCTTCGCGGAGGGTTGCATCGGCGTCGAGTGATCGATCCGGTCCGGCAGATCCTGTAGTCTCTGATGCAGCGAGCCGCCCAACGCGACGTTGAGTTCCTGAAAGCCGCGGCAGATCGCCAGCAGCGGC
>PLSZ01000411.1 GCA_003164305.1 Acetobacteraceae bacterium
ATCGTCGGCGGCTCGTCGTTCGAGATCCATGTCGCGCACGCGCAGGCCGCGATCGCCGCCGGATTGTGCTCGGTCGCGGTGATCGCTTACGGCAGCACGCAGCGCACGGTGGGGCGGCGCGGCGCCAGCCCTCGGGAATACAACCCGTACGAGACGCCGTTCAAACCGTTCCTGCCCGCCACCGCGTACGCCATGGCCGCGAACCGGCACATGCACGAGTTCGGCACGACGCGGGAGCATCTGGCCGCGGTCGCGGTGGCCGCGCGCGAATGGGCGCTGCTCAATCCGGCGGCGTGGGAGAAGAAGTCGCTCTCGATCTCCGATGTTCTGAACGCGCGCATGATCAGTGAGCCGTTGACGGTGCGCGATTGCTGCCTGGTCACCGACGGCGGCGGCGCGATCGTGATGGTCTCGGCGGATCGCGCGCGGGCGCTGGGCGCCAAGGCGGTCTACGTCCTGGGATGCGGTCAGTCGATCACGCACGCGACGATTACCTCGATGCCGGACCTGACGCGCACGGGCGCCATTCAATCCGGAGCGCAGGCGTATCGGATGGCCGGCATGACCGCGGCGGATATCAAGGTCGCCGCGCTGTACGACGCGTTCACCATCAACACGATCCTGTTCCTGGAAGACCTCGGCTTTTGCCCGAAAGGCGAGGGCGGGCGCTTCGTCTCCGGCGGTCACATCGCACCTAAGGGCGGTTTGGCGGTGAATACCAACGGGGGTGGGTTGTCGTATTGTCATCCGGGCATGTACGGTCTGTTCCTGTTGATCGAAGCGGTGCGGCAGTTGCGCGGCACATGCGGCGCGCGGCAGGTGGCGAACGCGGAAACCGCGATCGTGCATGGCAATGGCGGTGTGCTGTCCGCTCAGGCGACGGTGATCCTGGGTAACGCGTCAACCTTGTAGGCAGGAGCAATCGAGATGGCCGGTCGTGTGGAAATGAAACTGGCCGAGCTTGGCATCAGCCTGCCGACCCCGATGCCTCCGATCGCGAATTACGTGCCGTATGTGATCACCGGCAATTTGGTGGCCGTGTCGGGCCAGGTGCCGGCGGTGGATGGCAAGATCACGATCACCGGCAAAGTCTCCTGGGGCGTTTCGACCGATCAGGCGAAGGAGGCGGCGCGGCTGTGCTTCATCAACGTGCTGGTGCATTTGAAGGCGGCGTGCGGCGGCGATCTTGATCGGGTGAAACGGGTCGTGCGTTTGGGTGGTTTCGTCGCCGCGCCGTCGGATTTCAATCAGCACGCGCTGGTGATGAACGGTGCCTCGGACCTCGCGGTCGCGGTGTTCGGGGACGCCGGCCGTCATGCGCGGACCACGATCGGCGTGCCGTCGCTGCCCGCCGACGCCGCGGTCGAGGTCGAGGGGTTGTTCGAAATCGAATAGGAACGCGCCATGCCAGATGGAGACGAACCAAACGTGGCTTCGACCCTGACCATGAGTCTGCATGCCGCGATCAAGGATATCGATCCGGCCGATTGGGATGCCTGCGCGGGAGATAACAATCCGTTCGTGAGTCACGCGTTTTTAAGTGTGGTGGAGGACAGCGGCTCGGCCACCTCGCGGACCGGCTGGTTGCCGCAACACGCCGTGCTGCGCGACGCGAGCGGCACGGTGGTCGCGGTGGCGCCGATGTACGCCAAATCGCACAGCTACGGCGAGTATGTGTTCGACCACGGTTGGGCCAACGCGCTGGAACGGGTCGGCGAGCGGTATTATCCNNTGGAACAGGCGTGCGAGGCGAACGACGTTTCGTCGGTGCATGTCACGTTCTGCGAGGAGGACGAATGGCATGCTCTGGGCCAGGCCGGTTGGCTGCGCCGCATGGGCATGCAATTTCATTGGGAGAATCAGGAATATGCCGATTTCGAGGATTTCCTCGGCGCGTTGTCATCACGTAAGCGGAAGGTACTGCGGCGGGAGCGGCGCGACGCGAACGCGGCGGGATTGACGTTCCATGCGCTGTCGGGCGCGGATATCAAGGAACGGCACTGGGACGCGTTCTTTCGNNCGCGTGGTGCTGATGTACGCGGAGAAGGATGGCAAGCCGGTCGCGGGCGCGTTGAACCTGGCCGGATCCGAGGCGCTGTTCGGGCGCAACTGGGGCTGTGTCGGGGACTGGCCCTTTTTGCATTTTGAGCTGTGTTATTACCGCGCCATCGATTGGGCCATCGCGCACGGATTGAAGCGCGTCGAGGCGGGGGCGCAAGGGCGGCACAAAATCCAACGCGGGTATTTGCCGAAACCCACGTATTCCGCGCACTACATCGCGCATGCCGGGCTGCGCCGGGCGGTGGCGAATTTCGTGGCGGAGGAGCGCGCCGGGATCGAGCACGATATGAAACGGCTTGCGGAAGAGTCGCCGTTTCGCAAGGACCCGGACTGCTGATTCCAATTGCCGGTTGCGGTTGAGCTATTCCGCCGATTAAACTTTGTCTCCCGTGGCGGTTGGGATCGCCATTTTATCAAAAGTCAGGGGGAGGCGGATATGGTCGTGCCGGTCAGCGTGGGCAACAAGAATTCCATTGGCCTGGTCGGCGTTTCCAGCATGCGTGGGATATTTCACGACGCGCCGGGGGAGGGCGAGGGATCGTTCTGGTTGAGCAGGCTTGTCAGTACGTTCACGATCTCGGAACCGAAGGCGTGTATCGGCTATGCCTATAACGGCCATACCGCGATGCTGGCGCGTGTCGATGGAAATGTCGTGGCGGTGATCGGTTGGAATCCGGGAAGCTATCTGGAAGCGCAGGTAAAGACCGTGCTGGCCAGTGTCATGGGAGAAAAGAACCGGTTCACCTGCGACGGGACATGGTACAACGATTCAACCATGATCAACGATCCCACCGCGGTCAGCCTGGAGATCGCGGTCACCAAGGATGAGGCGGAGAAATTCGCCGCCGGGATCATCAAACTCGTCGGCGGCACGGGACTGGGCGGCGCCAGTTTTGAATACACATTCCTGCCGGCTGAGATGGAGAACAACGAACACCCGTTCGTTGGTCAATGCACCGAGATGGCGGTGGTCGTGCTGTGCACCTGGCTTTACGAGTTCAGGAACACGCCGGGGTGCACGCAACTGAGAGAAGCTCTGTTCAGGATGGCGAACAGCCAGAACATGAACGAGCGAAATCTGCTGCAGGGCAAAATGATGCAGTTCATCGCGAGCTGGAATAAGAGTCACTGACGTCCGGCCGGTCATGACGTCCGGGTGGCAAGCCACCCCGTTGCATCATCCTCGGCGGAGCGCGGCACCGCCGAGCACATCCGGATTGACCACGTTGGTCGGCGTGCCGTCCACGTAGGCGATGATCTGATTGAAGATATCGGTGAACTGCGTTTGGTATTCATCGCGCGACACGTAACCAATGTGCGGCGTGCAAATCACGTTATCCATGGTCAGCAGCGGATGGGCCGGATCGGTCACCGGCTCTTCCTCGAACACATCGACGGCCGCCATGCCGGGCCGTCCGGAACGCAACGCGGCGACCAGAGCGCCGGGCTCGATCAATCCGGCGCGGCTCGTGTTGACCAGCATCGCGCTCGGCTTCATGCGAGCGAGGTCGGCGGCGGTGACGATCCCTCGTGTCGCGGGGTAAAGCCGGAGATGTAACGATACGACATCGCATTCACTGAAGAACGCGTCCTTACTGGCGGCGGCCGTGTAGCCGTCGGCGCGCGCGCGTTCGAGCGATGGTGGGTTCGACCAGATGACGACTTGCATGCCGAACGCGCGTCCATACCCGGCGACCGCGCCGCCGATCCGGCCGTAGCCGAAGATGCCAAGCGTCTTGCCGCGTAACGTCGTGCCCACGCCGATTTGCCAACGTCCGGTCTTCAACGCCGCGACCTGTTGCGGCAATTGCCGCGCGGCGGCGAGGACCAAAGCCCAGGAAAGCTCGGCCGCGGCGTACGAGGGGGTGCCGGCGTGCTGGTCGGAAGAAACGATAATACCCCGGCGGGTACAGGCTTCGATGTCGATGTGTGGATAGACGCTGCGTTGGCTGATCAGGCGCAGGCGAGGCAGACGCTCCAGCAACGGCGCCTGAATTTTGGTTCGTTCGCGGATCAGAACCAGGACTTCGGTGTCTTTAAGTCGTTCCTCTAGGACATCGGTGTCCTGGACGTGATCGTTCCAGATCGTTACATCGTGGCCGGTGAGTTTGCTGAAGCAGGGCAGGGTGCGGACGGTATCGAAGTAATCGTCGAGGATGGTGATCTTCATGGGCGGCGCCCTCCTGGCCAGGCTGTTGTTCGCACGAAAGTCGGAAAGAAAGATTTTACCACGGAGAACGCGGAGAACCACAGAGAAGGAAATGTAGCGCTTCGCGCGGTGCCCGATCAGGGCACCGCGCGAAGCGCTACATTTCCTTCTCTGTGGCCCTCAGTGGCCCTCCGCGTTCTCCGTGGTAAAGTCTTGCTTTCTCAACGCGGCACCGGCGACGATGAGTCGCCAACGACCTCAATCCAGGACCCACGACCGGAACAACGCGAGATCGATATTCCCCCCGCTCACCACCAGCCCGACGCGCTTGCCGGCCATCGTGTCACGCTCTCGTAACAACGCCGCCAGAGGTGCCGCGCCTGCCCCCTCGACCAGATTATGCGTATCGGTCCAATACGCCCGGATCGCCGACCCGATCTCCGCATCGGAAACCGTAACAATCCGCGACACCCCGCGCCGGATGATGTCGAACGCCAGCGGATCCGGTTGCCGCACCGCCATGCCATCGGCCAGAGTATCGGACCGGTTCAGCACCACCACGTGACCGGCCGCCAACGACTGAGCGTAACAATCCGCGCCACTGCTTTGCACGCCGATGATTTCCGTGCGTAAGCCCAACAGATCGCGTGTGAAGATCGCCCCGCAAATTCCCGATCCCAACCCGATCGGCACGTAAACCGCGTCCAGCGCCGGCGCACCGCGAAACAATTCAAGCGAGTACGTCGCGACTCCGCGGACCAGGTCAGGCGCGAACGACGGCGCGAACTCCAGGCCGCGCGCGACCGCCAACCGAGCCGCCTCCTCGCGTGCCGCCTCGAAGTCGATACCATGTTCGATCAATTCGGCGCCGAACGCGCGCATCGCCGCGTTCTTCTCGGCACTATTGCCGTGCGGCACGACGATCGTGACCGGCACGCCATACCGAAGCCCAGACCATGCGAGGGATTGTCCGTGGTTGCCGCGGGTGGCGGAGACGATGCCGGTGACCTCGGGACGTTCCCGGCTTAATCGTTCCGCGTACACCAGGCCGCCGCGCAACTTGAACGCGCCGGTCGGCGTATGATTTTCGTGCTTGACCCAGACCTCGGCGCCGGCGCGTCGCGTCAGCAGGGGCCAGTGGTATTGCGGCGTGCCGGGGAAATTTTCGTGCACGACGCGGGACGCGGCCTCAAGCTCCGGCAGCGTGAACATCGGCCGATCGCTCCTGAAAATAATCGAGCCGGCACACCCGGGAGGGGAGCCCCGGGGCGCGGCCCGCTTCTACCCTGAGGGTCAGGCGAGCTTCAGGTTGGTGGCCGCGGCTTTTCCGCGTTCCATCGCGATGTCGAAACTAACCTTTTGTCCGTCATTCAATCCCTTCAGGCCGGCGGCCTGAACGGCGGTGATATGCACGAACACGTCCTTGCCGCCATCCTGAGGCATGATAAACCCATACCCCTTTGTAGCGTTAAACCACTTCACGGTACCCTGGGCCATGGTGTGGTCTCTCCCCTCATCGTGTCGTTACGAGAGTTTGAGGTTCGTCGCCGCGGTTTTGCCGCGCTCCGTCGTGACCTCATATGACAAGGCCTGACCTTCGTTCAGGCCCCGCAATCCGGCGGCCTGCACCGCCGTGATATGAACGAATACATCCCTGCCCCCATCGGAGGGCATGATGAAGCCAAACCCCTTCGTGGCGTTGAACCACTTGACCGTGCCGCTAGCCATAACTTGTCTCACTCTCCGTTGCCAACCGACGCGACATAGCGCGGTTTTTCAACAACCGGGCCTTTGGACCTCTTGAAGGCGCCCGACAGACGGAACAGCGGGAAGCGCGGCAAGGCAAGCCAAAATACGATTGCAACGCATAGTTGACGCAGAAAGCGACGGTTGTGTCAACGATCCCCGCGTGACGATTTCGATGCGTTCCCGACCCTGTCTGAAACCCATTCGGACCGGCGCGGCATCGAACGATCGATGCGAGGCCGGTGGCGAAATCGTTGCCTTTAAACGTCGTTCGAGGGACGATTTAACTATCGGCGCGGCAAAAAAAAGAGCGGGCCTTTCGACCCGCTCCCTTTCCGTATCGAATCTGACGATCGGATCAGAAATCCATGTCGCCCATGCCGCCCATGCCGCCGCCACCCGGGGGCATACCGCCGCCGGCCGACTTTTTCTCCGGCCGCTCGGCGATCATCGCTTCCGTCGTGACCAGCAGACCGGCGACCGAGGCCGCGTCCTGCAGCGCCGTACGGACAACCTTCGTCGGATCGATGATGCCGGCCTTGACCAGATCCTTGAACTCACCGGTCTGGGCGTCGAAGCCGTAGTTGTACTCGTCCTTCTCCAGCGTCTTGCCGGCGATCACCGCGCCGTCTTCGCCGGCGTTCTCGGCGATCTGACGCAGCGGGGTCTGGATCGCCTTGCGAACGATCTCAATCCCGAAGCGCTGGTCGTCGTTGTCGGCCTTCAGCTTGGACAGGATCAGGCTGGCGCGCGCCAGGGCGACACCGCCACCCGGAACGATCCCTTCCTCAACCGCCGCGCGAGTCGCGTGCAGGCTGTCGTCCACGCGATCCTTGCGCTCCTTCA
>PLSZ01000296.1 GCA_003164305.1 Acetobacteraceae bacterium
CGATGCAGCGGAGTTCGCCGCGGGCCAGGGCCGGCTTGAGCAGATTGGCCGCATCGTTCTGTCCGGCTTGACCGCCGGCGCCGATCATGGTGTGTGCTTCGTCAATAAACAGAATGATGGGCGTGGGCGAGCTTTTGACTTCCTCGATCAATCCCTTGAGCCGGTTTTCGAATTCGCCTTTCACGCCCGCGCCAGCTTGCAAGAGCGCGAGATCGAGCGTGCGCAGAGTAACGTTTTGCAACACCGGTGGAACGTCGCCATGGGCGATTCGCAGAGCGAAGCCCTCCACCACAGCGGTTTTGCCGACACCCGCCTCGCCGGTCAGGATCGGATTGTTTTGCCGGCGGCGCGTCAGGATGTCGATGATCTGGCGGATCTCGAAGTCGCGGCCCAGAATCGGATCGATTTTCCCGGCTTTCGCCTGCGCGGTCAGGTCGGTGGTGTATTGTTCCAGCGCGCCGGTGGTGTGGCGCGGGATGGGCGAGCCTTCGCCGGTCGCGGGCGCCTCGCCGGGTGCCGATGTGGCCTGACCCTCGGCGGTTTCCGCGCTGTTGGCGGTGATGGTGGCGAAGTCGCGCTTCAGGGATTCGACGGGGATTTTAAGCAACTGGCCGGATGCCTCGCGCGCCCGCAACGCCAGCATCTCGTCGGCCAGCAGCGCGGTCAGCAGGTGGCCGGAGCGGATGCGGCCGGCGCCTTGCTCCAGCGAGGCCAGCAGCCAGGCCTGCTTGACCAGTTCCACGACATCGGGCGACAGCGAGGGCGCGCGCCCGTTGCCGGTTTTCATGCGGTCCAGGGCGCGGTTCAGATCGGTGGCGAAGCGTCCCTGGTCGATTTCGTAATGCTTCAGAATCGCCGCGACATCGCCGTCGGCGCGGTCGGCGAGGGTCACCAGCCAGTGTTCGATCTCGATATTGTAATGGGTGCGGGACAGGGTCAGGCCCGCCGCCGCTTCCAACGCGCGGCGGCACGGGTCGTTGAGCCGGCCGACAAGCTGTTTCAGGTCGATGCTGAGCATGGGATTTCCCCCGGAGACGCGGCTCGCGCTGTCGCGGCCGACAAGCGGTTTCTGGCTTCTCCCGGCCCTCGCCATACGTTCTTCGCCGCGTTCCGAGGCGGGCGGATATTTAAGGAAATACGTTGTTTGTTCAGAATGCACCGTTGCTGGTGGAACGCATTGACCTGAATCAAAAAAATGCCTGTCCATCTCCTCGCCGCGGGCGGTGGTCAACGCGGCGCCGATCGGCGGCGCGAGCCTGATCCCGCCGAAGGGGAACTCGCCGGAGCGTCAGGCGGCGGCGTGGACGTTGATCAACTGGCTGGTCAGTCCGGAGATCGCTGGCGGATGGAGCCAGTTCACCGGGTACTTCTCCCCGCGCATCGCGGTATACGATTTGCCGGAGATGAAGGCGTATCTGGGGGAGAATCCGGACGCCAGGGTGGCGCTGGATGAGTTGGCGTACGCGCGGGGATGGTTCTCGACCTACAACACGGTGGCGGTGCGTAAGGCGCTGGAGGACGGGGTGCAGGCGGTGCTGTCCGGGACGACGACGCCCGAGGCGGCGATGGAGGAGACGCAGAAGCAGGCGGATGCATTGATGAAGCCGTATGTGGATCAGACGGCGTTGAAGCCGGTGGGGTGAGGGGGGATCCCTCAGCGCAAGGCCGCGCGGATTTCGTTGATCGCCGCACGAATGTCTTGTTTGTCGGCCTGGGTCAGGTCTTCCTTGGTGTTTTTGGTATAGATGTCGAGGAAGGCAATTAAGCCAGGTGAGGCACTGAAGTAATAAATGACGCGGGCGCCTCCGCTCTTGCCGCGCCCAGGTAAACCGATCCTGGCTTTGCGCGCGCCGCCGGTGCCCTGGATGATTGGCCACGCATCGGGGCGCGCAACGATCGACGCTTCCGCTGCCGTGCGGGCGTCCGGCGACAGTAGGCGGACAGCGGCGCGCTCATTGTGGCGGGAGGCGATAACCTGGGTCATGGATATTCCAGTAGCGACGCCGGCGGGATTGGGCATCGGGTGAATGTCACGGGCAACAGGGTATATCGACCACTTCGGTTCGATGGGCGAATGGAAATCAGAATTACCCACTACTTTTTGTGTCGGAATGCCTCACGCAACTGAGACAAAGGGCGTTCCTTGCCTTCCAGGTGGTTCATGGCTTGTTGCAACACCTCGAGGGCGGGGCCACCGTTAAAGTTGGGTGGTTGATGTCCGGCCTGAATCAGCGTGGCAGCGATAATCGACGCAGCCGATTGGGCGACGGTTTTCCAGTAGGGCGGCTTCTTTTTGCCTGCCGACGAAAAACCAGAAATTCTTCGGCGGCGGCTTCCGCGCCGATCAAAAGGCTGCGAAGCGCGCCAATTCGGCGGCCGTGCCATTCGCGCCGTATTTGATCGCGGTAAGCGTCCTCCGATTGTTCTTGGAGACGTGTTTCCCAAAGTTCAATGTATGACGGTGCGACTTCAAGAATTGTGGAAATCGCTTTACACGGCTTCTTGTAGTCTGGTGGTAAAATGTGCAGGCGCTCAACGTTGTCGGTATCCCATGGACCGGCAACGTTGAGCCAGCCGACAAGATTCCGAACGCAGACCTCGTCAGGCACAGTTTTGGTGTTGAACGCGTGACTGAACCATGTCACGACGGCAGCAGCGGTCACCGGGGTTTTGTGCGCCGGAGCGCTTGCCCAATGGAGTTCTCCAGCCCGAGCGATCGAAAGCGCGCTTTCCAGGAGCAGATCGGTCGTCCCGGTCCGGCGAATTGCCTGGCCGAGTCGATCATGGGCACCGCGAATATCTCGGATCATGGCCATTTGGCACCGCGTTCAAACTCTTTAAGTGTGTCCAATGCATCACTTCGCTGGATCGCCAGGCAATCGCTGGTCGATAGGCCTTCGAATGTCATTTCGAACGCGTTCATTCTCTCAAGCGGCTCTTCCAACAGGCTGCTGGCCAGGTTTGTATAGCCGGCGTTGTCGTCGGAAGACCAACCGGAGCTGTGCGTGGCGGCAGTCGGCGATCCATGGCGTGGCCGGACTGTCGCCA
>PLSZ01000429.1 GCA_003164305.1 Acetobacteraceae bacterium
TGGCCAGTTCCGCCGCGCGGTCCGCCAGCGCCTCGCCCGCCCCAACCAACGGAGCGATCCGCTCGGCCAGATGTCGTAACCGCTCGACCCGCTGGCCCTGGGTGCCGAGTTTGGCGTGATAGGTGACGTGGTCCAGCGACGGCACCCGGCTTTCCAGCGGCGCCTTGCGGTCGAGGTCCCAGAAGTGCCGCGCGTCGGAGAACCGGGCGCGCAGCACACGTTCGTTGCCCGCGACGATGGCCGCGCCGCCGTCGTCCGCCTCGATATTGGCGGCGAAGACGAACCAGGGCGCCGCTTTTCCATCCGGGGTACGGGAGGCGAAGTAGCGCTGGTTGACGCGCATGGAAACCTGCATGACTTCGGGCGGCAGGTCCATGTGCTCGGCGGCGACGCGGCCGGCCAGAACGACCGGCCATTCCACCAGGCCGGCGACTTCGTCCAGCAGGCCGGGATCATCGACGATGATGACCGACCTCTCCGCCGCGATGCAAGCGAGCCCCTTGGCGATGACTGTCTTGCGGTCCGCCGCATCGACCAGCACGCGATGTTCGCACAATTTGGCGGCCCAATCGGCGGCGGAGGTGACGGGGAAGGCGCCCGGAGCGTGGAAGCGGTGGCCCTCGGTCAGGTCGCCCGACGCCAGGCCGTGTCCGTCATCGGCGCCGTCGCGCAGGTCGAAGGGTACGACAGCGCCATCCAGCAGGCAGACGATGCGGCGTAATGGGCGAACCCAGGTGAAGGAACTGGTGCCGCCCCAGCGCATGGATTTGAGCCACGGGAAGCGGCGCAATACGCCTGGCATCGCGCTGGCGATCAACTCCGGTGCGGGAACGGCGTCGGCGCGCTTCTCCAGCACCCAGTAATCGCCTTCCTGACGCAGTTGCTCCCGTGAGGCTCCGTGCTTGCGGAGGAAGCCTTGCAGCGCCTGCTCGGGCGCGTTGGCGCGAGGGCCGCGTTCGGTGGATCCGGCGGCGGCGACTCGGTCCGCGATTTCCGCGGCCAGGGCGATGCGGCGCGGGCCGTACCAGGTGCGGACATTGGTGGGCGACAGGCCGGCCAGGGCTTCGGCGACCAGACGGGCGAGATCCTCGGCCGCGCGCGGCTGCATGCGGGCGGGGATTTCTTCGCTGAAGAGTTCGAGGAAGAGCTCGGCCATGGTCAGGGTTTCCAAGCCGGTTCGATGTCAGTCTGGGAGAAGTCGCCAGGCTCTCCCGGAAAGCCATTCTCGTCGTATAGATCGCTCAGATCGGAGCTGGCAGGCCCTGTCATATGGTCGCGGATCTCCCTGCCCATCGCCAGCATTCGTTCGACCTCAGCCTCGACGTCGCGTGCAGGCCTGGTCTTGCCGGTCATCCCACATCCCCCGCGACCCATGCTTCGCAACACGCCTTCGCCAATGTCCGCACCCGGCCGATATAGCTCGCCCGTTCGGTCACGCTGATGACCCCGCGCGCGTCCAGCAGGTTGAACAAATGGCTCGCCTTGATGCACTGGTCGTAGGCCGGCAGCGCCAGATCGTGCTTCAGCAGTGAGGCGCACTCCGCCTCGGCGTCGGCGAAGTGGCGGGTCAGCAGCGCGGTGTCGGCGTATTCGAAGTTGTAGGCGCTGTATTCGCGCTCGGCGCGCAGGAAGACGTCGCCATATTTGACGGTGGAGCCGTTGCCCGGCGCGTTGAAATCGAGGTCGAACACGTTCTCCTTGTCCTGGACGTACATGGTCAGGCGTTCCAGGCCATAGGTCATCTCGAAGCTCGGCAGCACGACCGGAATGCCGCCAACCTGCTGGAAATAGGTGAACTGGCCGACTTCCATGCCGTCGCACCAGACCTCCCACCCCAGGCCCCAGGCGCCCAGGGTCGGACTTTCCCAGTCGTCCTCCACGAAGCGAAAATCGTGGCGCAGCGGATCGAGCCCGATGTGTCGATAACTCGCCAGCAGCAGGTCCTGCGCATCCGCGGGGGAGGGCTTCATGATCACCTGATACTGGTAATAATGCTGTAGCCGGTTGGGGTTTTCGCCATACCGCCCATCCGTCGGCCGGCGCGAGGGCTGCACATAGGCGGCGGCCCATGGCTTCGGGCCCAGAGCGCGTAGCGTGGTCGCGGGGTGGAACGTTCCGGCGCCCATCTCCACGTCGTACGGCTGCAGGATGACGCACCCCTGCCGCGACCAGAAGGAGTGGAGCCGCAGGATCAGGTCCTGGAAGGAAAGCGGGCGGTCGGTCATGCGTGATTTTCAGTTATCTCGATGCGGCGCGGCATAGAGCATCGGACGTCCCCGGGGCAAGGCGCGAAGCTGCAACGCGCCGGCAGGATCGGGTAGGCGCGTTCCAGTCGGCTCGCCATGATCTGGATCAGGACGATCCCGCCCCGTGCCGCGGCGATGGGCTCCCGGTCAATCAGCGGCCTGGGCGGAAAACGCCGCCTCCAGAACCTCGATTGGCGCCGATAGCAACTGGTCGAGCGTGACGGGACAGACAGCGAGTGGATCGGCCGCCGTGTGCCCGCCATAGCGCGACTGCTCGATTTGCCGGAGGGCGCGTTCGTGGATCTGTTGCAAGTCGATCCGTTGCCGCATGGAGGGCGCGAAGCGCCGATCGGCATTGCTCTGAAAGCCGATGATCTCGCTGCGCCAGTTCTGGCCCGCGCTGAGCTCCGGCCAACCACGTAATTCCAGCAGATGCACCAGAATTTCGAGCAAATATGAGTGAACCGCGTTGAGCTCCGAGATCCCCACGTCCTCGATCTCCTCGACAACGTGGTCCCAATCGACGTCGTTCACCCGTTCCCCGCGCGCGACGCGGCGCAAAAGGGCGGCCTGGCGTTCCGACCAGGCAAGGGCGTCACGGTCGTACAGATCGTCCGGCATCCTGTCAGTATAGGCGTCTTACGCCTGGGCTTCCACCGATGAGTCGTTGCCTGAAAACGCCGTTTCCAGATCCTCGACCGACGCCGTCAGTAATTGATCGAGCGTGACCGGGCAGGAAGCAAGCGCTGGCAATCCGGCATGATCGCCGCGCCTCATGGGGGCAATTTGCCTCTGGGCAAGCTCGTATGTTCTCGGCAAATCGATCCTCTGGCGCATCGATGGCGCGTAACGCGCGATGGCATCGACCTGAAACGTGGCGAGTTCGTTTCGCCAGTGCTCACGGGCGTCGGAGTCTGGCCAACCATATAATTCCAGAAGATGCGCGAGCATTTGTCGCAGGTAGGAATGCACAGCGTTCAATTGCGACAGGCCCACGTCCTCGATCTCCTCGACAACGTGATCCCAATCGACTTCGTTCACACGCTCCCCGCGCGCGACACGGCGTAGCAGTTCGGCCTGGCGTTCCGACCAGGCGAGAGCATCTCGGTCGTACAAATCGTCGTACATGGGTTGGACTCTACTCCGAGGCACCCCGAGGTTCCAGTGAATCCCCGGCGCGCCGTGCTCACGGATGCAGGAGCAGCTTCTGCACCCGCCAGTTCAGCAACTCCGCCACGAACAGGGTGTTCTCCGACGGGCAGGCCATTTCGTGGATCCAGCCGAACTCCTTCAACTGCTTGCCCGACCTGCCAAGCACGCCGAGCACCTTGCCGTCCAGGCTGAGCTTATAGATCCGGCCTGGAAACGCGTCAGCGCTGTACAGCACCTGGTTCGGTCCGGGCGTGATGCAGATGGCCCAGGGCGAGCCGGGGGCCATGGTTTGGGGGGAGCCCTCGGGCATGGGGAGAGACGGCTTGTTGCCGATCGCCGGTTTGGCGTTGGGATCGTACGGCACGTCGATGGTGATCGCCCGCAGGAACGTTCCGTTGGTGTCGAACACCTGGATACGCCGGTTGCCGCGATCCGCGACATAGACGTTGTCGTTCGCGTCGGTCGCGATGCTGTGCGGCGTCATGAATTGCCCAGGCGCTGAACCGGGCGTGCCGAAGGAGCCGAGCCACTGACCGTCCGCCGCCACCCGGGCAATCCTCGAATTGATATACCCGTCGCTGATGTAGCCGTTGCCCGCTTTGTCCCACGCGATATCGGTCACCTGGCGGAACATTCCGTCCACCGGCGGTAACGGCGGCTTCGGGTGTTTCAACGGCTCCGTGCTTTCGTCCGAGGCTTCCTGCTTGCGGCCGAACACCATCGTCACACGACCGGACGGGTCGAATCGGACGACCTGGTCGGAGCCTTTGTCGGTGACCCAGATGTTGTCCCGCTTATCGACTTTCACCGAGTGCGCGAACGACCAGGCGTAGAGATTGTGGCCGATCTCGCGCAGGAATTTGCCGGTTTGGTCGAACTCCAGCAGTTGCGCCGCCGCCGCGCCGTACGCTGGACCTGTCGTGCTGCCGCGAGAAAAGGCGAAGACGTGGCCTTGCGAATTCACCGCGACGCCGGAGACTTCGCCGAGATAAAGATTGGGTGGCAATTTCAGTGGCTCAGGCACCGAGTCGAACGCGATCTCCGGCACCGTTTGCGCGAGCGCTGGCGCGATCGCCGCGATCAGCATCATCAGCGCGCCACGCAAGGTGTGCTTCATCCGGACCTCCCATATCGGGCGGTATGGGGCGTCGTCGCTGGCGGCGTGTCAATGTTGGGGGCATGATCGGCGCTCTGGCGAGGGATCATGATGCGGTTTGGCGTTGTTTTGCTGTGTGTCGGCTGGACGTCGCTGGCGAGCGCGCAGACGCCGGCCGGACAGGGGCTCGCTGATGCCGCGACGTTCGGCGCGGTCGCCACGCTGGCTTCGTTGTGCGGCTTGCGGGACGAGGCGTGGTCGGCCGATTTGCGCCGGGCCGCGAAACAAACGGCGACGGGCAGCGCGGCGACGGACGATGCCGGACTGGCGCGCGCGCCCGGAAGCGATCAGGCGGGCGCCGCGTTAGGGTATGGGGACATGGAAGCGCTGGAGGATTTCGCCGCCGATACGCCGGAGGTCACCTGCGCGGCGTTGCGGAACAATCCGGCTCTGCGACGGGCGGATAAGGCGGTCGATGCGTTTCGCCGGCGGCGGGACGGCAAGCCGGTTGGGTAAGTGCGCGTCACGGCCACGGGATACCGAATTGAGGTCGCGACGCCATCAGCCAGACGATCGCCAGCACAGCGAGAAACGCCGGGACGCCACACGCGAACCAGCAACGATACAGCCGGAAATATGTGGCTGGCAGCGCCTGCCCGTCGCGCGCCGCGGTCGTCGCCAGGTCGCGCATCCGATGCTGTATCCAAACGACCGGCAACCAGAACAATCCCGTCACGATGTAGAGCGTCACCGACAGCACGATCCAGCCCTCGGTCAACGGCCAGCCGATCGCGCGCGCCAGCAAGGCCCCCGTGATCGGTTGCAGCACCACGGCGGAGGCGGTGAAAACCCAGTCGGCGACGACAACCGTCGCCGCGGTGTGCGCGATCAATCGGGCGTCTCGCGTCCGATGCGCCATCACCATGAAGAACGCGATGCCTGCCCCGGTGCCCAGAAGCACCGTCGCTCCGATCAGATGCAACCACCGGAGCAAAAGAGGCCATTCCATCAGCGTTCTTCCATCAGCGCGGCGACCGCGAGTGCCAGTGCGATGCCGGGAAGCACCTTGACGAACGGCCCGATCGGATCGGCCCAGAGCCAGGGGATGAGAACGGTTCCCGCCAGAAGATAGCCGAACGAAACGATGATCGCGGCGACCGCGGCGTGCCGTGTCCAGGAGCGGACGATCAGGCCGACGCCGATCGCGATGTCGATGGCATCGCCCGCCAGGATCAGTATATTGGCGGCCGGCGTGGACAGGACGCCGTCCAGCAGGGTCGCGGCGGCCTCGCGTTGGACGATACCGATCACGCCGGACGCGATCCAAAAGATCGAGAGCACGACGAGCAAAACCGGAAACACCAGCCGCGCCCGCGCGAACACCCGCTCCTGAGCCGTGTTTGGTAACGCGGCGAGCGTGTCCCGTAACGACCTGCACGTGTGACCGGTAGCGCGCCGCCAGGGGCCAGGATCGCCCGTTACGCCATGCGACAGAACGCTTAGGGCGGTCGAGCGCAACGGCGACCGCCAGCCGAACCAGCCGGCCGTATCGGCGATCCTTGCCGTGGTGAAGCCGATCCACGGAGGCAAATCGAGGGTCGCCCGTGCTTCCGCGAACCCGAGCCAGCGACGGAACCGCCGGACGATGTTTCGCAGGGTCTGTGGCGTGTCCTCCATCAGGTCGTAATCGGACCGCATGGGGACCGTGCCGGCGAGGGCCATGGCCACCGCCTCGGCGACGTCGTCCGCGGCGACAGTCTGCACGAGGCTGTCGCCAAGGACCAAGGGCTGGACGACGGGAAACGCCGCCAGCATGCGCAGCAAAGCGGTGCCGCCGTAAGCGTTCGCGCCGATCACGAGGCCGGGCTTCAGGATCAGCCAATCCAGCGTGCTGCCTCGGAGTACCGCGTCCGCTTCGCCTTTCGTGCGCAAGAACGCGCTCCGTGCCGCCGGATCGGCACTGGGCGCGGAGATTTGGATGAAACGAGTCACGCCGACTTCCTCGCAGGCGGCGATCAGCGTGCGAATGGCGAGACTTTGCGACGCCGCGAGATTATCGCGGGCGCCATCCTGCAACGCACCCGACGCGTTGACCACGGCGGCGATCCCATGAAGGTGCCGCCGCCAGGCCTCCGGGGTCGTCAGCGACGCGAGGTCCGCGCCGATCCAGTCGATCTCCGGCGCCAATCGCCGGCCCGTCGCGATCGAACGGCCCAGTCCCACGACATCATGCCCGGACGCTCGGAGCCGACGCACGATCTCCAGGCCAATCAGGCCGTAGGCGCCGAGGACCAGGACGCGGGACGTGACATTCGTCACGATCTCGATCCGGCTACCCCCGGTCGTTCGCCCGGCGCCAGCGCTCGATCGCCTCGATCGCCGTGGCGGCGTCGATGACATCGGCATAGCGGCGTTCGACATCCGTCAGGTTTTGCGCGTGCGCGACTTCGTCATGATCAGCGACGCAGTCGTGCGGCACCATGACGCGGAACCCCAGGGAGAACGCGTCGATCACGCTCGCCCGGACGCAGCCGGAGGTGATGCACCCGGTGACGATCACGGTATCCACGCGTTCCTTCGTGAGGATCGCGGCGGCGGGCGTGGCGAAGAAAATCGACGGCGCGGATTTCATCAACAACACATCCGGACCGGCGGCGGCGATGCGCGGGTCGAGTTCAACGGCTGGCGTGCCGCTTAACAAATCCAGCACCGGGCCCACCTTCCAATGCGGCGCGGCGCGTGGGGAATCATAGCCGTTGACGCAGGCGATTACCGGCAGACCGGCGCGTTTCGCCGCCTCGATCAGCGGGACGGTGTTGCGCACCGCCTCATCGACCATCGGCGCGCCGCCCATCGGGAACGATGGATCGATGAAGCCGCGCTGGAAATCCACCACCACGAGGCCGATCTTCGCGCCAAACCCCAGCTTGCGGCTGCCATAGCCGCGATCCGCGTAAATGTCCGTCATGGGTCTGCTCCGTTTCGTCGGCATCGTGGCAGGGGGCGTCGTGGGTCCAGGGAAAGGGATCGCGGCGCGGTAGGCAAGGGAAGATTTTACCACGGAGAACNNCCGCGTAAATGTCCGTCATGGGTCTTCTCCATTTCGATCGCCTCGCCCATGCTACGAGGTCGCGGCGCGGCCGGTAAGGTTTTAACACGGAGAACACCGAGGACCACCGAGGGCCACGGAGCGGAACAGAATAATGGCGCTTCGCGCTGGAGCCTGATCGGACACCGCGCGGAGCGTCATATTTTCTTCTCCGTGGCCCTCCGTGGCCCTCCGTGGCCCTCG
>PLSZ01000262.1:0-4232 GCA_003164305.1 Acetobacteraceae bacterium
GGGCTCGACGCTGCTCAGCGCGTTGTCGCGGCAGAATCCGCGGTTCGTCGCGGGGGTGACCAGCCCGGTGGCGATGCTGTGCGGCAATCTGCTGCACAGCATGAGCGGCGGCAGGGGGAGTTCGCCTCGTTCTTCACGGACAAGAAACGATGGGCGATCGTTCGTGGGGTGTTCGATTCGTATTACTCGGACGTGGCGCCCGGCCGGGTGATCTTCGATACCAACCGGAGTTGGACCGGCCGGCTGCCGTTGCTGACCGAGTTGCATCCGGACGCCCGGGTGATCTGCTGCGTGCGCGAGGTGCCGTGGATCATCGACAGCATCGAGCGGATGGTGCGGCGCAATGCGCTGCAGCCGTCTCGGCTGTTCGCTTATCGCACCGGCGGATCGATCTACTCCCGGGTCGAAACGCTGATGGATTCGGAGAAGGGATTGATCGGGCTGGCGTGGAGCACGTTGCGCGAGGCGTGGTTCAGCGACGCGGCGGAGCGGATGATCGTTGTCAATTACGATAGTCTGGCGCGCGATCCTGGGCGGGTTCTGGCGTATTTGTATCGGGCGTTGGATGAGCCGGTGTTCGCGCATGATTTCGAGAACGTGGTGTACGCGGAGCCGGATTACGACGCGGAGCTTGGGATGCCTGGGCTGCATACGGTGCGGCCGAAGGTGGCGCCGGTGCCGCGGGAAAGTTGTTTGCCGCCGGATTTGGTGAAGAAATACGCCGAGGTGAATTTTTGGCTCAATCCGGGGTTGAACCATCGGAAGGTGGTGGTGCTATGACGAGCGACCGTTGAGAGGATGTTTCGAAACATTACTGATTTGATACTTGATACGGAAGCCTCTTTTTTGTTGGTTGGATGACGCAACAAAAATGAGATAGAAATTTCATGAATCGGCGCTTGACAGTTGGTATTCAGTGCGTGCAAGCCTCGATGGGCCAGCGCCAAAATTTGATGGAGTTGCGCGGAGTTGGTGGCAATGTAACGGAGCGTCCGCAACGACGAGGATCGATGCCAGCTTCTGCCCGGTGACAGACTGATCGCAATTCGTAATTGTTACAATTTAGCTGTTGCGCTTTTTTCGGTTTTTTGGGAAAAATGAACGGCCCGTGGAGAAGTGGTTGGGCGACGCAGGCGAGGGATCGACACCCCGAAGAACGATGGATGAAGGAACCGCGGGACCTTGTCTATGCGGTGTTGAGGCGGAAGAAGGCTTTGCGCCGGGGCGGCGGTGACAACTGAATTAAGACAGGGGGCGGGCGGTGATTTGGTACTTGTTGTCGCCGCTTCAGAGTGCGCACATGAGGGCGGGAGGGGCGGTGATGATGATGCAGTGTTTGGGAAGGGCCAGGCGCGGAATCTCAACTCAATAAGAGCGGCTGCCACTGCGAGGTAGGGGACGATTATGTCAAATGTGCAATGATGAATCTCGTTTGGCCGACATGAAACGAATAACTGTCTGGTTGTTCGTTGTTATTGGCCTGTCTGTGTTGCCGGCGCTATGGGCGACCCGCGTCGCCGGTGCAGATAGCGGTAATCCGATTCTGTCGGTTCCGTTTGATGTAAGTCGTGAGAATAGCGTTGTAGAGGAGAACTTCTCCATTAGTCAGTTCAAGGTATATTTTGTAGAATTCCTTGTTAGCTATACGTCACAGAACGAAATACGGAAAATGGGACAGTTACTTGGCGGCATGGGGTATGGACCAGGAATAATCGTGCCGATCCAGGCAAAAATATCAGAAATAAACAATCAAGGTGTGCCAGAAAAGGTGCTCTTCGATCAACGCTTTGATACATCCGGCTGGTCAACGCATCAAATTCGGGACGATGACAATAGATCCGGCGAGTTCGGAAGAATTATATTGAACGAAGGGTTGAAGCCGGGCGTCTATCATCTTTCTATTAAGACCCTGGCTAAGTCACCTGCGTTCATGAACATGCCGGTTCGCCTGATCATAGGGTTCAAGCCGAACGTCAACTATATCCAACCTAACAAATAATTAACAAAAAGGGGTTGCCCATGTGGACCTTGACTGTCTACGTCGCATCTGCTGGTACGCCAACCGTTACTCAAACGCCTTCTGGGCCGCAAGTCGGGTCATCGGCGCTGGGCCATATGTGGTATTCAATCAGCGATGGATCAACGCCTACTTCGTTTGGCTTCGCGCCGGCGACGCCAGGGTCTCCGATTGGCCCAGGCAACGTAGAGAGCACCGATACGGCTGAGTATCAGAACCCAATATATTCCCAAACCGTGCAGATTACACATCGCAATATCAAGCGTTGATGGACTACGGCAACAATGCGCCGGGATTTGCGGGAGGTGAATATATCGGGATTGGGAACGCCTGTGTAAATTTTACCTGGAGCGCGCTCGCCCAAATTGGTATACCTTACACAAGCATTGGGCCGGGATATGTAGCTGACGCAATCATATCTCCCTTTGCTTTCGGCCCTCCCGCTTTGCCAACTGCAAATATCCCCTATCTCGATATGGCTTTGAATGATTTCGTAACATCGACATCATCATCAGGTTCTCCTCCATCTGTTGATTTCACGAACAATGGCACGACCTTCGCGGAGACATCATCTTTCAACGCCATGACCGGGACCGTCGTTACCAGTTGGCAAGAGACGACGCCTCAGGCGCCTGCCCTGCAAACTGGCTCGTTAACTACCGCGTATAACGCAATGGGAGATGTCACTGGCTCCTATACGATCACTTCGCAGGCGTCGCAATCGCAAGAATCGTCTACCCAGATTGGCTCATTTGATACTTATACTACCGCGATGGGAGACATAGCCGCGAGTTACTTCATATCAACGCCAGGAACAACCCAGCCATCTGCGGAAGGCTTCTCACAAACATCTTCCACTGGGTCCCTTCAAGGCGCAATTGCGGTAACCGACAACACAAGTGGCACCCCAAGCACCACGGTTATCGACACAAATTCTTCTGGCAACACCCAAACCCTCAACATGTCGGGCATCGCCCCTGTTGTTTACGCCTCTGGCATAGGCAACACGAACACGGCGACGGCCGGCGGCTCCACGCCGACCATTCTTGTCGGCACCGATGGATCGCAATTGTCCGATCTGGGCTCTGGTGTCTTCTTCATGATCGGCAACAACGGCTCGGCGACGGCCGGTTCAAACTCGACGATCGACATTTTAGGCAACGGCAACGGTGTCAACGCCACCGGGACTGGAAACGACATTAATAACGACTGCATTCTTTCCGTCATCAAAGCAGCCTTATCGAACATTTTCGAGAGCAACGGCAGTAGCGAAACGGTCACCGGTAGCAACAACTCGCTCACCGCCGGAACCAACGGTACAATAGACCTGACGGGCGTCAGCAACAACGACGTCATCACCTTCGGCACCGGAACGAGCCTGACCATCGCCGCATCCGCCACCGACGCCACCGGCACCATCCAGAGCGGCACCGTGCTGGATGGCGGTGAGAACGACTGGCTGCACGTTGGCTATGGCGGCGCCTCCACCCTGGCCATCACCGGCAATGACGGCTGGGATAACATGGGCAACGGCGGCACGGCCACGCTCGCCGGCGTAGATAACGCGCTCTCGACAGGGACGAACGCGAGCGTTTCGATCCTGTCCACGGGCACCGGCGATGCCGTGTTCGGTGGTTACGGAACGAACCTGACGGTTCAGGCGGGGGCGGAGGGCGCCTACGGCAGCATCCGGTCGGGGCAAATAACCGATGGAGGCAGTGGTGACAGCCTCCTGGACTATAACTCCAATGGCCGTTCGATCCTCGTTATCGCTGGATCCGACAACTCCGACACCATGAACCTGGGTGGCACCGTCACGATCGGCGGCAGCGGTAACACGGCGTCCGGCGCCGATGACACGATGACCTTCCTCAATGGGACCACGGGAACGATCGGCGGAGAGTTCAATACGATCGACCTTGGAGCCAGCGCGTCGATCAGTGTTCTGAACCAGGCGAACACGGTCGATGCGATCGGTAACGGAGATACGATCGGCGCCACGAATGGCGGCGATACGATCACTCTCGACGGCACGGCGGAGGTGGTCAACGCGTCCGCCGAGACGGTGGACCTCGGTAACGGCAGCGCCAGCGTCACAGTGAATGGCAACAACGATGCGGCCAACGCGGTGGCCGGCGGCACTGTCGGGTTCAACGGCACCGGCGAAACAGCGAACGCCACGGGTGCCATCGTCTGGGAGGACACAAGCGGCACC
>PLSZ01000262.1:4268-7890 GCA_003164305.1 Acetobacteraceae bacterium
GCGCGGCGGCCGGCAGCGTGGTCGGCTTCAACGGGACAGGGGAGACGGTATGGGGCTCGGGTGCGACAATCCATGAGGATACAAGCGGCACCAGCGTCGGGGTGAATGGTGCCAGCGATGCGATCAGCACAGTGAGTGGCGCCGCGCTGACCGTCAACGGAGTTTCCGTCACAATGGAAACCGGCGGCGAGGGGCTTGAAACGATTCTTGACGCGAACGGCAAAATATCCGAGGAAATAACCACGAACACGGACGGTTCATGGCTCGATCACCTTTGGGACACGACAAACCAGTATAGCTGGACCGAAGAAGAATTCTCCCACACGGCGAACGGTAGCCTCGCGGAGGAAACGGTCAAGAACGCCAACGGAACGAGTATGGTTGACTATTTCGACGTTTATGGACAGGACACCTACAGCCAGGACATACGCTATTACGATGGCGACACGCTGAAAGAAGACCTTCTGCTGAACCATGACGGAACGCAGATGGTGACCTGGTACGGCGACTACGGCTATAACCACACTATCGATGAGACTACCACCTATTCCAGGTGGGATTCCGGCGTGACGTTTAACGGCCGGTACGATCAGGATTACGTAGGGATATTCTCACTGAGGCGGGACAATTGACTTACGAAAACACGGGGGGATACCTGGCGCTCCAATCCAACGATTGGACCGGAGCGAGTTACGGAGGGATCGCATTTGGCGACGACCTTCCTGCCGCCGTGACTTTCAACACGTCTGCCCTTACTCTCAATTCGAGCGCGATACTCGACGATGTGCTTTCTCCGATCAACGATTTCGTTCCCGCCGACTCGGATTCGGGGGCGGGCTTCTCGACCATTTTGACGCCCGACACCAATGGCGAGGACCTGTGGAACGTCAACACGGACGATGAGTTGGCGCCGACTGATCCCGACGCGGTCGATCTTTCGGATGACGATTTCTTTGTAGACCCGATCGTACTCAACTTAAACGGCGGGGCCGTCGTCACAACCGATCAAAATACCAACGAGGTGACGTTCGACATGCGGGGTCAAGGCACCCTTGAGGGTACCGGCTGGATAACGTCCGGCGAAGGATTCCTCGTCATCGACAAAGAGGGTACCGGCACCATCACGTCGAGCCACGAGATGATCTCCGACATGAATGAGCTCGCGAGTTATGACTCCAATGGCGACGGCGAAATCACCGCCGCCGACCAGCGGTTTGACACTCCGCGCGTGTGGGTTCCGGGTGCAAATGGAGGACCGGGAAGCCTGTTCACCCTCCCCCAGCTTGGGATCACGGAGATTGGGCTGACCGCCAACATGGTCGATCAGGCTGACAACGGGAATCTGATAAAAAATACCTTCACGTTTGATTATGCAAATGGAACGACGGGCCAGGGGGCCGACGTGTATTTCTCGTTGGCTGGTGATCCGCCGATCATCGCCAGCCCGGCGGAGGCGTCCGCCCTCGCGGCCGGCCCGCCGTCATACCGCAACCTGGGATCGACCAGCGATATCGCGTTCTTTAACCCTGCCGCCCAATTGGCGGACGTGAACAACATCGTGTCGGCGGCGACTGCCGGCGGCACAGCCGCGCCATCGTCCGCGGCGGGGGCGCCAGAGTCGGCGCAAAATTCCACCTCGACGCTGGCTGATATCCCCGCCCAGTCGGGTCAGATCACCGTGGCGGACGTAACGTCGGCTGGCGCGGCGGCCGCGATGGGCCAAAACACAGTGCCCGATCAGGCAACACCCGCGGGGTGGGCCAGTCTTGAACTGAGTCAGGGCCTCACTTTCATCAGCGCCGGCACCGCCGTCCAACCGGTCGGCACATCTGGCGCCGGCATCGCGGCGCCCGTGGCACCCCCCCGCTGTCGCAACTTGCCTTACAGGCCAATTCGATCGCCATCGCCGACGTTACGCCATCAGGGGCGCTGTTCGCCGCCGTTCAGGCACCGGCACTCGACCCAACGGTTTTCGCCGGTATCGGCCCTTCACTTCATGTCCAGACAATCCAGAGCGTTGGGCCGCTCGCCGGACCGCGTCAATCGCCGATTGGTTGATCCGGCCGCGGCTCGCGTTCGTCCTGATATCGAAATGTATGGTTGAAGGATCGCCCTTCTAACGCCGTTTGGGCTCTCTGGCGCGTCCGCCTGGCGCTCTTACAATGGATCGGGTGCATTACCCCGGGAAACCCGTCCATGGCCTCCTTCCTCGCCCTCCTCGCCTTCCTGCAAACCGCCGGTGTCCACGTCGAACGCGTCGCCGTGCCCGGCCCATCCGGCGTGACCCTCGACGCCGCCCTCATCCTCCCCGCCGGAGCACCCACCGCGCCGCCGATCCTGGCGATGCACGGCTGCGGCGGCCCGTTCCCCATCCGGGACGGCCAATGGGCCGTGGTCATGGCCCGCCGCGGCCACATCGTTCTGCTGCCGGACAGTTTCGGCTCGCGCGGCCTCGGCTCCCAGTGCGCCAACGCCTTCCGCTCGGTCACGGCCAAGGGCGCGCGGCGAGACGATGCGATCGCCGCGGCGCGGTGGCTCGCCGCGCGGGCCGGAAACCCAGCCGGAGGGGTCGCCATGATGGGCTGGTCGGACGGCGGCAGCACCGTGCTCGCCACCGCCGCCGCGGCGTCCGACCTGCCGCCCAACCTGTTCCTCCGCTTCGCCGCCTTCTATCCCGGCTGCCGAGGCTTCGCCCCGGACCTGCTTTGGCATCCCGCCGCGCCTCTGCTGATCGTGATGGGCGAGAGCGACGACTGGACCCCGGCGGCGCCCTGCCACCAGCTCACCGCGCGCCACCCGAACGAGATCGCCATGATCGCGTATCCCGGCGCCTACCACGATTTCGACGCGCCCAACCGTCCGGTCAAACAACGCTCCGGCACCACCACCCAAAGCGGCATGGCGACCACGGGGACGAATGAGCCAGGCCGCCAGGACGCGCTGGCCCGCGTGCCGGGCTGGCTGGAGACGGGGCGCCTCGACCCATCGCGCTGACGCCGCCCCATTGGTGTTGCAACCGCCCGCGGCGCGTGCCAGACGACGGCCATCCCTTCTTTCGGTCAGGATCCCCATGGACGACCAATCCTCCGCCACCAGCGTGGACCGTTTCTTCTCCGCCTCCCTCGCCGAGACCGACCCGGAACTCGCCGCGGCGCTTGGCCACGAACTCGGCCGCCAGCGCGACGGGATCGAGCTGATCGCGTCGGAGAACATGGTGTCGGCGGCGGTGCTGGAAGCGCAAGGTTCCGTCCTCACCAACAAATACGCCGAGGGCTACCCGGGCCGCCGCTATTACGGGGGCTGCGTCTACGTCGACGTGGCCGAGGAACTGGCGATCGCGCGGGCGAAGCAACTGTTCGGCTGTGAATTCGCCAATGTGCAGCCGCACTCGGGCGCCCAGGCCAACCAGGCGGTGTTCCTGGCGCTGTGCAAGCCGGGCGACACCGTACTGGGCATGAGTCTCGCGGCTGGCGGCCACCTGACCCACGGGGCCGCGCCGAACTTGTCGGGAAAATGGTTCCACGCGGTGCAGTACGGCGTGCGGCGGGAGGACGGGATCCTGGATTACGAGGAACTCGAACGCCTCGCGCGCGCCGAAAAGCCGAAGCTGATCATCGCCGGC
>PLSZ01000354.1:0-228 GCA_003164305.1 Acetobacteraceae bacterium
CGCCAACGCCGTCTGCCCCGAACCCCCGAGGCTACCTGTCACCCCAACCACTTCCCCATGTGCACGTCGTCGTACCACACCCCCCCAACCCGCAGCGCCTTCGCCTCCACCCCCCAGGCCACAAACCCGAACGTCTCGTACAGCCGCCTGGCCGGCACATTCCCCTCCGTCACGCTCAACAGCAGCACCTCCACCCGCCCCCGCGCGTGATCCACCACCGCCGCCACC
>PLSZ01000354.1:266-10550 GCA_003164305.1 Acetobacteraceae bacterium
CCCGCGGAACCCGCCGAACACCGTGTTCCCGGTCAGCCGCTCCCCGAACCACGCCGGCGCCCGCGCGCTCTCCTCCTCGAACGAGGACCCGAACGCCTCGGGATGCAGCCGCAGCGCCTCCAGCCGGATATCCCGGTACGTCTCAGCCTCATCGGCGCGCAGCGGACGGATCACGAACGGCATCCGGAAATCCTCCCGCTTCTGGTGGCGCGGCGCAACTTCTGCTTGAACCCGCCGCATGCGTTTCCGTCTCCTGCTTCGCCTCGCGCTGTTGCCGCCGCTGTTCCTCGCCGCCTGCGGCGATTTGCCGGAGCCATTCCTGGGCAATCCCGGCGCCACCGCNNCCGCCGAGACCGACTACGCCGACCTCCTGGCGCTCAGCCTGCAAAAGGAGGAAGTGCCCAGCCTGGCGCGCCCGGCCCACAAAGGCGACTGGGCTTTGCTGGTGACGGCCGAGCGTCAGGGCGACTCCATCATCCCCCACTACGCGATCGACGATCCCAACGGCAAGCAACTGGGCGTCATCGACGGCGCGCCGACCCCGGCGCCCGGGTGGATCACGGGGGCGCCGTGGACCCTTGGCCAGGCGGCGCACGACGCGGTGCCGAAGGTGCTGGCCCTGATGCTCAGCCTGCGCNNCCCGGCGACGGCGACACCGCGCTGAGCCGCCTGATCCGAGCCCAACTGGCGCAGTTCGGCCCCCTGGTGCAGGTCACGCCCGAGGGCGCCGATTTCGTCGTCCAGGGCCAGGTCAAGGTGACGAACGTAGCAAACGCCCAGCAGCGGGTGGAGATCGTCTGGACGGTGTCCCGGCCGAGCGGGGTGGTCAACGGCAAGGTCTCCCAGTTGCACGACCTGCCGGCGGGGACGGTGGACCGTTACTGGGGCGACATCGCGGGGGCGGTGACCCAGGAGGCCTCGGGCGGGATCGACGAGGTGATCGAGCGGTTCATCGACCGCGCCGGGAACGCTCCGGGCGCGGCGGGGGCCGGTGCCACACCAGGGGCGAGCCCGGCCGCGGGCACCCGGGGCTCGGGACAGGCGCCCGCGGCGACCGGGACGCCCGTGACCGGCACAGCGCCGACGCCCGTCACGAGCCAAACCGCGACAGGCGCCGGAATCGCGCCTCCCGGGAGCGCAACCGGGGCAACCCGTTCGATAGGCACGACGTCCGGCGGGGCAGGGTCGCCAGGGGTGAGACCGGCGAACGTGCCGACGGCCCCGGCCTCGCGAGGCACCGGCACCGCGCGGTCTTCCTCGGGTGGCCCGCCGGTGACCGCGGCTCCCAAAGCCGCCATCGCTGTCACGCCAACCGCGAAGCCAGGGGCGACAACGGCGACGGTCACCTCCATTGCGCCGGGGGCCCCCGTCACGCCGACCGGGAAGCCACGGGCGACACCGGCCCCGATCACTTCCACGGCACCGGGGACGGCACCCTCTGGGCCGGCCGGTGCCGTGATGGCGGGACGCGCTCGCCCGGCTGCCGCGGGGACGCATGCAGGTCCGGCATCGGCGAAACCGGCTCCGAAGCCATCGGCCATCGCGAAGAAGCCAGCCGCGACGAAGCCTCCCGCGTCCGGTCCACCGGCGCCCGCCCCGCCACAGGGGCCCTAGCGATGGTGGATGCCACCGGCGTGCCCGATCCCCTGGTGGCCGTCATCCTGCCGCCGCGCGAGGGCTTCAGCACCGGCCGCGCCGGCGCGTTGGGCCTGCTGACCCGGCGTTACGCGACAGCGCCCGGGTTCCGCACCCTGGTCCTCGGCGGAGAGCAGGATGAACCGACCTTCCCCGAGGTCCCGTTCCAGGCGATCCGGCCCGCCGCGTGGTGGCCGGGCAACGTCAACCTGCGCTTCGTGGCCGGCATGCTGGGCGTTCTGCGCCGCGCCCGTCCCGCCATGATCGAGGTGCATAACCGGCCGGAAATAGCCCTCGCGCTGAGCTGGCTGCTCCCGCGCACCCCGGTCGGACTGCTGCTGAACAACGATCCCGCGGACATGCGCGCGGCCCGTTCACCCGCCGCCCGGGCCCGGCTGTTGCGGCGGTTGCGGCTGGTCATGACGTCGTCGAACTACCTGCGGCTGCGGTTCATGGATGGGCTCGATTCGGCGTCCGGGCGCGAGGGCCGGCTGGTGCGCGTGCTCTACAACTGCGTGGACCTCGACGTCGTGCCGCCGCCGGTGGAGCGCGACCCGGTCATCCTGTTCGCCGGCCGCGTGGTGCCCGACAAGGCGCCGGACGCCTTCATCCAGGCCTGCGAACAGGCGTTGCCTTCGCTACCCGGCTGGCGCGCGGAGTTGATCGGCGCCGACGGCATGGGCGCCAACGTCCGGGAGACCGCCTACGTCCGCCAGATCCGCGCCCAGGCGGAGGCGGCGGGCGTGGCGATGCTGGGGTATCGCGACCATCCCGGCGTGTTGAAGGCAATGACCCGCGCCGCCATCGTCATCGTCCCCAGCCGCTGGAATGAGCCCTTTGGCCTGACAGCCCTGGAGGCCATCGCCTGTGGGGCGCCGCTGATCGTCTCCCCCCGCGGCGGTCTGCCCGAGGTCGCCGGCGATGCCGCGGTCTACGCCAACCCGGACCGGCCGGAGGAGATCGCCGCGGCGATCGTGGCCTTGGCGGGCAATCCGGCGCGGCGTGAGGCGCTGTCGGAGGCGGGACGGGAGCGTGCGCGGCAGTTCGATACCCCGGTGGCGGCGGCCCGGCTGGCGGCGTTGCGTCGGGAAGCGCTGAACGGCTGAGCCCGGGTTTGCCGCGGGATTTCCCTTGACGCGGCCGGCCTCTTGGATTAACGAACAGTCGTTCATCGTTCAGGAAACAAATGCGCGACCCAGGCGGCAAACGCACAGTCATCAAAGAACAGGCCATGCGCCTGTTCGTCGAACACGGCGTCGATGCCGTCTCGGTCCGCGACATCGCCGCCCGCTGCGCCATGAAGCCGTCCAACCTCTACGCCCACTTCGCCTCCCGCGACGCCCTGGTCGAGGAATTGTTCCGCGAAGGCTATGCCGCGTACGGCGACATGCTGGCCGAGATCGCCGCCGTGCCCGGTCCGTTCCGGATGCGCCTCGAACACCTGGTGCGCGAGATTTGCCGGCTGCACGATCAGGACAATATCCGCTTCCGCTTCCTGGTGATGACGCAGCACGGCTTCCTGCACCACGTGGAACGCACCGAACGCAACCCGGTCGAGATCATCTGCCGTGCCGTCACCGCCGCGATGGACGCCGGAGAAATCCCCAGACGGGAACCCGAACTGATGGCGATGGCCATCATCGGCCTGATCGTGCAGCCCGCCACCGGTCTGTTGTACGGACGACTGACAGGTCAGTTACGAGAACGAGCCGACACCATCGTCGCCATGTGCTGGCGCGCGCTTTCCTAGGAGGTCGAAATGTCTCCCATCGGTTTAATGAAGACGCGGCGCCTGGGCCCTTTGGTGCTGGCGCAATCTTGCGGGGCGCTGAACGACAATCTGGTCAAGAACGCCATGGTCGTGCTGGCGATTTTCCAACTCCACATCGGCGGCGCCGGCCTCTCCGCGCTGGCCGGCGCGCTGTTCATCGCGCCTTATGCGTTGCTGTCCGCGACAGCGGGAAAACTCGCCGACCGGTTCGCGAAGCCGCGGCTCATTCGTTTGTATAAACTAATGGAAGTCGGCCTGATGCTGCTGGCAGCCCTGGCCTTTCTGTCCGGCAGCGTTACAGCGTTACTCGGCGTCCTGGTCGGACTGGGCGTGCAAGCGGCGCTGTTCGGACCCGTCAAGTACGGCGTGTTGCCGGAATTGCTGGCGGAAGACGAACTCATCGCCGGTAATGGAGCGATCGAGGCGACGACCTTTCTGTCCATTGTCGCCGGCACCGTCGCCGGGGGCGGACTGATCCTGCTGGACAGCGGCACCGCGATCGTCGGCACCGCCGGCGTGGCGTTGGCGCTGTTGGGCCTGTTCGGCGCCATGCGCATCCCGGCCGCCGCCGCCGCCGATCCATCGTTACGGATCCGGTGGAACCCGTTCGCGGAGACGTCGGACCTGTTACGCCTGGCGATCGGTCAGCACGGCATCTGGCTGTGCATCCTCGGCCTGTCCTGGTTCTGGACCGTCGGCGCGACCCTGATGACCGAGTTCCCGGTGATCGCGCGCGATACGCTGCACGGCGACGGAACCGTGATGACCTTGTTGCTGTCGGTGTTCGCGATCGGTGTCGGCGCCGGCTCGATCGGATGCGCGCGGCTGTTGCATGGGGAGGTCTCGCCCCGCCTCGTGCCCTTCGCCGCGTTGGGCATTTCAGTCTTCTGCTGGGACTTCGCCCATGCGGCCCAGGCGGCGGGAGACCTGGCCGACGCCGCCGCGGTCGCCGGATCGTTGCGAGGCTGGCGCATTGGCGCCGACCTGTTCCTGCTGGCGGTGTGCGGCGGTGTGTTCTCGGTGCCGCTTTACGCGATCATCCAGGATGCCGCGCACCCGAACGAGCGGTCGCGCATGGTCGCGGCCAACAACGTGATGAACGCGCTGTTCATGGTGCTCGGCGCCGCCGCCGCCGCGCTGCTGGCCGGGTTCGGATTCACCGCGCCGCGTGTGCTGGAGGTGACCGCGATCGCGAACTTCTTCGTCGCGCTCTGGATCGTCCGCATCCTGCCGCATGAGGTCTGGCGCTCGCTGTTTCGCTGGTACTTCCGCGCGTTGCACGGCGTGACGGTGCACGGACTGGAGAACTATCGCGCCGCCGGCCCGCGCGTGGTCATCGTTTCGAACCACCAATCGTATTTCGATGCCTGCCTGATCGCGGCGTTTCTGCCGGACAATCCAACCTTCGCCATCGATACCGCCCAGACCCGGAAATGGTGGGTGAAACCGTTCCTGAAAGCGGTCGATACGTTCCCGGTCGATCCGCTGTCGCCATTCTCGTTAAAACGCATGGTCGAGGCGGTCCGCGATCATGACCGGAAATTGATGATCTTCCCAGAGGGCCGCCTGACCCGCACCGGCGCGCTGATGAAAGTTTACGAAGGCGCCGGCCTGGTCGCCGACAAGGCGCACGCGCGCATCCTGCCGATTTCCATTGACGGGCCACGATTCTCCCACCTTGGCCGCATGGCCGGACGCGCCCGGCGCCGCTGGTTTCCGCCGCTGACCGTACACATTTGGCCGTCGGTGGATTTGACCCCGGCGAACGCGGACAGCCTGTCGCCGCGCGACCGTCGCATGGCGATCGGCCGCGCCTTGCAGGATGTCATGGTCGATGCGGTGTTTCGATCCCGCAACATCAATCGCACGCTGTTCGGCGCCGTGCTGGACGCCGCCGCGACGCATGGCCACTCGACCATCATCGCCGAGGATATCGCCCGCGCGCCGATCAGTTATCAGCGGTTGATCCTCGGCGCGGCGGTATTGGGCCGCGCGTTGGCGAAGCACGTGCCGGAAGGCGGGAGATTCGGCCTGCTGCTGCCCAACGCGGTCGGCTCGGTGGTGACGTTTTGCGCCGCGCAGGCGTTCGGCCGCGTGCCGTGCTTGTTAAATCCGTCCGCTGGCGCCGGCAGCGTGCTGGCCACCTGCGAGACCGCCACCATCGGCGTCGTCGTCTCCAGCCGCGACTTCATTACCCGAGCGAAATTGGCCGGCCTCGTCGAGCAAATGTCGGCGTCGGTCCGTTTCGTCTGGCTGGAGGACATCCGCGACGGCATCGGTTTCAAGGACAAACTCCGCGGCAAGCTCGACTCGTGGTTTCCCGGCCGCCTGCCGGGCGCGCATGGCGATCCGAACGGCGCCGGGGTCGTGTTGTTCACCAGCGGCTCCGAGGGCCGGCCCAAAGGCGTCGTGCTCAGCCACCGTAACATCCTGGCGAACTGCGCGCAGCTATCGTCGGTGATCGACTTTCATGGCGGCGACACGGTATTTAACGCGATGCCGATGTTCCATTCGTTCGGGCTGACCGGCGGCACCATTCTGCCCTTGGTCTCCGGCGTGCGGACCTTCCATTACCCCAGCCCGCTGCATTACCGGATCATTCCGGGTCTGATTTACGACACCGACGCCACAATCTGCTTCGGTACCGATACGTTCCTGAATGGGTGGGCTCGCTATGCCCACCCTTACGACTTCTATGCCATGCGCTACATCTTCGCCGGCGCCGAGAAAGTGCGGGAAGAGACCAAACGCCTGTTCGCCGAGCGGTTCGGCGTGCGCATCCTGGAAGGCTACGGCGCCACCGAGACCGCACCTGTGATCGCCCTGAACACCGCGATGCATTGCCGCCCCAATACCGTGGGCCGGCCGCTGCCTGGCATCGCGCACCGGCTTGAAGCGGTGCCCGGCATCGTGGAGGGCGGCCGTCTGCACGTGCGCGGTCCCAATGTCATGCTAGGCTATTTGCTCGGAAACGAACCCGGTGTGCTGCATCCGCCCGAGGGCGGATGGTACGACACCGGCGACATCGTTTCCGTCGACGCGGCGGGGTATGTCTCGATCCTCGGCCGGGCCAAGCGGTTCGCCAAGATCGCCGGCGAGATGGTGTCGATGGCCGCCGCCGAGGATCTCGCCGCGTCGCTGTGGCCGGACGCCACCCATGCGGTGATGGCGCAGCCCGACCCGCGCAAGGGCGAGCGCCTCGTGCTGGTCACCACACGCGCCAACGCCGATCCGGCCGATCTGCTCGCCCACGCTGCTGCGCGCGGCATCGCCGAGCTCATGGTGCCGCGCAGCGTCGTCACGGTCGACGCGATTCCCGTCTTCGGCTCGGGCAAGCGCGACTACCCCGGGGTCGCGCGCCTGCTCGCCGCCCGCGACATCCACGCCCTCGCCTCGTAGGCTCTTGCTTCCTTCCCCCTCCCCTTGTGGGAGGGGGTTGGGGGAGGGGTCGAGCCGCCCTACGCCACGAAGTCCAGCGCCACCGCGCCGACGGCGGAAAATTCCACCCGTATCCTGGCCGCCGGGCCCACCCGGTTGGCGCCGGTCCAGGAACCGCAGGTGACGAACTGGCCGGCCTTCAGCCCGCCCGCCCAGGTGCTGCCCTCATTGGCCAGCCACACCACCTCGCCCAGCAGATCGCCGCCGGGATGGCCGGTCCGGGTGGCATTCACCGTGCCATCGACGCGCTGCACGACGCTCACGTCCGCCAGGTCGATCGCCTGCCAGCCCGCTACCGGCGCGCCGTAAACGAACCCCCCATGCGCCTGCGAATCCGCCAGCCCGGTCATTGGGGTGATGGCGGCGGGCTCCAGGAAGCGCGACTGCAACACCTCGATGGCGGGATAGAAGGCGGCGATGGCGTCGGCCACCTCGGCGCGGGTGTAGGGCGTGGCGCGCGGCGGCAGGTCGCGGGCCATCCGCACCGACACCTCGGCCTCCACGCCGCGCATCGTGAACACCGCGGCGGAAAGTTCAGCCGGACCCGCCACGATGCCGGCGGCCGGCAGCGCACCGCAGAACGGCGGGCCGTCGGGCAGGAACGGGCTCACCTTCCACCCGCCGATGGCGGCGAAGGATTTCGTCACTTCATGCTGGATGGCATAAGCGCTGGCGCGATCGGCCGGGCGCAGTTCCGCCGGCAAATCGGCCAGACGCTGCGCGGGATCGCGCCGCGCCGCCAGCAACAGGGCGACGGCTCGCGTGACGGTGTCTGACATCTTTGGGTCCTTCTGAGTCGACGGCTTACCCTCGCACACCCCGGCGCGTTGTGCCACGCTGGCGGCATGGGAATCACGCAGGTCGAGACCGAGGATCACGAGGCTCAGGCCGCCATTTTCCGTGGCATCGACGCCTACAACGACGCCGTCAGTGGCCGGCCCGAGCCGGGTCGCGGGCTGACCGTGACTCTGCCGGGTGCGGACGGGAAGGCCGTCGGCCGGCTGTTCGGCTACACCTATTACGCCTGGCTGCACCTGCAACTGCTCGCCGTGCTGCCGGCCCGGCGTGGGCGCGGCCTCGGCACCGCCCTGTTGCGCGCCGCCGAGGCCGAGGCGTGGCAACGCGGCTGCCGGGCGGCCTGGGTCGAGGCCGACCCGGACACCGCCGGTTTCCTCGCCCGTCGCGGCTGGCGGGAATTCGGCCGGCTCGACGATGGCCCGCCGGCGGCGCACTGCCGGTTCCTCGCCCGCGACCTTACGCCGGGCACCCCCGCTGCCGGTCTGGCCGCCACGGACGTCCTGTCGCCAGCCGACGTTGCCGCCCTGGCGGGGACCGCGCCGCTGCGCCGCCCGCTCGGCCTGCTGGTCCGCGATGACGCCGGTTCGGTGGTGGGCGGCTTGTGGGGGTGGAGCGAGCTGGGCCGGTTTTTTGTCCAGTTGCTGTTCCTGCCGGAGCGGCGGCGCCACGCCGGTCTCGGCAGCGAACTGATGGCCCGTGCCGAGGCGGTCGCGCGGGCGCGCCGCTGCCGGGTGATCTGGCTCGACACGTTCAGCTTCCAGGCCCGCCCGTTCTACGAGCGTCTCGGTTTTTCCTGTTTCGGCGCGCTCGCCGACTACCCGCCCGGTGGCGCCCGGTACTTTCTCGTCAAGCCCCTGGAACGATGAATAGTCTGGACGCCGTCCGGCGAACGGACGAGAAAGCCGCGCCGCATCGGAGAGCGCGATGACCACCTATCTGGACGAGCTGCGGGTCGGCATGACCGCCAGCACGGGCAAAACCATAACCGAGGCCGACATCCTGCTGTACGCGGCGGTGAGCACCGACACCAATCCGCTGCACATCGACGCCGAGGCCGCCGCCGCCGGCCCGTTCGGGCAGCGGGTGGCCCACGGCATGCTGACCGCCGGGCTGATCAGCGCCGTGCTGGGCACCAGGCTGCCGGGGCCGGGCTGCGTCTACCTGGCCCAGACCCTGCGCTTCCGTGCCCCGGTGAAGATCGGCGACACCGTTACCGCCACCGTCGAGGTGACCGACATCAACGTCGCCAAGAAGCGCGCTACCCTGAAGTGCGTGTGCAGCGTGGCCGGCAAGCCCGTCGTCGAGGGCGAGGCGACCGTGCTGGTCCCCGTCCGCGGCTGATGCGCATCTTCAAGGACTGGCGTGGCCTGCCCGAGGATGCGCGCGGGGCGACCGTGGCGCTCGGCAATTTCGACGGCGTGCATCTCGGCCATGCCCATGTGTTGCGCGCCGCGCACCGTGCCCGGCCGAAGGTGCCGCTGGCCGTGCTGACCTTCGAGCCGCACCCGCGCGAAGTGTTCCGCCCGGACGACCAGCCGTTTCGCCTCACCCTTCCCCCCGCCCGGGCCGATGCGCTGGCCCTCTTCGGGGTGCAGACCACCTATGAGCTGCCGTTCGACTGTGCGTTCAGCGAAATGTCCGCCGAGACCTTCTTTACCGAGATCTTGTACCGGGGCATCGGTGCCCGCCATCTGGTTTGCGGTCCCGACTTCGCCTTCGGCCATCGGCGCGGCGGCGACACGCGCTTCCTGGCCGCGCGGGCCGAGGCGGTGGGCATCGGGCTGACCGTGGTGACGCCGTTCGCCGACGACGCCGGCCCGATCTCGTCCAGCCGCGTCCGCCGCGCCTTGCGGGACGGCTATCCCGAGCGCGCGGCGCTGATGCTCGGCCGCCACTGGACGATCCGCGCGACTGTGGGTCATGGCGACAAGCGTGGGCGCACCATCGGCTTCCCCACCGTCAACCTGCCGCTCGGCCGCCACCTGGAACCGGCGCGTGGGGTCTATGCGGTCATCGCCACCCTGCCGGACGGGCGCCGCCTGCGCGGGGTGGCCAATATCGGCCGCCGGCCGACGGTGCACGCCACGCCGGAGAGCCTCCTGGAAGTCAACCTGTTCGACTTCACCGGCACCCTCTACGGCGAGGAGCTGGAGGTGACGTTGTTCGCCTTCCTGCGTCCGGAGCGCCGGTTCGCCGGCATCGATGCGCTGCGCGCGCAGATCGCCGCCGACGCGGCCGAGGCCCGCCGCGTCCTTGACCTCGCCGTGCCCCCCTCCGCATAGTCGGGCGATGCACGGGATGAAACAGGCGCGAATTACCGGCCCGACCGCTCACTGGCGGCCGGGTTCATTGTGATCTGACGCGCCCCCCTCCCCCGATGCGGCCGTTCGCCGCGCGAGATAGTTATGACCGATAACCAAGACTACCGTGACACCGTTTTCCTGCCGGCGACCCAGTTTCCGATGCGCGGCGACCTGCCGAAGAAGGAGCCGGTCCTGCTGGCCCGCTGGGAGCGCATGGGCATCTGGCGGCGGCTGCGCGAGGCCAGCCAGACCAGGCGGAAATTCATCCTGCACGACGGCCCGCCGTACGCGAACGGCAACATCCATATCGGCACCGCGCTGAACAAGATCCTCAAGGAT
>PLSZ01000244.1 GCA_003164305.1 Acetobacteraceae bacterium
AGTTCGACACGATCTACCACGAGCATTTTTCCTACCTCTCGCTGCATGTCGCGCGGCGCATCTTCGCCCGCCACGGATTGCGGGTGTTCGACGTGGAGCAACTGCCGACGCATGGCGGTTCGCTGCGAGTTTTCGCCTGTCACGCGCCGGCCGGCCATGAGGAGACGCCGGCGGTCGCCCGGCTGCTGGCCGAGGAAGTGGCCTCCGGGCTTGAAGGCGGCGAAGCCTATCGGCGTTTCGCCCGCCAGGTGATCGCGGCGAAATGCGCGCTGCTGCGTTTCTTGATCGACGCCCAGGCGGCGGGCAAGCGGGTCGCGGCCTATGGCGCGCCAGCCAAGGGCAATACGTTGCTGAACTACTGCGGCGTGGGGCCTGAACTGATCGCGTTCACCGTCGATCGGAGCCCGCACAAACAGGGCATGCTGCTGCCGGGGACACGCATTCCGGTCCGCGCTCCGGAGGCCATCCTGGAGGAGAAACCGGATTACGTGCTGATCCTGCCCTGGAACCTCCAGGAGGAGATCACGGCCCAGATGGCGACCGTGCGCGACTGGGGCGGCAGGTTCGTGGTGCCGATCCCGACCACCCGCGTGCTGCCGTGATCTTCACGCCCGCGGTCCTGGACGGTGTCTGGCACGTGGATCTCGATCCGCGCACCGATCCGCGCGGCTACTTCGCCCGTGCCTTCTGCGCCGAGGAGTTCGCCTCGCACGGCCTGCCGACCAGCTTCGCGCAATGCAACCTGTCGTTCAACGCGCGACGTGGCACGTTGCGTGGCATGCATTGGCAGGACGAACCGCATCCTGAAGGCAAGCTTGTCCGTTGCACCCGGGGTGCGATCTTCGACGTGGCGGTTGACCTGCGCTCCGGCTCTCCCACCCGGCACCGCTGGCTGGGCGTCGAACTGACCGCGAATAACGGCCGCGCGCTCTACATTCCCCCAGGGTTCGCCCATGGCTTCCAGACCCTCGCCGACGAAAGCGAGGTCTTCTACCAGATGACCGAAGCGTATCACGGGGAACTGACGCGTGGCGCGCGGTGGGACGATCCAGCTTTCGCGATTGAGTGGCCAATGCCGGATCCGATCCTTTCGGAGCGCGATCTGGCCCATCCACTGATCGGCGCGTCAAGATGATCTCGCGCCGAACAGAAAGACAGGAGACGCGAATGAAATCGCGCATTCTCTACACCAAACCCTCGATCACGTCGCGGGAGGTGTCGGATGCGACGGACGCCGCCATCACGCCGCGCACGCGGGCCATCCTCGCCGTGCATATCCATGGCAATATGTGCGATATGTCGGCGCCGCTGGCAATCGGAGAGCGCAACGAAATTCCGATTGTCGAGGATGCGGCCGAAGCACTGGGCTCAGTGGAATGGCCGCGCGGCTGGTTCGATCGGTCAATTTGGCGCATTCTCTTTTCATGGCACCAAGACGGTGACGACCGGAGAAGGTGGCATTTTCGTCACCTCTGACTCCGCGCTGTTCGAGAGGGTGCTGACCCATTCCGATCATGGCCGCGCGCGTGGCCAAACCCGCCAGTTCTGGGCGGACACCATTGGTTTCAAGTACAAAATGTCAAATCTTCAGGCCGCGGCCGGCGTCGGTCAGATGGAGCGGATCGACGAGTTGCTCGCGCGCAGGCGAGAGATATTCCCGCGGTATCGTGAAGGACTCGCGGGACGCAATGAGATCGTACTGAGTTCGGAACCAGAAGTTACCCGGAACGGCTTCTGGATGCCGACGGCGCTGTTCGATCGCGAAACCGGTGTCACCCGGGAGAAGCTTCAGGCTGCGTTCGCCGCCGAGAATATCGATGCGCGCGTCTTCTTCTGGCCGCTGAGCGGGTTGCCCGGCTTCCAATCGGTCTCAGGCAACGTCCACGCTTACGACCTGCCCGGCCGAGCGATCAATCTACCAGGTTACCATGACATGACGGATGACGATATCGACCGCGTCATCGATGTTCTGTTAAACGTCACCGTGCCCAAACAATCATCGCGACGGGCGTTGCCGAAACGGTCAGGCGAGTTTCACCAGCATGTCGTTCCGCCAATCGTTTCGTACCGATGGCACAACGCCGGTCGCCACGCCTTTAGCGACTTAAAAGCCGATGCCCTGTTCCGGCGGATAACGATGGATCAAGCACAGGACAATTATAAAGTCAGCCGATCTTGTCCATCACCGCGGCACGCGGGTGCCACGACGGTCGCCGCGGCCGCTGCTGCCCGAGACGGGGGCGGGCGGTGAATTAGCCACGCGGCAGGCCATAAGGCCCCGGTCGATTAGGTATTGTCGTGGGGTGACCGGGGGAGGACGGCGTCGCCTTCAGGAGATTTGCGCTATCTGATATGCTATCTGGCGATTTTCTCGCGTCCGATCTGCCGCTCGTAAATCGCTGAAAAGCCTGGCGGACCCGACACGATTCGAACGTGCGACCTTTGCCTTCGGAGGGCAGTTTTCAGAGTTTGTGCGGATTAGAACTGAATTGCGCCAGTCTGATTGTCCACGACATTTCAGTATTTTAGGTGAAACCGAGTTGCATTCGGTTTGACCCGACTTGCCACACGATGTTATCCCGAGGTTATCCTGGGATAACGGATCTGGCAATGGCGACGAATCGTGGTGGCACGGAAAACAGGCCGAGGCGGGCAAAGATCACCCTGACGGAAATCCGCGCACTCCCGCCGAACAGGCAAATTTCGGATTTCGGCCCGGGCGCCGTGCCGGGCTTTGGTGCAAGGCGTCGAGCCGGCAACGCGGTGAGCTATTTCGTGATGTACCGGACCGACGAAGGCCGTCAGCGTCTTTTTACAATCGGCAGGCATGGCGCGCCCTGGACGCCGGACACGGCCCGCAACAAAGCCCTTGCGGTGCTGTCGGAAGCCCGGACAAAGGGGAGCGATCCGGCGGCCGAGAAGCAGGCCAAACGGAAAGCCGAGACGGTGGCGGAGCTTTGCGACGAATACTGGAAGGACGCTGCGGCCGGCAAAATTCTAACGCGGCGGCGGGCCGCCAAAAAGGCCAGCACGCTTGCAACCGATGAAGGGCGGCTGGAAAAACACATCAAGCCGCTCCTCGGATCAATGAAAGTGGCGGCTGTCACCTCGGTGGACGTGGCGGCTTTCATGCACGCCGTCGCAGAGGGCAAGACAGCGGCTCGCGTCAGGACCAACAAGAAGCGTGGCATATCCAATGTTCGCGGCGGCATGGGCACAGCCAGCCGCACAGTGGGCCTGCTGGGCGCGGTCTTCAGCTATGCTGTCAAACATCGAATGCGACCTGACAATCCTGTCCATGGCGTCATGCGGCCGGCCGACGGCACTCGTGAACGGCGCCTCTTCGACGCCGACTATGCGGCGCTTGGGGCCGCACTACGGCGAGCCGAAGCCGGGGACGTGTGGCCGGCGGCAATCGCTGCGACTCGGTTTTTGTTGCTGACCGGTTGGCGCAGCGGAGAGGCACTCGGGCTACGGTGGGGCGACATCGATCTCGGGCGCCGCACCGCGACATTGGCGGATACAAAGACGGGCAAGAGCAGCCGCCCTCTCTCAAACGCCGCTTGCGACGTGCTTCGCAGGTTGGGGAGGGGCGCTGACGATGCGCTTGTGTTCCCGCCAACGCGCGGTATAGGCACGATGAGCGGGTTCCGGAAGCATTTCGATAGGATCGCCGCGCTGGGCAAGCTACCCGCCAACGTGACGCCGCACGTGCTTCGTCATGGCCTCGCATCGCTGGCCGGCGATCTGGGTTACTCCGAACTCACGATCGCCGCGCTTATTGGACACAAGGGTCATTCCATTACATCGCGATATGTGCACACGGCTGATGCGGTTTTGTTGGCTGCGGCCGACGCGGTGGCGAACGAAACGCTGACACGCATGGAAGGCCATCCCGATAAGTCGAACACTGTCCAGCCGGCGTCAACTGACCGGGAATCTCCTGCCGCATTGGAAGGGTAGCGCGGTGCCGAAACAGAAAGAGAGCCCACGATTCACTCTCGGCCAGGTCATCGCTTGGATCGCATGGATGGACCCCGATCGATCGCTCGGATCAACACGGCCGCCCCAGGTCGATTACCTTGAACGTGACCCTCCACCTCCGAAACTTAGCTCGTGGTGGGAGGAAAACAGTCAGCGTGAAAGGGCAATCTGGGCCGCGGCGCGCGCCCTTGCGGAGGCGATTACCGCGGGCCGATTAGAGCCGATTTCCGGGACACTGGTGATCAACGGCTCCCCGACCCACGGCGCCCCTGATTCAGAAAATCACGATCCAATTCCCCGAGAGACTACGCGTCTGCCATGCGAGATCCCTGAAGTGTCGATCGAGATGGATGGAGGCTGGGTATACTTCACCAATGGTAAGGAGAACGGGTGGGAGACTGGCCCTCGCTATTGCCACATGACCTTCAATGAAAATCTCGTCCGGAAGCTGTGGGAGGCCCCGCTACCAACCGATGGGGTTGTCTACCAGTCCATGAAAAAGGAGGCGGAACGCTTTTACGAAACTCACAAAGTCGTCGCGAAAAAGGCTCACCTCGTTGCGTACACGATGGAAGCGACTGGGTGTCAAACCAGGGAGGCGCAGGCAGCGTTCGGAAAATTGCCCGATTCTCTACGACGTCCTCGACACGGCGGCAGACCGGAAGGCAGACAAACGCAGAAATAACCTGAACGAAAACCAGAACGGCCAGCCGTTCTGGTTTGTCTGTTGTTTTGGTTCGGGATCGACAAAAAGATCAAGAGAAATCGAGTTATAACTAGCGCTATCGCAACCGCGGCGCTGTCCGCAAACTCGGTGGCAATAGTGAACCCCTTCCTCCCTGACGCGAAACTTCGCCGGAAAGACGTCGCTGACGCCCTGACCGCAATCGGCTTCAAAATCTCGTCATCAACGCTCGCGACCAAGGCCACTCGAGGCGGCGGACCGCCCTTCCGCCGGTTCGGCCGAGTTCCCCTTTACACGTGGTCAGAT
>PLSZ01000212.1 GCA_003164305.1 Acetobacteraceae bacterium
AACAAACTATGCAATAAGAGCGATTGGAAAAGTCAGCCTATCCGCGGAGGCCGTTGGTCGCGGCCATGTCGGGCGTGCCGTCCTGATTGACCACAACTCGATAGATCGAGCGAGCGATCTTCTCGGAGACCAATCCATCCCGAACGTCACGGGCGACCAGCTCCGGGTCGCGGGCGGCCGGATCACCCATGCCGGCGCCACCCGGAAGTTCCAGTACGAGCCGATCACCATCAGGGATAACCTGATAACCTTTGGTTCGCAGCTTCGCTCCGGATTTTTGCTTCACGACACCGGCGGCGCCATCTCGGCCTCCGTCTCGCCCCTTGGGAGCGTGCGCGATTCGGTCGAAACTGGCGTTCACGGAGAACTCGAGATCTCCCTTGGTCGCGATCTCCATGATCTGACCCGTGCCGCCGCGTGTTCGGCCAGCGCCTCCCGAGTCAGGCTTGAGTTCCTTTCGCCAAATAATGATCGGCGCGACATTCTCGGTCGCTTCGACCGGCATGGTTCTTACCCCCGACGGAAACGCCGTGGCGTTCAGGCCGTCCTGCGTTGGGCGAGCCCCCGTCCCTCCGGAATTGAAAGTGATGACTTCGAAATCACCGATAACCGGCCGATTGCCACGCGCCTGCCCCGAGACCGACGAGCCGCCTCGGAGTGGCGGGTTCCATAACGCGGAGGCTCCTTCAGCTGTTACCCGATCTGGAACCGCCTGATGAAGGCAACCCATCATCAGGTCGGGTAGCAAATGACCTATCACGTGACGTACCGACACCGGATAGGGATGAGGTGCGTTGAGGATACACCCGTCCGGAATGGTCATTCGAAACGGTGACAGCGAAGCCCAGTTGTTAGGGATTTCGGGGGCTACCACGCATTTAATGCCGAAGCATGCGTAAGCACGGCAATATGCGGGTGGAACGTTAATACCACGAGAGGAAAGGCCTGATGTTCCGGCGAAATCAACGATGATTCCGTCGTTCAGAATCTGCATGCGAGCAGCCAGACGTACTGGCTCCTCATAGCCGTCGGACCAGATCTCGCTGGAATAAACGCCAGCCGGAAGGCGTTCGATTTCCGCGCGGGTGGCCCGGAGTGAGTTGTCGAAGATGAATTGAGCAAGATCCTCAAGGCCCTCCATTTCGAACTCAACCATCATCTCCGTCAGACGGCGAGCTCCCGCGTCGTTGCAAGCGCAAAGTGAGTAGATATCGCCTTCGAGTTCCACTGGCAGGCGCGATCCCGCGCGGATGAAATCGAAGAATGTTTCGTTCGGCCGGCCCTGGTCAAAGCAGCGGACGATGGGGATATACATTCCCTCCTCGAAGACCGAACGCCCCTCGGGCCCCATTCCGAGGCCACCAATATCGATAACGTGTGCGGTGTTCGCGAACAGGCCGACAATCTTCCCATTGTGAAAGGCCGGGCTGACGACCGTTAAATCATGTAGGTGGCCGGTACCAAGCCAAGGGTCGTTGGTAATGTAATGGTCGCCCGCCTTCATGGTCTCAACCGGGAATTTCTTGAGGAAGTGACCGACGCTCTCGGCCATGGAATTTACGTGCCCAGGCGTTCCTGTTACCGCCTGTGCCATCATGCGCCCTTGCAAATCGAAAACCCCGGCGGACAGGTCGCCTGCCTCTCGAACCGTCGTTGAGAAGGCGGTACGGATCATGATGCGTGCCTGCTCCTCGACGACCGCGATGAGCCGGTTCCACATGATTTGGCGATGAATCTGCGTGAGTGGATTCGTTTCGTGGGCCATCAGGCGGCCTCTCGGGTGATTTCTATGTAGCCCATGCTGTTCACGAAGGCGTGCCAGCCCGCGTTGACAAGTGTCGAGGTCTCATCTTCCGCGATGATCGCTGGGCCACGGACTCGTGCTCCAATTCCCATCGTGGCCCTGTCATGGACAGGCCAAGGGTCGGTCGCCCCGGTTGAGGTATCGCGAACCAGTTGCGACCGGGTCGAATGGAGATCGGTGAAGGTTGTGGTTGCTGAAGCTGGTTTGATCTCGGGTGTCGTTGTCGTCAGAACCACCGCGTAGCTCATGACCTCCACATCGGATCCTGGCACGGGCCGATCGAAGAATTTCGCGTATTCCTGTTCATAATCGCCGCGGATGGCCGCGACGTCGGCCGGGGACAGGGTTCGGGCCGGCAGAACTACAGGAATTTCGTGCCCTTGGCCGACGTACCGCATGAACGCTATCCTGGTCTCGGCCATCGGTTCGCCTAAACGGCCTCGGTCCACGACGGCACGTGCTTCGTCGTACATCGACGCAAGCAATGCATTGACAGCGCTCGTATCGAAGGTTGAGAGACGCTGATACAAGCTTCGCACGACCTCATATCCAACCGGCGCGCGGAGAAAGCCAATCGCGCTGCCGACACCGGCGCCTGACGGCACTAAAACATGCTGAATGCCGACCTTCTCAGCCAGACGACACGCGTGGACAGGACCACCGCCCCCGAACGCTATCAAAGTGCGCCCTTCGTAGGACTTGCCGGACTCTATGGCGTGTACCCGAGCGGCATTGGCCATGTTTTCATCGACGATCTCGATGACTCCCAAGGCTGCTATTTCCGGGGCGAGTCCGAGCGGGGCTCCAACTTCGGCCAGAAGGGCCTCGCGGGCGGCCGTTGTGTCCAATTGGATCGAGCCACCCGCGAAGCGAACCGGATCATAGCGACCGAGCAACAGGTTCGCGTCAGTCACCGTGGGTTTTGTTCCGTCTCGTCCATAGCAGACCGGACCGGGGTCGGCGCCGGCACTTTCCGGGCCAACCTCGATTCGGGCTATGGAATCGACGTGAGCGATCGAACCACCTCCCGCGCCAATCTCCACCATTTCGATCACCGGGATCCGCAGTGGCAGGCCTGATCCCTTTCGAAAGCGCCCGACTCGTGCGACTTCGAAAGAGCGAGAGGTTTGCGGCCGAAAATCATCGATCAGGCAAATCTTGGCTGTAGTGCCGCCCATGTCGAAAGAAAGAACACGATCGAGGCCGCATTCCCGGGAAATGTGGGCGGAGAAAATCGCGCCGCCCGCGGGACCGCTCTCCACCAAACGAATTGGAAACCGGCATGCCGTTTCAATGGTGGTCAGTCCTCCACCGGACATCATCAGGAACAACGGCGCGGAGAAACCGGTATCGCGGAGATCAGCCTCCAGTTGGCGGAGGTAACGCGCCATCATGGGTTGGACATAGGCGTTCGCGACGGTGGTGGAAAATCGTTCCCATTCGCGCATCTCTGGTGACACCTCGGAAGATAGTGACACCGGCACGTCCGGAAGTTCCTCATTCAGAATGGTTCTGGTGCGCTTTTCGTGATCGCCGTTCACGAACGAGTGCAACAGACCCACCGCGATACTGGCAACCTGTTCACGTTTCAATTGGGGAATGAGCGCACGTACGGCTGCCTCGTCCAGAACTCGCAGAACACGTCCCGTGTTATCGATGCGCTCGGCTACCGGCAGGCGCAGGCTGCGAGGCACAAGAGGTTCAGGCAGCGTGATATTCAGATCGTATTGATCATAGCGGCTTTCATTTCCCATCGCGATGACGTCGCGAAAGCCCTCGGTCGTTAGCAAGGCCGTTCGGGCACCTTTTCGTTCAATCACCGCGTTGGTCGCGAGGGTTGTGCCGTGAATGATCAACTCGATTTGCGAGGCCGAGATCGCTGACGTGTTCAGGATGGACTGTATGCCGGTCAGAACACCCAATTCTGGCGCGGTTGAGGTTGTCAGCACTTTGATGGTCGCCCGCCCGCCAGGATGCTCCAAAGCAACGTCGGTGAAGGTGCCACCAATATCGACGGCGAGGCGGGTGGAGGTTCGGATGGTCGACATTTCACCTCGTTATCGCGGGTCGGCGGCAGTGAACGGTGGTGATCGGAGATTGGCAAGATGCCATTCTCGCGGGAGCCGGCTTTGTTCATGAGTGTCAGGAAGTCCTGGCGGGCGCCTCATCCTCGGCTCTCAGGGCCTCGGCTTCTCNNTTCCCAGATATATCAGACCCGCGGTCGCCAAAGCGGCCCATGGGTCGGCGAACAAGAGGGCGACAAACAGCCCTGTACCCAGCAGAAGTGGCAAGACGTACTCAGCCGGCACCTTGAAATTCTTGAAACTCCAAACAGGGATGGATGATACCAACAGGGCGGCCGTTCCCACCAGGATTGGTGCACAGAACAATGGGTGACGGGATATCGCGGCGAACGACGCCAGTCCCAGTGAGTTCGCCTCCAGCCCGAGAAAAATCGGAAACAGCACCAGTCCCGCGCCGGCGGGGGCAGGGACGCCTGTGAAAAAATTGTAAGCGTAGGGCGGGCGCGGCGGGTCATCGATCATCGCGTTGAAACGGGCCAGACGAAGAGCCATACATACCGCGAACAGGACGCAGGCCGCGAAACCCAATCCGCCAACGCGTTGGAGCGACCATTCATAGAGCGTCAAACCAGGGGCCACACCAAAGCAGGCGAAATCGGACAGGCTGTCGAATTCTGCGCCGAAGCGGGACGTCCCTTTCAGAAGGCGCGCGAGGCGACCGTCCAGTCCGTCGATGACACCCGCCGCGGTGATGGCGATCGCGGCGGATTCGAAATGTCCTTCCAGGGCGAACCGCATCGCGGTCAGACCCGCGCAGAGACCGACCATGGTCATCAGATTTGGAATGATGCGGTTAAATGACGGGCCGCGATAACGCGGACGGACCCTCGGTCGATGGCGCCTGGGACGACGGAGCGGAAAGCGGCGAACCGGATCGCTCATGGTCCAATTTCCGCGACCACGGTTTCTCCCCCGATCATCGTCTGACCTTCGCAAACAAGCGGTTGCACTCCTTCTGGCAGATAAAGGTCGGTGCGACTGCCAAAGCGTATCATGCCCAGCCGTTCGCCGGCGCGAACGGCGTCGCCTTCTCGCAGGGTACACAGGATCCGACGTGCGATCAAACCGGCGATTTGTACAACCGCCAACTCCCGGCCATCTGGTAATCGAAGCGCGATCGCGTTCCGCTCATTGGCATCGCTTGCTTTATCCAGACTGGCATTGAGAAAAGCGCCATGGCGATAGGCGATGCGTGTCACGGTCCCAGCGGCCGGGACACGGTTCACATGAACATTCAAGACGGAAAGAAAAATCGAGATACGCCAACGAGAGGCTGGTCCCAGACCGAGTTCAGCCGGAGGCACTCCAGGCGCCACCGATGCGACACGTCCGTCCGCCGGAGCGACAATCGCGCCGGGGCGCGGGGGCGCGACGCGAGCCGGATCGCGAAAGAAATACAGGCAGAACACCGCGAAACAGAGTCCGATGACCGTCAGCCAATGACCAACAAAAACGCCAACCAGCATGATTACCACGCCGCCAAGGATGAAGGGCCTGCCTGCCGGATGCGGCGGTGGGAAAGCGTTTCGTAAGTCGTTGACCAATGACATTTCGTTATGGCTCGTTTGGGTGGGCGTTTATGAATGGTTCACCTTTTCCCGGCAATATGCCGACAGTGGGATCGGAGTGGTGATATGCCGTTCAAGGAGCCTTTTATACTTGGGCCTTTTTCCGTGGATTCAGAAGGACGATTGGCCCCGGCCCATCAGGATGTTTCGCCGGGGTTCAGTATTCGGTGGCGCGGACGCGTTGTTCATGCGCGCCTGTTACAAGGTGACCTCCGCGAGGGCCGTCTGTACATTCAGTCCAGCCTGGGCCGAATTCCCAGCACGGCGTCCGATCCCGCCACACGGCTTGCCTGTTTTGGAATGTTACGAAACTTGCTGAGCGCGCTGCCGGAGCACTGGAGCGCCAGGCTATTGCCTGACCATCAACCACAACTAGAGGTTGAAACGGGCGTCGGACTTCCGATCACCGTCACCAACCTCGTAACCGAACTGACGCTATTCTTGCTGGTTCTTTCACCCTATCTTGATCTGATGGATCAGGCTGGAGTTGGCTTGGTCGCGACCACGCCCAGCCAACCGGCAGCGGATTTGCGACAGTAAGTGTGAACCAATGCCTGGTCCGGCGCGGGCAGAGAACTGCCAACGGGCCATGGATTCATCGATTATTAGCGAAATTCCACCATGCTCCCGGAATGATGGATCGTGCTCGCAGGGGCCTGGCCGCCGATCAGCGTGGACGTTGCGCCGAAGCCGCTGCCCGCGCGGCCCTGGAACGGGAGGGGTGGATTATTCTCGCGCACCGGCTTCGTACTCCAGCGGGTGAAATCGATATGGTGGCGGAGAAGGAGGGTCTGCTCGCGATAGTGGAGGTCAAGGCACGCCCCAGCTTAGCGGACGCAGCCGCTTCGCTTTCGCCGCGGCAACAGGCGCGCCTGATTTCCGCGACCGAAATCGTCCTCCTGGATCACCCGGATTGGGGCCTGAACGGTGTTCGATTCGACTTGCTACTCGTTGACGCGTCTGGTGTCGTGCGCCGTATCTCCGATGCGTTTCGGGGTGCCGGGTAAGCAGCCAGTTCTTAGCCGACCCGGCCATGGGTTCGATGACGGAACGATAGCGCCTCAGCGACATGCGGACGAGCGACGATATCGGCACCCGCCAGGTCCGCGATCGTCCGGGCGACCCTGATGACGCGCGTTCGACCACGTCCCGACAGCCGCAATCGATTCATGGCCTCCTCGACTAATTTCATCGCATCCGGTGCAAGGTGGATCGCGTCGCATTCGACCTCTGAATTGCTCGCGGGACCGTTCGGTCCGTGCCGGTTCTTCACGGCCAACCTGGCTCGGAGCACGCGCTCCGCGATAATCGAACTGGGCTCGCCTTGAGGGGCGCGCGCCAGTTCGCTGGCGGTGGCTGGTTGGACTTCCACCGCGAGATCGATCCTGTCGAGGACGGGACCGCTGATACGATTGCGATAGTCCTCGCCGCAGCGGGGTGCGCGCCCGCATTCGCGATCAGCCTCGCCGAAATAGCCACAGCGACATGGGTTCATCGCGGCGATAAGTTGAAAACGCGCTGGGTACGTGATGTGCGCGGACGCTCGGGATACGGTGGTCCTCCCGGTTTCCATGGGCTGGCGCAACGCCTCCAATGTTTGACGAGGGAATTCCGGTAGTTCATCGAGAAAGAGAACGCCCCGGTGAGCGAGGGAAACTTCTCCGGGTTTCGCTCGAAATCCGCCTCCGGTCAGCGCCGCTTGTGAGGCGGAATGGTGTGGTTCGCGAAAGGGCGGGCGCATGATCAGGCGACCGTTGTCCAGAAGGCCGGCCACGCTATGGATCATCCCGACTTCCAGCGCGGCTCTCGCTTCAAGAGCCGGCAACAGGCCGGGCAGTCGCGCGGCGAGCATGGATTTGCCAGAACCGGGGGGACCAACCAGCAGAATATTGTGCCCGCCCGCCGCCGCTATTTCGATTGCCCGTCTGGCGGTTTCCATGCCTTTGACATCGCGGAGGTCAGGGCCTCGGCCCACATCGATAATCCCCCCGGCGACCGGAGGGGCGAGGAGGGCTGTTCCTTTGAAATGTGCGATGAGAGCTTTCAGATCGGGCGCGGCGAGCACGTTGATAGGACCTGCCCAGGCGGCCTCTCCACCCTGTTCGAGAGGACAGATCAGGCCGAGGTCGCGTGACGATGCGGCGATCGCGGCCGGGAGAACGCCGGCAACCTTATTAAGCGTTCCGTCCAGGGAGAGTTCGCCGAGAGCCGCGTACTCCGCCAGAAGATCGCACGGCAAGATATCCATGGCGGCGAGGACGCCCAAGGCGAGCGGGACATCAAAATGGCTGCCTTCTTTAAGCAGATCCGCGGGTTTCAAATTGATGAGGATCCGGCGCGGCGGTAGAGATAAACCCATGGCGTGGAAAGCCGCCCTGACTCTCTCGCGTGCTTCCGCGACCGCCTTATCGGCGAGACCGACGATGAGAAAATTCGGGGCCCCGCTGGAAAGCTGAACCTGTACTTCCACCGGTATCGCATCGATTCCCGAGAATGCAAATGTCGCCACCTGGACCATGGCGTGAGACGGAGCGCGTTTGGGCATCCGTTGAAGATAGAAGGAAGAGGTGAACGGGAAGATAACGGCCGGATCGCAGGGACGCTCCGGATCTGTTGCCGTGCCCGGCGGGTCAGGGCGGTATCAAAACGGTGCGTTGATATTTGGGCGGCGTCTGACATCCGATCGCACGTGTCGAAAATTGAGCGTCGCTGGGTCAGCGACAACAGGGCCGGGTGCGATACCGACAATCACATGCTCCGCGATCGGCCCGAAATCGGCCCGAAAGTGGACAGAGGACTTCAATACCAGGATCGGACAGGAAGATGGTTCGATTCCGACATGGCGGATAATGGCCTGATCGAGCGCCTGCATCTTGCGCGTTACGACGATGACCTTGACCCCGTCGATATCGATCAGTGCGGTCGGCCCGAGATTGGCGGGATTTCCCGCACCCATCGGCCCGGTCAAAGTGAAGCACCCATCAGTGAGGCATTCGACGCGCGCCGAACATTGATACGGCATGCCATCGGATTTGCCGCCCAGGGACAGTGAAGCGAACGAGCCCACGCCGGCCGCGTGACAGTCGGCGGCGCTCTGGGCGTCGTTTATCAGACAGACCAAAGCGCCTTGGGCTTTCTGTCGAACCAATTCCGCGAGAAGCCCGGTCGTATCACCATGTCCGCCGCCGCCGGGATTGTCCTGGGTGTCGGCGATGATGATCGGTTTGGACGCGGTGGTCGCGCGACGCTTTGCTTCCGCCACCGCTTCCGAGGATGGCAGTAACTCTTGCTGAAATTCAGCTTCTCGCGCGCTGATGAAGTTGAGAAGTTCCTCGGCCGCGGCGTCCGCGTCGCTCTTTGAATCCGCGTAGGCCACTAGCGCAGGCCCGCAATCAGGAAAATCCGCGTAAGGGAAACCAAAACAGAAGGCCAGTTCAACGATGCCGGAACGGCCGCCGATCGCCGCTCGCTCCGCCATGATCGGCTCCATTGGCGGCATCAACGTACATTGGGCGCCAAGCGGCATCCAAAAATCCAATTGACGGTATGACTTTTCCCAACGACAGCCGCGATGAATACGGTCGAACAGCAATCTGGCCGCCCGCGCGCCCGCTTCTTTCATGTCGATATGGGGGTAAGTCCGGAATGGTACGACGGCATCCGCGAGCTTAACCATGGCGGCTGTCAAATTCGCGTGAGGGTCCAGGCTGATCGTCAGCGGTAATTCCTCGCCGATAATAGCGCGAACGCGTCGTAAGAATTCGCCTTCCGCGTCAGGGAAACTCTCAACCAGCGCGGCCCCATGTAAATCGAGATATACTCCATCGAGGGGGCCATCATCGAGAGCCATCGACAGTAGTGCACAATTAAGCGCCGCGATTCGCTCGAACGCCTCATCCTGAACGGGTCCAGCCGGATTGGCGAAAGCCCACGCCAACGGAACGATCGACGCACCTTCGGCTTCCATGACTTTGATCGCGCCCGCGGCGGGTACCGACGTATCACGCAATGAATCGATTAACTTCGCGCCGTAACATAATGACGGGAAACCGCCGGGTTCGACGAAGTCTCGGTAGGAGGTGGATCGAGGAGCGAAAGAGTGACTTTCATGGAGAAATCCGCCTATCGCGATACGCATTTCGTCAACTCCACAGGGGATCAATAGGATGTCGGCCGGCGAGCACAGCCGCGATATTGTCAAGCGCGCGAAATCCCATCGCGTTTCGCGTTTCGCGTGACGCACTGCCGACGTGCGGTGAAAGAATTACGTTGTCGAGATTGGCGAAGCGCCGATCGAAATCCGGTTCCGATCGAAACACATCGAGACCCGCCGCGAATAGTTTTCCGGACGTCAGCGCGCCAAGTAAAGCATCTTCATCGACAAGGCCGCCGCGAGAGACGTTGACGAATACGGCGCCATCCGGCAGCAGGGACAACGCCCGAGAGTCAATTATTTTATCGGTTTCTGGTCCCGCCGGCGCATGCACGGAGAGGAAATCACAAGATGGCAACATCGCATGGAAGTCCGCGAAATATGTCGCACCCATTTCCAGGTCGGGTGAGAGGCGACTTCGGGCGTGATAGGCGACTTTCATATCAAAGCCGCGCGCTCGTTGAGCGACGGCGCGACCTATTCTTCCCATACCAAGTATGCCGAGTGTTTTTCCGGTGACGCGGACTCCCAGAAGGTCGCCTTGACCAATGCGATAGCGCCATCCCTGACGCATGATCCGATCGTATTCGAACGCACGCCGAGCGGCGGCCAGTAACATCATGAATGCATGATCCGCGGTGCATTCCGTCAAGACGCCTGGGGTGTTCGTCACAACGATACCGCGCTGCCTGGCGGCGGCGACATCGATGTGATCGAATCCAACGCTGCTGGTCGCACCGACTTTTACGGTCTCGGGCAGTTTCGCGATCAATTCCGCGTTCAAGGGCAACGTGTTGGTGAACATGACCGCGTCCGCGCGATGTTCTGACACCGCTGTGGCGAGTTCATGCCCCGTCATGTCATTCGCACCATCGACGATGAGTGCGTCAAATTCCTCGCGCGCACGAATGTTGACGTCGTGCGGCATCAGGCAGGCGAGAACAAGGCGTGGTTTCATTTTTTGACCCCTCCGGGTCGTTGATTATGGCCTCACGTCATTCGGGTTGGAAGCGATCATTCAAGGTCATCCAGATTGAATTGTTCGGCTTCCTCGTCATAGCTGAACAGTTCGGCGTAGCGACCCCAGCCAATTACTGTCCGTAGGGTGTCGGCGGCGTAGTCTGGCGACATATGGTCCTCCAGCTCGTCACGAAACCGAACAGCGGAGGCTCGGTGATTCCACCGCTCTTCCAGAACCTGGCGGATCATGTTCGCGAGCGGGACCTGGGCGCGTAGAGCCTCCGCGAACAAAAGCCGTCGACCATCGACGTCGGCCTGGACGAACGATCGACCCTTTTCGGTGAGATAGATGTCCCCTTCCTCCAGGACCGCGAANNCCAACCCGCTGCAACGGCATCGCCAGCGGATGGAGCGGAACCGCCGCCGCTTTGGGCTCGGCAGGCGCTCGACGGGTCATCAGTGCGTAGATGTCGTCCACCATCTGACGAAAAGCGGGATCAAGACGATTACGTGGATGCGGAAATGGTACCGTAAGTTCGCTGGCCACTCGGCCAGGGTTTGAGGCGAACACCAGAATTCGATCACACATCAGAACCGCTTCTTCAATGTTATGGGTTACCATCAACACTGATTTCACGGGGAGCTTGCCGTCCGCCCACAAATCAATGAGGTCGGTGCGAAGTGTCTCCGCCGTCAGAACGTCGAGCGCGCTAAAGGGTTCGTCCATGAGCAACAGGTCCGGATACACCACCAAAGCCCGCGCGAGCCCAACGCGCTGTCGCATCCCTCCCGACAGTTCTTTCGGATAAGCTGATGCAAAGCCTCCAAGACCGATCAACTCCAACGCGTCGTCGGCACGCTTTTCTCGTTCCACGCGCGCGACCCCACGTGCCTCGAGTCCGAGTTCCACGTTTTCCTGGACGGTCAGCCATGGAAACAGAGCGAAGCTCTGGAACACCATGGCTATTCCATCGGGGGGGCCGACGATGGGCGTTCCTCGCCACGTGACCTGCCCCGCCGTGGGCCGTAGCAACCCTGAAACGATTCGGAGCAAAGTGGATTTGCCGGAGCCCGACCGCCCGAGCAGCGCGACGATTTCCCCTTCCCGTAAGGTAAGGTTCACGTCGTCGAGGACAACCAGATCGGCATTGGCCTCCTTGTGATACGCCTGACGGCAGCCAAGAACCTCGAGCAACGGAGCGTTCATGGTCATTCCCCTATCCTAACGTCAGTCGGCGGCGCGCGTAGGAATAAAGCGGGTGCCACAGCAATCTGTTGAACGTCAACACGAACGCGGACATGACGGCGACTCCCAGCACCACGCGCGCCATGTCACCTCGTTCGGTCGCCTGCGCGATGTAAGCGCCGAGGCCATGCGCGACCAATTTTGTATCTCCCCACGAAACAACTTCGGCGACGATCGCGGCGTTCCAGCAGCCCCCGGACGCGGTGATTGCCCCGGTAATGTAGTACGAGAAAATACCCGGAATAATAACCTTTCGCCACCATAAGAAGCCATTGACTCTGAAGTTGCTTGCGGCTTCTCGCAGATCTCCTGGAAACGCCGCGGCACCCGCCACGACATTGAAGAGAATGTACCACTGAGTGCCAAGTACCATCAGCGGCGTTAACCAAATATCGCGATTTAAGTTAAAGTGAACGATGGCGATCACGAACACCGGGAAGAAAAGGTTCGCGGGGAACGCGGCCAGAAACTGCGCCAACGGCTGTGCCCGCCGGGCCCAGGCTGGACGTAGGCCGAGCCAGACGCCGATTGGTACCCAGATCAGACTGGCGATTATCATCAGGATAACGACACGCAACAGAGTCACCAGTCCGAGCAGGACAGCTTCGGCCAGATCGGACCAGGTAAGCTCCGCGGAGGCGAATGTGAAGGCTCGCCAACTGGCCCAAGCGATCATGGCACCTACCAGGATCACCCAGACGACGTTGAACGACCCGGACCGGGCATCGCTTCTCAACCTGGTTTTGGTGTCGAACGAAAGGCGCAATCCACCCAGAGACGAGGCTGACCGGCCCACGAAATCGCCTACATAGCTCAACAGTCTCGTACGCCTGATCAGTCGAAGCATCCACGGGTCGGACGCTGTCGCGCCGGCGGTGGTCTCAAAACGAAACTTGGCTGACCAGGCAACGAGTGGACGAAACAGCAATTGATCGTATGCCAGGATCACGATCAGCATGGCGACGATCGCCCAAATGATTGCCGCAAAATCTCGCTCGACCTGAGCTTGCGCGATGTAAGAGCCGATCCCTGGTAACTTCCACGAGTTGTCTCCCACGGAGATCGCCTCGGAGGCCACTACGAAGAACCAACCGCCGGACATCGACATCATCGTATTCCAAACCAATCCCGGAATCGCGAATGGCACTTCAAGTCGCCAGAATTTTTGCCAGGCGCTGAGGCGAAAGCTGGCCGATGCTTCGACGAGATCAGCCGGAACCGTGCGTAACGATTGATACATGCTGAATGCCATGTTCCAGGCCTGGCTGGTGAAGATCGCGAATATCGCCGCGAGCTCCAGTCCCAGAACCTGACCGGGGAACAAGTTCATGAAAAACACGACCGTGAAGGTGAGGAAGCCGAGGATCGGAACCGACTGCAGGATGTCCAGCAGCGGAATGAGAATCATGCCGGCATGTTTGCTCTTGGCGGCAGCGGTACCGTAAGTGAAGGTGAATACGAGGGAGGCGGCCAACGCGGCGAACATACGTAATGTCGTGCGCACCGCATATTCCGGCAAGCGCCAGGGATCGAGGCTGATTTCAGTGGCACCAGGCGCGTCGATCCGGACCCACGTGCCACGCGCGACATGCGCGACGGTGATCAGTGTCGCGAACACGAACAGAATGGCGACGACATCCCAGAGATTGGGAAGCCGCCTTTCGGCGGCAAAAGGTGGTTGGTTCTGGACTGTCATTCGGCTCTGATTGGGATGCGGCGGACTTGTTACCGTGGGCCGTGCTGGGTTGTCATCATTGCCGCCCGTGGCAATTCCGTGACAGCCCGATCAATCCTGCCCGGCTATATGTCTCAGGACGTTCAGTTTGCCCAAGGAGATTCGGCCTCCATCGCGGGCCACGATGCCGTCTTCCTCCCAGGCGCGCATTTGCTTGTTGACGGTCTCACGAGAGCAGCCCACGAACCGCCCGAGGTCGGTGTGTGACAGGCGGATTTCCAGGCGAATTCGGTCGCCGGCCGTGGCTCCATATTCGTTGGCGAGGCTCAGGAGCTTGCGGGCCAGTCTTCCCGGCAAATCAAGCATCGCGAAATTACCGAGAGTCTCGCTGGTATCGCGCAGGCGTTCAGAGAGGACGTCGATCACTCGTAACGCCAACTCGTTGCTGGATGCCAGGTAAGGCAGAAAATGACGGCGTTCGACCGTCATCAGGGTACTATCCTCAAGAGCCGTGGCGTCGGCGCTGCGGGGCTTGCCATCAAGGAGCGCGAGCTCCCCAAAAATTTCTCCGGCGTCGATCATGTTAAGGGTGACTTCTCGCCCATCCGGTGATGTGGCGCTGATGCGAATCCGCCCGCTTAGCACGGCGACCATGTAGGAACCCTCGTCGCCCTTCTGGAACAGGGTTTGTCCTCGCCGGACCGCTTTGTCGGTTGCCTGGAACAGGATATTATCCAATGCCTCGCGGGGAAGCGCGTCGAACAGCGGACTGGAGAGCAACAGCCGACGCCGGGTTTCATGGTCCATCTGCTTCATCGGGCCCCGTGCCCCGGGTACGTTTCAGATAGCCACTATGCGCCTATCCGGGCGTCGGTCATAGTCCGGCGGCATTCATCGGGAGAGATTCATGAAGCCGATCAGCATCTTGCCGCCACCGCATGGCCTGGAATGGCCGGAGGCAATGGCGGATGAAGCTGGGATGAATTGGATGTGGTTGGAGGAGGCAGCCCGGTTCGCCACGGAGAACGAGACGCCGTGGCCCTATGATCTGCGCCGGCATCTGGAGGGAGGGTTCTTTGAACCGGCCCCTTTCAACGAAATTCTCGGGCCGATTCGGCCGCGGGGACCCGCCAATGGGCTTGTGCTCCGATCAGGGGCTAAGGTGGTTAGTTGGGGAGACACCACGCAGGTCGATTTCACGTTTTCCGCGGCGAAGAGCTATTTGAGCATGCTGGCCGGCATCGCGATCATGGACGGATTGATTCGAGATCTGGATGAACCGGTGAGTTTGACCGTTCATGATGGGGGGGTCGAGGGACCTCATAACAGCGCGGTCACGTGGCGGCACTTGTTGCAGAACACTTCTGAATGGGAGGGGACGCTTTTCGGCAAGTCGGATATCATCGATCGGAACCGAAATCTCGCGGTCGAAGGGAAAGGCCTCAAAGGCGACGCACGGGTCTTGCATGCGCCGGGGACGTACTGGGAATACAACGACGTCAGGGTCAATCGTCTGAGTCTGGCCTTGCTTCGACGGTTCCGGCGACCTCTTCCGGAGGTCTTCGCCGAACGAATCATGCACCCGATCGGCGCGTCGCCGGACTGGTCATGGCATGGATACAGCACATCGAGTGTCGATGTGGACGGTCGAATGGTAGAGTCCGTGTCGGGAGGAACGCACTGGGGCGGGGGCTTGCTTATTCACGCCGAGGATCAGGCACGGTTGGGCCTGCTGATGCTTCGGCGCGGCGAATGGGGTGGCAAGCAGGTACTCCCAGAGCACTGGGTCGCCGAATCGTTGCGACCATGCGCGCTTAAGCCAACGTACGGATTGTTGTGGTGGCTCAACCAGGATCATGGTCGTTATCGCAGCGCCCCGACAAGCAGCTTCTTCGCGTCGGGCGCGGGTGGTAATATCACCTGGATCGATCCGGACCACGATTTGGTCGCTGTGATGCGGTGGTTGGATCCGACCGCCGTCGATACGTTTATACGATTGATCATACAGGCAATGGAATGAAAGCTCTGGAAACACTGAAGGTCGAAGATCCTCAGGAGCACACGGTCCTGGTTACGTTGGCCCGGCCCGAGTCGGCCAACGCGATGAACACCCAGATGGGGCTCGATCTTCTGGAAGTGTTCAATGGCTTCTGTGCCGCGCCGAACAAGCAACGATGTATCGTTATCACCGGCGCGGGACCAAAGGCATTTTGCGCGGGCGGCGATCTGAAGCAACGCAACGGCATGACAGACGAACAGTGGCAAGATCAGCATTTGATCTTCGAGCGGGCTGTTCGTGCCATGATCGATTGTCCGGTTCCGATTATCGCGGCCGTAAACGGCGCGGCGTACGCGGGCGGCCTCGAGATCGCGCTCTGCGCCGATTTCATTTATGCTGCGGAGTATGCCCGGTTCGCGCTGACCGAGGTGACCCTGGGTATTATGCCAGGCGCTGGGGGCACCCAAAGTTTGCCGCAGGCGGTTGGCGCGCGAAGGGCGAAGGAGATCATGCTGACCGGCCAGCCATTCTCGGCGCGTGAGGCTCTTGAATGGGGCATGGTCAATCGGATTTGCTCTGGCGACGCTGTGCTACGCGAAGCGCTGGAGACCGCGGCGGTGATCGCGGGAAACGCGCCAATTTCAACGCGTCAACTCAAGCAATCGGTCAATATGGGTTTGAACATGGATCTGCGTAGCGGAATGATGTTCGAAATCGAGGCATATAACCGAATGGTGCCGACCGAAGACCGCCGAGAGGGCATTCGTGCCTTTAATGAAAAGCGGAAACCTGTTTACAAGGGACGCTGATGGGCTCGGAGGAAACAGCCAATGAACGCGGTCGTTGACATTCAATCCAAGGGATTGACGCAGGCCCTCGCCGAACAGGCCCGGCTTCTCACATTTGCTGATATTCCTGCTGAGACGCGGACGTGGGCTCGTCAATGTGTCCTGGATTACGTCGCATGCGGCGTGGCCGGTGCGTCGGACGAACTCACCGGGATCCTGGTTGCTGAACTGCGAGAGCAGGGCGGCCGGGAGAGCGCGACCGCATTCTGCCAGGAGGGCCGTTTGCCCGCTGCGGCGGCCGCGTTGATCAATGGCGCCGCGGCCCATGCTTTGGACTTTGACGACGTCAACCTCGCGATGCCGGGTCATCCTTCAGTCGCGATCCTGCCTGGCCTTTTGGCGCTCGCGGAGGAGCGCGGCGCGTCTGGCAAAGCGGTCCTGACCGCTTTTGTCGCGGGTTATGAACTCCAATGTCGCGTAGGCAGAATATTGGCTCCTGGTCATTATGATGTGATTGGTTTCCATGCGACCGCGACGATCGGCAGTTTTGGCGCGGCGGCCGCGTGCGCCCACTTGCTTGGTCTCGATCAGGAGCAATTCGTTACGGCACTCGGTATTGCCGGCACGCAGGCGGCCGGTTTGAAGTCAATGTTCGGCACGATGTGCAAGCCCTTGCATGCGGGTAAGGCGTCGTATCATGGGTTGATGGCGGCAAAGCTGGCGATGCGTGGCTTTACCAGCCGCGCGGATGTCATCGAATGCCAACAGGGTTTCGCCAGCACTCACAGTCCCGACTTTCATCCGGAGCGGGCGTTGGAAGCGCCCGCGCATGGTTGGTATATTCGCAGTAACCTGTTCAAGTACCATGCCGCTTGTTACATGGTCCACTCCTCGATCGAATCGGCACGGAAATTGCGCGAACTTGGTGTGACGCCGGATCGAATTGAGCAGATCCGGGTCGAACTGGAGGAGTCGTGCGATCGCATCTGCAATATTCTGGCCCCGAAAACAGGTCTGGAAGCGAAGTTTTCGTTGCGGCTCGCGACTGCGATGGGGCTTTCTGGCGTTGATACCGGACGTTTATCGACATACTCCTCGGAGGTCGCGGGCGATCCGGGACTCGTACTCCTGCGCGACAAGGTCAACCTAGACTTCCGCGTTGGTATCCCGAACACCTTCGCGAAGATGGAGGTGTTGCTGACGGACGGCGATCGTTTGAGCTCCAGCCATGATTCTGGCATCGCGGCGGTGGACAGCACTGATCAGGGACATCGTCTGGAGGCGAAATTCACCGGCCTCGTCGAACCGGTCCTGGGATCGGACCGCTGTCGTGAGTTGATATCCAGGATCAGCAACTTCGAGACATTGAGTGATCTGAGCGAGCTGATGTCGCTCACCGGAGCCTGAACAGGTTCATTCAGGGCGGCGTGGTTGCTCGTGCGCTCCCGGCTGGGCGACCGGCGATAGTTGATCGGCGGTATGCCTGAAAAGGAAGAGCCTGCCTTGCCGTGTGCCCACTCCCCGTGCGAGGTATCCCGCCCAGGAAGCGGCAGCCCGGGAGGAAGCCAGTGAAAATAACGCGGATCGAGATCCTTCAGGCGGACGCTGGCTGGCGGATGTTTTCTTTTCTGAAGGTCATGACCGACGATGGGGTCGTCGGCTGGTCGGAATTCAATGAGAGCTTTGGTTCCACGGGGCTTTCCGATGTGATCAGGGGCCTGTCATCGGTCCTGATCGGTCGTGATCCCAGGATGTATGAACAGGTCACCCAACATCTGCATGTCCTGACGCGCCAGTCGCGTGGCGGGCTCAATCAACAGGCGATCGCGGCGATCGAGAACGCGCTTCTCGACGTGACCGGCAAAGCATACGGCGTGCCGGTCTACGCGCTGTTCGGCGGACCTGTCCGTGATCGCATTCCGGTGTATTGGTCGCACTTCGGAACGTATCGCGTTCGCAGCGCCGCGTTGATGGGCGTTCCGGCGTTATCCAATTATGATGACCTCGCCCGGCACGCCGAAGAGGTAAAAAATCTTGGCTTCCGAGCGCTTAAAACGAACATCATGCCTTCGGTCGGTGGCAAACTCGTCTCTTTCGTCCCGGGCTTCGGGCGTACCGTCGGGTGGCCGGAGTTGAACTGGGATAACAAACTCGTCCGAGGTGTAACCGAGCAACTGGTGACGATTCGTGATGCGGTGGGTCCTGACATGGGCATTCATCTCGATGTCAACTTCAACTTCAAGACTGAAGGGTTCAAGAGGATCGCCGATGCCGTCGCTCCAGCGAATCTGACATGGTTGGAGATCGATACCCACGACGCTCCGGCTTTGGCGGAAATCAAGCGCGGTGCGCCTTGTCCGATCGCTTCGTGTGAAACGTTGCACGGCCGGCGTGAGTTCAAGCCGTTCTTCGATCACTACGCGACCGATGTCGCGATCATCGACGTCATTTGGAATGGACTGAACGAGTCGCTGAAGATCGCCGCTTTGGCGGATGTTTATGAGGTCAACGTCGCGCCACACAATTTCTATGGCCATCTCTGTAGCGCCATCAGCGCGACGTTCAGCGCGGTCGTGCCGAATTTCCGTGTCATGGAGCTGGATATCGACAGCGCTCCATGGCGCGATGAGTTCTACACCGTTATCCCGACAATCGAGAACGGAGAGTTCCTGCTGCCCAAAGGCCCGGGATGGGGCATCGATGTGAATGAGACGGCGGTCCGGGCACGTCCGCCGAAACAGTGAAGGAGTAGACTTGTGGCAAAGTTCAAAATCGCAACCCCTGCCGGCGCCAGTTTCACGGTCGAGGGTGGTGGGTATGACTACGAAATGGAAGCCCTTCAAGGAATGGACGCGGAAATCGTGGAGGGGCCGACCGACGAAGACGGGTTCATAAAGTTCGCCCAGGATGCGGATGCGATATACGCGAAGGGTATGCGGTTTACCAAGAAGATCATCGATGGTCTGCCGGCGAAGTGCCGCGCGATCGTTCTGGGTTCCGTTGGCGTCGACAGTGTCGATGTTATCGCGGCGACGGATCGCGGCATACCGGTTACGAATTGTCCGGACACCTTTATCGAGGAAGTCGCGGATCACGCGATGATGCTGTTGCTGTCAAGCTTTCGCCGTACGATCGAGCAGGATCGCATGGTGCGCGAAGGCCGTTGGCGTGAAGGTCGGCCGGCGCTGCTGAACATTCCCAGGCTGAACGGACAAACTCTGGGATTGATCGCGTTTGGGCATGTCGCCCGCGCTGTGGCGAAGCGCGCGAAGCCGTTTGGTTTGCGTGTCATGGCCTACGATCCATACATCGAAGAACTCGTTATGATCGAGCATGGAGTGATCCCTTCGACGTTGGAGGATGTGTTGTCACAGTCGGATTTCGTTTCGATGCACGCCCCGGCGACGCCCGAAGCGGAAGGAATGTTGATGGAGAAGCATTTCCGCCTGATGAAAAAGACCGCCATTTTCATCAACACGGGCCGTGGTCCAACAGTGCAGGAAGCCGGCCTGATCAAGGCGCTTCAGGAGGGATGGATCGCGCATGCCGGCCTTGACGTGCTTGAGATCGAACCTCCGGGGAATAATAATCCTATATTGGGGATGTCGAATGTAACTCTAAGCGCGCACACCGCGTCAGCGTCCGCACGCTTCGATCCGGCGCGCAAGCGGCATGTTGGTCGTGAACTGGCGGTGGTCCTTAGCGGCAGATGGCCGATGAGTTGCGTCAATCCAGCGGTTCTGATGAATTCGAAGCTTCGGCGCTGGCAGCCGGTATCAATGGAACGTGGACCGAATAGCTAATGGATCCGAACACGGCGGGCGGCAACAACCGCCCGCCGAAAGCTTCTTTCGGACGGGTTTCAATTTGCCATTAAAATACATCAGCACAGTTTGGATTGAGGCGTTCAATTGAAGCAATCGTGAAATCGGCCGCGTGGCACACCCCTATCGTTCATCACTTTCATGGAGTTGGGGATCGTGCTTCAATATGTAACGCTATGGCTGAAACTGAAGACAGATCAGCGTGCTGTCACAGCACTTGAGTATGGCCTGATCGCTGGCGTCATTGTCGCGACGATCGCGGTTGGCTTCGCGCTACTGGCAAACGACCTTTCACAGCAATTCTCCAACATCGGCAACAGTATCGCCAACCCAGCCGAGTAGTCCGTCGGAAGACTCTGTTTGATCAGGTGACGACAATCGCGGGAGAGGTGGTTCGTCAGCGGATTAAGCCGCGCGCGTGAAGCGCCTTTATGTCCAGGCGCTCCACGCGCGGCATTCCGCGAGGGGACGCTACCAACGACGCCAACCGCGCCCCCATCCCCAACCTGTGCCGACCACGACAGCCGGCCCCGCGACATAAGCCGGTCCGTATCCGTAATATCCGTATGGGGCGGGACCGCCTTGGTAACCGCCCGGCGGACTTTGCACCGAATCGCCGTGTGCGTACATGCACTGCGTGTAACTGGCATCGTAACGTTGCTGAAGGTCGCCGGCGGAAAGCTGTGCGCCATTTGCCGCGGCTGAACCGCCGACCAGCGCCCCCGCCACGCCACCAACCGCCGCGCCCGCACCCATGTTACCGCTCAGCGAGCCAAGTGCCGCGCCCAGACCGGCCCCAACAGCGGTCCCTACAACCGCGGTGCCAACCGCGTTGTTGGTGGCGGCTTGCGCGCTGGCTGCTCCACCGGTCTGACCGGAGGCGAATTGCCGACACGTCGCGTCTTCCTGCTGAAAGACGCCGAAGTCTTTGCCCGGGGCAGGGAGGGCCATGACCCGAGGACCGGAGGGGGGCGCCACGGCACAGGCAGCCAATGCCAAAACCGACGTGATCCCAATAGGCAACCGCGCGCGCCACATGTTCATGATCCTCTCATCAGGGCTATTCCGGTGCCCACCGACCTCCTCGGATTTGTGTAGGAGGAGCCTTTAGATAATCCTACTATATCCGACTTGGAGTCTCAATCGCGTTCACGAATCGAAATTCACGGATTAATTCGGTGTCATTGATGACGTGCTCGCGGAGATAGGCTCGTTATCGGCAAAGCGGCTTCATTTCACCCCGATTTCCGCGTCACGCTTCGATCCAGCCACAAGTCGTCGAGCGGTTCGTAGCAAGAGTTGGCGGTCCTCCGACGAGCACTCCCGATACAGCCGTAGAAGCGCGAGTTCGTCGCCGAGCCGAGCCTCAGCGGGAGCTCGTTTATCGTCGCCGTACATAAGGTACTCTACGCCAACTTCCAAAACGTCAGCGATTCGGGTGAGGTTCGTGGTGACCTGGCCGGCCCGGCCGGTCTCCCATTGTGCGACAGCGCTTCGTGACACCCCAACAGCGTTTGCGAGTTGATCCTGGGTCCAGCCGCGCTCGCGGCGAACGTCACGAATGCGGACGCCTATCAAGGTTGGGTTGCTCATGAATGTTAGTATAATTCAACTGCACTAACTGATCCACCATTTTTTGAAGCCGGGCGAGAGATTCCCTCCAGCGCGCCGGGACTGAGCAGCATCTCTAACTGAACGTTATTTTAATTGACATATTATGTGAATTAAACTAACTCTCTCAATGTTCCTGTTATGTTCATTCCTTAGGAGGCCGGTATGCCAAGAAAGATCGCATGGACCGAAGGTCAGGATATGATGATCAGGCGCATGCGCGCCGAAGCCGCATCCTGGGATGTTATCGCGATCTCGGTCGGAGTAACCCGCTGGACGGTCATCGAACGGGGGCGGCGACTCGGGGCCCGACTTCCGCCTCCGGATTTTGATCCGCCGCCAGCCGATCCGGATCGTCCCTCGTTGCCGTCGGGGCATCCCGATACGTGGGGAAGCATCATCAAGGGGACCACGCTTGAGGGTACGCCCTATCCGATACCGGCGCCGGTTCGATGAGAGAAACGAAGGTACTCACGGGCGGTGCGCCATGAGCAAGATCCCGCTCACCGAGTTGAAGGCAGATGATAAATCTCGAGGCCGTGCCCATTCGCCGGATGACGGACAACCGCTCCATGGAATGGTTGGGGTCGATGGCCCGGTGGACGCCGATTATGTGATTTACCGTTTGGAGGAAGCGGGTGCCACTCTTCTGGCGCTGTCCGGAACCGGGTGGTCAACGAGAATGCGAAGCTCTTCGCTCGAGATTGTTCGCACCGCGCTGGAAGCTTATGGCTGGGAGCCGGCGCGGATTCGGCCCGCGGTGCCCTCGGCGGAGAAGATCGATCGAATGGATCAGGCAATGGCCTGGATAGCGCTGATTCCGCAAGATCGTTATGTCCTCCGCCGGATCGTGGGCGCCCGGAGTTTGGTACATCCGATCACGGACCGGCATTTGTATCCCTGGCGGCGGATCGGGTGCGCTTTAGGCGCCGATCACAAAGCAGTGCAGCGATGGCACGCCCAGGGTATCGCGATGATGGTGCGGGCATTGCGTTCGGCGGATTGACGGGGCGAAGATCGGGTCTTCATGGAATCGTCTTGTCATCGTAAGAACAACCGCAACGCTGGCCAGCTACCCGGATCAACGAACCCAATCGAGGAAACCGTCATGAAACGCCGCTCCCTGCTCGCCGCCTCGGCAGTCGCCCCGCTTTTGGAGATTGGGCGGTCCCGGGCGCAGTCCGGCAAGATTTCCCTGACGTGGTGGCACGCCATGACGGGCGTCAACGCGGACGAGATCAATCGCCTGGCCCGCGTCTTCAGCGAAAGTCAGTCCGCGGCGGAGGTATTGCCGATCTACAAGGGAGGGTATCCAGAAACTCTGACCGCGGCGATCGCGGCCTGGCGTGCGGATCAGGCGCCGCATCTGGTGCAGATTTTCGAGGTCGGTACGGGATCGATGCTCGCTTCCGGGCCGGCGACAAAACAGGTGTGGCAACTGGCGCGGGAGACGGGAGTCGATCTCGACCCCGAGGTCTATATCCCTGGCGTGCGTGGGTATTACAGCCTGCCCAATGGGCGGCTGGCGTCGATGCCTTTCAATTCATCGACCTCGGTCATGTGGTACAATAAAGATGCATTCGCGGCGGTGGGTCTGGATCCGGAGAAAGCACCCGCGACCTGGCCCGAGGTGATCACTGCCGCGCGTGCCATCAAAGCAAAGATTGGCACGCCCGCGGTGGGAGCGGTGAAGTTCCCAATGACGAGCTCGTGGATGATTTGGTGCCAGTTGGAGCAATTCAGTGCCATTCATGATTTGCCATTCGCCACCAAGGAAAACGGATTTGAAGGGCTCGACGCCGAACTTAAATTCAATGGTCCGCCGCAGGTGAAGCAGTGGGATCGCCTGTTGGGTATGGCGAAGGATGGGCTCTACGAGTACGGAGGCCGCGACACCGTCCCGGATGCGCTGTTTTATTCCGGCCAGGCCGCGATTGGATTTGGCTCCTCGGCCGGCCGGGGGCAGATCGCCGCCAACGCGAAATTCAAGTGGGGTGCGGCGCTGTTGCCGATTGATCCGGAGGTCAATCCCAATCCGATCAATTCGATTATTGGTGGCGCCAGCCTGTGGACGATGACCACGAAGCAGCGTACGGCGGCCGAATATAAGGCGGTGGCGCAATTCCTGAAGTTTTTGGCGAGCCCGGAGCAGGACGCCCACTTCCATCAGATCACCGGATACGTTCCCGTGACATTTGGCGGCTATGAGAAATCGAAGGCCGACGGTTATTATGAGAAGCAGCCTGGAGCTGACATTCCAATCAAACAGCTCGCCAGGGGCAAGGTCACGCCGAATTCACGTGGGCTGCGGCTGGGCCGGCTCGCGGAAATCCGGAACATTTTATACGAGGAGACAGAGAGGGCTTTGCAGGGTCAGCAAACCGCCAAGGAAGCGCTGGACAATGGCGCGCGCCGAGGCGACCGCGTGCTCCGCGAATTTCAGAAATCCGTCGGCGGCTAATGGAACGGCGAACGATCTTCGGGCATCGGCTGCTGCCTTTGGCATTGGTCGCACCGCAATTTCTGCTGACTCTGATTTTCTTTCTCTGGCCAGCGTGTCAGGCGGTTTGGTCGAGTCTGACGAGACAGGATCCATTCGGTCTGCACAGCCAGTTCGCGGGTTTTGACAATTTCGTCGAGCTGTTTACCGACCCGCTTTACGTGGACTCCATCGGCCGCACGGCGTTTTTTATGGCCGCGGTCAGTTTGCTATCGATGAGTCTGGCGCTGTTCCTGGCGGTGTTCGCCGATCGGGAGATTCGCGGGAGAACGACCTATCGGATTTTGCTGATCTGGCCATACGCGATCGCACCGGCCATGGCGGCGGTCTTGTGGATTCTCGTGCTCCANNCCGCGCATTGGCATCATCGGCGTGTGGTTAAATCGCAATGGCGTTGCCTGGGATTATCACCTCAACGGCGGCCAGGCGATGCTCATGATCGTTCTGGCCTGTGCCTGGAAGCAGGTGAGCTATAATTTCATTTTCTTTCTCGCCGGCTTGCAATCGGTTCCCCGATCTGTCCTCGAAGCCGCGCGAATGGACGGTGCCCGAGGCTGGCATCGCTTCCGCACGATCACGTTTCCTCTCCTGGCGCCCACGACCTTTTTTCTTCTGGTGGTAAACCTCGTCTATGCCGCGTTCGATACGTTTGGAACGATCCAGGCTCTGACACAAGGAGGTCCTGGGAAAGCCACCGAAACCTTGGTGGTAAAGGTTTACCGGGATGGCGTCGTGAATCTCGACATTGGATCATCCTCCGCCCAATCGGTGATTTTGATGCTGGGCGTGATTGGGCTGACGGCATTGCAGTTCCGCTTCCTTGGCCGGCGACCGCCGGGGTGAACGCACGCCGAGACCCTGTCGCGCACGCGATTCTGCTACTCGGCGTGATTTTGTTCGTCGCGCCATTGTGGCTTGTGCTCGTTGCGTCGACGCAAGACTCCGCGACGATAGCGAGAGGAGATTTGTCGCTCCTGCCTGGCGATGGAGGGTTCACAGCCTACGCACGTGTCCTGAAGGGGCCTGTCCCGCGTATGCTGTTAATTTCCCTGGGCATGGCGTTGGCGATCGCGATCGGCAAGATCGTCATCTCGGTCTTGTCCGCTTTCGCCATTGCGTTTTTCAAATTCCCGGGCCGCCGCGTTGCTTTCTGGTTGATCTTCATCACGCTGATGTTGCCGGTGGAAGTGCGCATCATTCCCACTTATTCGGTCATGTCGGACCTCGGACTGATCAACACATTCACCGGTCTTTGGTTGCCGCTTATCGCGTCCGCCACGGCGACGTTGTTGTTTCGCCAGGTGTTCATCGCGATACCGGACGAACTCGTGGAGGCAGCGCGTATGGATGGAGCGGGTCCGCTGCGGTTCCTCTGGGACATTGTGCTTCCCGTATCGGGAGCCAACATCGCCGCGTTGTTCGTGATCTTGTTCATTTATGGCTGGAATCAATATCTCTGGCCGTTGCTTGTCGCGACAAATCCGAAGCTCGATACAATCGTGATCGGCATAGTGAAAATGATCGCGGTTGAGACGGAAACCGACTGGAGCGCCGTGATGGCCACGGCGGTGCTGGCTCTGTTACCGCCCGTGGTCGTTGTCGTCCTGATGCAGCGTTGGTTTGTCGCCGGACTGACGGAGGGCGAGAAGTAAATGGCCATGCTCGAAGTGACTGGCGTGCGAAAAAACTTCGGGGAGACGGAAGTCTTGCGGCAGATTGATCTGTCGCTCGCGAGCGGAGAAATGTTGGTGATTGTTGGCGCTTCGGGCTGCGGCAAATCAACGCTGCTCCGCATTGTCGCTGGCCTGGAAAACCCGTCCACCGGGAGAATCATGCTGGACGGCCGCGATATTACATCCGTGGATCCGGCGGCGCGCGATATCGCGATGGTGTTTCAGAATTACGNNCGGGAGGACAGCGTCAACGCGTCGCGATGGGCCGTGCGATCGTGCGGGAACCCAAACTATTTCTGTTCGATGAACCGTTGTCCAACCTTGATGCGACGCTGCGCGTGCGGACTCGCGCGGAGATACGCAGGCTGCAGAGGCG
>PLSZ01000394.1 GCA_003164305.1 Acetobacteraceae bacterium
CCGCCGGCCGGAAACGGCGTGTCCACCAGTTCGCCGGAGGGATTGAAAACCCAGCCGTGATACTGGCAGGCGAAGGCCCGGCGTCTGCCGCGCTCGGCCTGGCACAGCAGGTTGCCACGATGGGTGCAGCGGTTGGCCAGAACGTTGATGCCGTCGGTCGTCCGTGTGACGATCACCGGCTCCGTGCCGATCGTTCGGCGCACGTAATCGCCGCGCTCGGGAATTTCCGAGGCGTGGCCGACGTAAACCCAGTTGCGGGCGTAGATCCCGGCCATTTCGCGCGCGAATATCTCCGGATCGGTGTACAAGGAACTGTAGACACGCGTGTCGTGGATGAGGCTGGCGATGTCGGTCATGCTCCGGTCCCCTGTGCGATGTCCACGAACACGCTGTCACCTTCGACGATGACGGTATAGGTGCGCAGTTTCACGACGCAGGGATGCAACGTCGGCTCCCCGGTGCGAATGTCGAAGCGGCCAGAATGAAACGGGCATTCGATCTGCCCGTCTTCCACGAATCCATCCGCCAGTGAGGCGGCGCCGTGGGTGCAGGTATCATCCGTGGCGAAGAACCCGTCGGCAAGCCGGAACAAGGCAATGGGCGGGCGGTTTGGCAAATCGACCCGAAGCACGGCCTGATCGGACAAATCGCTCGTTGCGCAAACGCGCACGCGTGTGAGAGGCGCGGTCATGCCGACGCCCCGGGCGCCATCTCGCGATCTGATCTGGGCCCTGAATGGGTCCGCATCTCACTCCCCAACCTGTTCCTTATTATGGAACCTGACATCGCTCCGAAGCGAGAGTCAAGCGCTGTTAGCGCGTCAGTTCGCTATTATGGGATTTCGAAGCGCGGGTAATTGACGCCGCCTCGAAGGATACGCACACTCGGTCCATGCAACGAATGGCGGGCTCTGAGCGGATCGATCGGCGGCGGCGGAACTCGTGTCCAGCCTGAAACGCATGCTCTCGGTGTTGGACGTGTTTTCGCCGGACGAGCCCGTGCTTGGCGCCGATACGATCATGGCTCGCATGGGGTTCAGCCGCGGCACCACATACCGCTATTTGCGTGAACTCGCCGGCTCCGGGCTGCTGACCCACTTAAATGGCGGCTATGCTTTGGGGCCTCGCATCATCGAGCTGGACCACGCGATCAGGCAATGCGATCCGGCGCTGCGGGCCGGCCAGCCGGTGATGCGGGCGCTGTGCCGCCAGTTCGATTGCGACGTATTGCTGACAAGCTTTTTCGAGAACCGCGTGATCGTGAGCCATCACGAGCGGGGCGGCGAACCGATCACCATGAGCTTTGGCCGGGGGCGCCAGATGCCGCTGTTCCAAGGTTGCGGATCGAAAATGATTCTCGCCTCGTTGCCGAGAGCGCGACAGAAACGCCTTTACGAAACCCACTTTGACGCCATCGCCGCCGCTGGACTCGGCTCCGACTGGGCTGAATTTCGTGCCGCTCTCGATCTGATTCGCCGCGCCGGGTACGCTATTTCGATAGGAGAATTGAATGAAGGCAATGTCGGTGTCGCTGCGCCGATCGTCCTGCATCCACCGGGATTACCGGGCAGCCTGTGCCTGGTCTTTAGCGCGGCGCGGTACGGAATCATCGACAAAGCTCTGGTAGTGAAAATCGTGATGGCGGCCGCGGAGCGTATTTGCGACAGAATCAGGAACTTGCCGGATCCGGACGAAACTATCGTGTGGCTACCGATAACGCGTCTGGCATGAACCGTCAGGCAGATAATCGCTTCTCCAGCGAGCCTGAAGAGGGCGTCCGCCGCTCCGCGCTGGGCAGTCGCGGACGGGTCTCACAGAGCGGGAAGATGACGCGGAACTCCTTGCCCGCGCGATGGCGGACCTTATGGCAGCTAATGAGCGGGATGGCCGCGTCCGGTGACACGCCCCCGCAAAGCGGCCACCACTGTCGGACTGTGGCCGCGGCAGCTCCTGACTTCTTCAACACAATTCACGCAACCCAGCGATTTCCCGTGTCGCATGCCGAAGCGGAACAGCAGTGTGGTCAGGCGAGGTAACGACACACGATCCGGCGCACAGATGCTATGGTGAGGCCGTGCGGGATGGAAGCGGCTATGGAACGTTTACCGATCAGCAAGGCATTCACTCTGATAGAGCCGGGTCCGGACCATCGCGTGCCGCCACACCGCGGCTCTCCTCATCAAATACGATGCCTGAGGCAACTGATCCTCGGGTCGAGCCCGAGGATGACGAAAGCACGAGAGTCAACATCAACGCCGGCCGGTATAAGAGGTGTCCAGAGGCAGTCCCAACCTCCGCAAGGCGTCGCGAATGATCGCCCGGCCGCGTTCGCGGGCGGCGACGTTCGGGCCTTCCATCGGCGCTACCGGCGGACGAAGCCCCAGTTCGCCGAGCGCCCCAATACCTGCACGTAGTTTTCGAACCCGAGGTGCTGAAGCGCATGCCACGTGATCGCTCCGGCGGCGTATCGGCGGATCAGTGCCTCGCGTTCGTCATCGGTCATGATTTGTCCCTACCATCGTCCGCGCGAATGGATCAACGCCAAACCACAGGATCGCGAACGTGCACCAGATCCCAAGGGCATCTGCTCCGGTGTGGATGGCCTGAACACAAACCCCTTGGCCAACCGACGCCAACCCCCCGACGTTACCCCACCACCTCCGGCACCCTTTCCGCCGGCGGCGTGTTCCGGCTACGGCCGCGGCGGACGATCCCGTCGATCACCACCATTCCAATCCCCGGCAGATCGCCCTTCCGCACGCTATCCAGCAAATCCGTCCCGGCCGAGTGCTGCGCCCGGTCCATGAATACCAGGTCGCCCGCCCGCCCGACTTCGATCAGCCCGCAATCCAGCGAGCGCAACCGCGCGGTATTGCCGGTCGCGCAACAAAACAACAACTCCGCCGGCATATCGCCGAACGACGACAGCAGAGCAATCATGCGAAGAATCCCGAGCGGCTGCACGCCCGACCCAGCCGGGCTGTCGGTGCCGAGGATCACGCGGTTCAACTGCCCCAGGTCTTTCGCGTAACGAAGCGCGGTGAGGCCGGCGAGTTCGTTGCCATTATGCACGATCTCGATGGCGCGCGCGCAGCCTTCGCACAGACAACGGATTTGTGACAGCGGGAGAGCCGTGTGGCCGCCGTTGATATGGCCGATGATGTCGGCGTCGGCTTCCAGCACCGTATCGGCATCGATATAACCTGACCCGGGCACCGAGGGACCGCCGGTATGGATGGTACTCTGGATGCCCGCCGCGCGCGCCCAGGCGACCATTTGTTTGGCCTCGTAACCGGCTTTGACGCTGCCGAGGCCGACTTCGCCCAGAAGCCGGACCCCGGCGGCGGCCATTTCGAAAAAGTCGCTCTCGACCATGCCTTTTTCAATGACCGGCGCACCGGCGAGGACCTTCACGCCGCCTGGGCGGAAGTTCTCGTAGGCCCGCTGCGCGGTGATGGCGAGCGCCTTGACACCGACGATGTCGCGCGGCCGCCCGGGCAAATGCACCTCCCCCGCCGAAACCATGGTGGTCACGCCGCCGTTCAGACAACTATCGATCCATCCGAACTGGCCCTGACGTGGCGTCCAGTCGCCGAACACCGGATGCACATGGCTGTCGATCAGACCGGGCGAAACCGCGCACCCATGGGCGTCGATGGTGACGCTCGCTGCTTCGGTGTCGCAATCGGCGTGTCGGCCGATCGCGGCGATCCGGCCGCCTTCGATGACGAGCGTATCGGCATCGAGGATCGGTGCCTCCAACGCGCCCGACAGCAGCAAACCGATGTTGGTGACGACAAGCTTGCCTGTCTGCCTATCCGGCCCAGAGGACAGCGCCATGAGAGGAGTTCCTTTCGATCGCCGGCCGGCCTGGCGTTCAGCCAAGCTTGCGCAGCAGAGACAGCAGCAAATGTTGTTCGTCCGCGGTCAACGGTTCAAGCGTCGCCCGGGTGATCCGGCGGGCCGCGACGACGGCACGCGCCGCGAGGTCCACTCCGGCTTTCGTCGGTGCCAGCACGATGGTCCGCCGGTCGAGTGGTTCCGCGGAACGTGTCACCAGATCGCGGTCTATCAACCGGCGAACGACCCCCTGGATCGTCGCGGGATCCATCGCGGACAGCCGGCCAAGATGGTTCTGAGTGATCCGCCCGAGTTCGACGATCTTGACCAGCGCGGTGAACTGCGTCGGCGTCAGACCGGCTTCCGTCATGCCGTCCAGAAAGATCGAAGTATGGCGCTGGTTGGCCCGCCGCATCAAAAACCCAACCTGATCCTCGACCACGTAGCCCGCGAGCACGGAAGCCGCGGGCGCGGTGCCGGGGGTTTTGGCCAAAGGCCGACCGTCGATTTCCGAATGTCGCATCGCGACGCCGGTATAGCATCCGGATCATTCGTACTCAAATGATCGTGGGCGACAGCACCAGTTCTCATTTTGCGGGAACCCTTTGCATTTCCCGTCATCTCCGCGGTTCCAGTCATCCTCCGCATTTCCCGTCATCCTCCGGCCTGGCCGGAGGATCGGTCGCCGCGCACCCATCAGACAATGCGTGACTATTCAAGGTTGTGCGGGGCCTGAATGATCCTCCGGTCAGGCCCTACAAGATTCACACATCTCAGATTGCTTCGCGATATCAAAGGTTTGTGACTCACTATTCGATTTGATACCGTATGGACTTTGCGGACATTCGTTCTTGCCACGTCTTCGGGAAGACTCGGATTGTCTTGGGGCAGAGGATTCCTTCCGGAAGGCGAATGAGATGTGTGCATCTGGTAGGGTCAGGCCGGAGGATGACGAATTGGGGAGGCCGATCGCCAAAATGAGAACTGCTGGATCGACAGGCGATCCGATCCATCACAGTCCCAGGCATTGGACATTGATCTTACGGCGTGGCCTCTGGATTGGCCGCGTCTATGATCCCTCACCGTTCAGATCGCCAATGTCCTGGTTCGCCGGATCGAGGGACACCGCCGTGCCACGACCGGACGCGCGGACTCGATCCAGGATTGCCCGCGCGGACGCGGTTTGTAGCAGCGCCTCAACCGGAACCGGTAACCTGAGCCTCCAGTTTGGCCGTTCGGTGTCCGTGCCCGGCAGGTTCACCCCCACGCGCATCGCCGCGAGATCCTCCGCCTGAATCAGCATGAGATCGCTTCGCGTGTTCGCGACGAATTCATGCGCGGCCTCCATGATCGCTGTCGGGGAGGGCTCTGTCGCGTCCGCCGGCGTGAGGAAACCGTCTTCGGCCAGCATGCCGGACAGGGCCATCCGCTCCGATGTCCGAACGTCCTCCGCCTCGGATCCGGCATGGATCTGACCCAACGCCACCCGTTCCCGAACGTCGGAACCGTCCCACCAACCGGCCAGCGGCGGCAGATCGTGCGTCGATACGCAGGCCACGGCACGCTTCGGGTAGGACGCGGCGGGCCTGAAGTCCGTGCCCTCTCGTTCCAGCAGCAGTACGCGATAACTCAGGACATCGGCGCCGCTCATTATCCGGCGAAAGCCCTCCGGCACGGTGCCGAGGTCCTCTCCCACGACCATGCAACGGGCCCGGACGCTCTCCAGCGCGACCTGTCCCAGCAGATCGGCGAACGGGTAAGCGACATAGGCGCCATCCGCGCCGGAGCCGCCATCCGGGATCCAGAACAGCCGCGACAGGCCCATCGCATGATCGATCCGCAGCACGCCCGCATGGCGCATGTTCGCCGCGATCAGGGCCGAGAAAGCCGAGAACCCACCGCGCGCCATGCGCACCGGCAGCGGAGGCGGCAGATACCAGTTTTGTCCGTCGGCGGAGAATGGATCGGGGGGCGCACCGACCCAGGCGCCGTCGGCGAGATCCTCCGAGCTGGCCCAGGATTCCGCGCCGTCGGGAGCGGCGCCGACGGCGAGATCGCGGAAGATGCCGAGCTCCAGGCCGGCATCCGCGGCTTTCTTCGCGGCGCCGGCGAACTGCCGATCCGCGAGAAATTGCAGGTATTGGTGAAATCTGATCCGCTCATCGTGCGCGCGAGCGAAGGCCTCGACGGCCTCGCCGTGCGGCGTCCGCAATTCATCCGGCCACTGCCGCCAGCTATTCTCGGCGTTCGTTTCGGCGATGGCCTGAAATGTCGCGAAGCGGCGAAGCGCGATGCCAGCATTTTCGACATATCGGCGAAAGTGATCGGCGGCCTCCGGCGCGGCCTGCTCCATGAACGCGGAAAATTCGCGTTCCAGAACGGCTCGCTTGAAAGCCCAGACTTCGGAGTAACGCACCAGATCGTCCGCCAAAGCGGAACCGAGGGACCCCGCATCGTCAGGCGGCGGCACGCCGGGATCGGCGACGTCCAGATAAATCGGGTCGATGTAACGGCGGTCGGACGGTTGATAAGGACTGGCCCGCTCCCGTTGTCCGGGAAACATCATGTGAAGCGGGTTGATCCCCACCGTCGCGGCCCCTTCCCGTCCCGCGGCTTCGGCCAACCTGGCGAGGGTCGTGAAATCGCCGATCCCCTGGTCGTTTCTTCGCCGTAACGCATAGAGTTGCGCCGATATGCCAAAGCGCCTGGCGCCGAGACGGATCGATTGAGGCAGAAAACATCCGTCCGGCGCGACGGTCACGTGACAGGAAGAATCTGGAGCGTCCTCCCGCCAGATCCGGTGCCGCCCGAGCGGGAGAGGCGGCAAATTGACCCGCCACGCCCGCGCCGGCAATCCATCGGCCCCACTGAATTCCGCCAGTTCCCCATCCTGGGCGCCGATACGGATCCGCTGCGTCTCCCCATCCTCCCGTTCGACCATCAGCCACAGCGGGCGCCGGTCAACGCCAGGCTCGATCGCCAAAGGCAGACTCGCGGGGCCGTCGCCCCGGGAGACCAACGCGTGCGGTAAAGGCCGCCGAACGCCTTCCTGATCGAGCGACCGCAGCGTGTCTCGCGCCTCCCCCATGGTCGTGGCCGGCAGGCGCATCGCCGTCAGCAAGGCGCGATGGGTGTCGTCCGAGACCACCGTGCGCCGGCCATCTACATCCCACCACTCCGGCGCGATGCCGGCGGCACGCGCCAGCCGGGCCAGCAGACCCGGGTCGGCGCCGGCCCGCCTGTGCGGCTCGCGCGGGCGTTCCGCGAGCACCACCACGCTCCGGGCGGAGACAGTCAGGGTCGTTGTTTTGATCTGTCGCCCTCGTTCGTCGAACCCATCGACCGAGCGGCATGTCGAAACATCCCGGCATTCGGCGGGAAGCGATTTCTCCGATGCGTCATCGGCGCCGGCCATGGACGCGCTGTCGGCGATCAGGAACCAGGCATGATCGGCTCTCGGCGATGGCGGCGCGACCTGAAGGTCGTTCCAGCCGCGGTGCAAAATAATGCTGAGCCGTTCGGTCTCGTCTTTACCCTCGGCGGGGCCGGCGAGCGTCATCACCACAGTATCGCCATCGGGCGCATGCCATTCCGCTGGCGTCATGAGCTGTCCAGAGGCGTTCCGCCACTCGACATCCGGCAGTAAGCTGATATCGGCCGCGGCGCCGGTCAGGAAGCGATCGCCGCGCGCGACCGCGTAATCGCGCCGGATTCGTAACAGATGCCGCGTCCAGGCAAGCAGGCCGGCATCCACCTTGTCCCAGTTCAGCCACGCGGCCGGGTTATCCTGGGCATAGGCGTTGTTGTTGCCGCCTTGCGACTGCCCGAACTCGGAGCCCATCGCCAGCATCGGCGTGCCGCGCGCCAAAATAAGCGTCGCGAGCAGCGCGCGCTGGTCGCGCGTCCGGGCGGCAAGGATGGCGGGGTCGTCCGTTGGCCCTTCGATCCCATTGTTCCAGGAGAAGTTCGCGTCCGTCCCGTCGCGGTTGTCTTCTCCATTGGCGTCATTGATTTTATGCGAATACGAAACAAGATCGGCCAGCGTGAAGCCATCATGCGCGGTCACGAAATTGATCGAGCGCGACGCGACGGCATGCGCCCGGAACAGATCGGACGAGCCGGCCAACCGGCTCGCCAGTTCACCGAGCTGACCCTGGTCGCCACGCCAAAAACGCCGCGCGCCATCGCGGAACCGGTCGTTCCATTCTCCCCACGCGGCGGGAAAAGCGCCGGCCTGGTAACCACCCGGCCCAACATCCCACGGTTCCGCGATCAGTTTCAAATCTCGCAGCACCGGATCCTGGGCGATCGCCGACAGCAAGGGCGCCGATGGATCGAACCCGTTGTCGCGCCGCCCCAACGTGGTCGCGAGATCGAAACGGAAACCGTGCACGCCGGAGCATTGCGCCCATGTGCGCAAAGCGTCCATCGCGAGACGCAGCGGTGCCGGACGATCGAGCGCGAGCGTGTTGCCGCAGCCGCTGTCATTGGCGTCGGTCCACGGGTTGAGGCTGGCGGCGCGGAAATACAGCGCGTTGTCGAGCCCGCGCAGCGATATCACCGGCCCGGCATCGTCGCCCTCGCCGGTGTGGTTGAGCACCAGATCGACGACGGTCTCGATCCCTGCCTTGGCCAGCGCCGCCACCGCCGCCCGCACTT
>PLSZ01000115.1 GCA_003164305.1 Acetobacteraceae bacterium
TCGCGAGCTCGCAGCCGCCGCCGAGCGCGAACCCGGCGACCGCGGCGATCACCGGCTTCTTGACGTGCAGCACGGCTTCCCAGCGGGCGCCGATGAAGTCCTCGATCATAGCGGCGGGGTTGGTGCGGTCGCGCATCTCCTTGATGTCGGCGCCGGCGGCGAAGGCTCGGTCGTTGCCGGTGATGACGATGGCACCGATGGCGGGGTCGGCGTCGAAAGTTTGCAACTGGGCTTTCAGGTCGCGCATCAGGGCGTCGCAGAGGGCGTTCAGCGCCTCCGGCCGGTTGAGGCGGATCAGGCCGACGCGGCCATGGGTTTCGACGAGGATGTTGGGTTTGTCGGACATGGTGGCGCTCCCGCTTATGACGATGGTCATAGACCAGGCGCGTCGCAAGGGGGAAGCGGACGAGGGGAGGTCGGGCGCGCGGCGCGTCAAAGGACACATCCCGTCGCGCGATGTGATCGATCATGTCATGTCGCGGACCATGAACTTCGATGCGATTGATTGACACGCATGGTGGCCGGGATTGACGCCGCGCTCCATGCCTCGGCCGAAGCGGTTGCGACACAGCTGAAATGAGACTGTCGTGTCTGGAGGCATCATGCCTCTCGCGGCAATGAACCAGCAGGAGCATGAGGCGTCGCTGACGGCGTTTTACCTGCTGTTTGGTGATGTGATGGATACGGATTTCGCGATCCGGCGGCTGCCGCGGAATTCGGTGGGGTGAACGGGCTACGTTAATAACGCCTTTGTTTCGTTCCACAGCGCGGTAACCAAATCCCCAGCCGGCTCGGCGCGTGCCAGGCGGGCGGCCTGGCCGGCCCAGGCTTGCATGCGTTGAATATCGAGAATTTTGACGGCGGCGTCGCGCATGGGCTGGGTCAGGGCGCGTTGCACGGGGTAGGGCGCCGGCGCAGGGGCGTCGCCAGCGGCGGCGGCGCGGGCGTAATCGGTGGCGATGCCGCGGCCGGCGCGCCCGGAGAAGGCGCGGGTGACGATGGTTTGCTCGGGTTGGGTGTGGGCGAGGGCGTCGGCCCAGGGAGGGGGGATTTTGGCCTCGGGGGTGCGCAGGAAGCCGGTGCCGATTTGAACCGCGGAGGCGCCCAGGATCAGCGCGGCGGCGATGCCGCGGGCATCGGCGATGCCGCCGGTGGCGATCACGGGGAGGTCCACCGCGTCGGCCACGGCGGGCAGCAACGCGAACAGCCCGACCATCCCGGTTTCCGCCTTTGCCGCGTCGAACGCGCCGCGGTGGCCGCCGGCCTCCATGCCCTGGGCGACCACCGCGTCGGCACCGGCGTCGCGGGCGGCGATCGCCTCGGAGACAGTCGTTACGGTAGCAAACCATTTGATGCCGCGGGCTTTCATGCGCGCGACGAACTCCGCGGGGTACAGGCCCATGATCGAGGAAATGATCGGCGGTCCGGCGTCCAGCAGCGCCTCGCACTGCGCCGCGAAATCGGGCGGGGTGACGTCGCCGGCTTCGGGCGGGACTTCGGGGCCCCACTGGGCGAGGAAGGCGCGCGTGCGGGCTTCGGCGGCGGCGTCGCGGACGGGGGGCGGATCGGGGATCCACAGGTTCAGTTGAAAGGCGCCATTGCCTCCGGCGCGCACGTCGGCGGCCCAGGCTTTGATGGCGGCGGGTTGCATGAGCAGGGCACCGCAGGCGCCGAGGCCTCCCGCGGTGGCGACGGCGATGGACAGCGATGGCGGGCAGGCGCCGGCCATGGGCGCCAGCAGGATGGGTACGCGCAGGCCGTGGGCGTCACAGAAGGCGTGGGCTCGGGCGAGTGCGGGACGCGGGGTTGGCATGGGCCGGGGTGTCTCTCTGGTCTTGTCGCGTCGCGGCGAGGGGTGGTCTGGGCAGGTTACTTCGGTCGCGGTCCGATCCGGTCATGGTTTGTTCAGATCGCCGCGATCGCTGGGGACGATGGCGATCCAGGCCGGGAATCACGCTCAGGTTTCGATGATGACCGGAGTGTTTGTGCGAAAGCATTCGTTTGAAAACAAAATGAGTGGTCTCGCTCCCATGTTGGACATTGCCGGTGGGAAGGATACCGTGAACGAGCGCGTCGCGGCGTGGACGCGGTGAAGCAAGCAAGTATTTTAAAGCATGAGGCGCAGAGACGCAGAGGACGCGGAGGTTCCGGACCGGCATGCGGCGTGATATTAAATCGGACTCCCAGCGTGCCGCGCCGTTCGAATAATGATAAGCTGGCCCAACGACAAAGCTCAGTGTTCTCCGCGTCTCCGCGTCTTCCAGGTAAATTCTTTCTTTTTGAGCCGGGGGCCCGGACCTGGCCGATCGCATGACATGGACGGCTCAGAGCCGACCCCATAACGACCGCATGGGCCCGCGTTATTGAAGCGATCTGATACCGTCAGGGGATTGAAGGTTTTACCGAAACGATGGATCGTCGAACGTCGTTTTGGCTGGCTCGGACAATGCGTGCGCGTAGTGAAGCATTTCGAGGATCTCGACCGGACCGCGACGGCGTTTCTCCGCCCCGCGTCCATGCAACTGATATTCCAAAGGCCCCACGAAACCGCGTGAACTTTTCGGACGGACTCCGAGGCGGTTTTCGGCTGGCTGGCCGAAGAGTTTAACCAGGAAGGTCGCGGCCGCGGGTCTGACGTTCTGGATCATCAGGCGAGGGGGCACGTCCGTTATCGGGTGGTCTGGACGATGGTCGCGACGGGAGCGGACTCGATCGCCATCAACGGCTCCGGGATCAGGACCCGAAGCTCGGCCAGCGGGTTGGACGTCGCATGCAGGACGATGACGGAAATTGAAAACGAAGGCAGGTTCTGCTGAAGCGAGAGATCGCGATCTACCGTCACGCTCATGTCAAAGCTCTGAGTGTCTGGTCGGACACGTTATGATACGGCAATCAGGCGTAGGGCTAACCCGGAACGGTTTGAACCGCATTGGCTTAATCTGCGTGCATCCGCGCCATCGCCTTTCTTATCCGCGCTAAAGTTCATTGCCGATCCAAACACCAGAGTTTGGCCCACCAAAAGAATTTTTCGCGCAGATAAGAAAGGCGATGGCGCGGATGCACGCAGATGCTGTCGGACCATGTTCGGTTCCGGAGTGACCCTCACGCAGTGGTTTCGACCAGGCGATCCTTCGCCTGTTCGAGGAAGGCAATGATCTGGTCGCGGGTCACTGACGGAAATCCATCCAGGAATTCGTCGATCGTGTCTCCCGCTTCCAGGGTGTCAAGCAAGGTCTGCACGGGAACGCGCGTGCCGTGGAAGACGGGCGTGCCGCCCATGACGGCGGGGTCACGGGAGATGACTTGCAAGTGCATGAAAGGACAGTAGGGGCTTGCCGTTGGATTTTCAAATTTTCGGGTGAGTTGGTGGGAAGCGAGGGAGCGAGGGAGCGATCGGGCGGAGCACCTGGCCCGCGCGCAACTCGGTGGCGATCCAGTGCGCCCAGGCCTGGTCCGCGCTCGTGTAGCTGACGAAGATATCGGGCACGCCGTCGTTCCCACGCCGTTCCCGGACAGCATGGCACGATCCTTGGTCGAAACAAGCTGAGGAGCCGTTTCGATCAGGCAACCGCCCGCGCCGGCGCCTCCGCCGTGCCGCGCACATGGTCGAGAAAGGCGCGCAACGCGCTGGACAGATGCGCCTCGCGGCGATGGATGAAGACGGTGGAGACCATCGCTTCCTCTGGCGGCAGAGGATGCAGGCTGACCCGGCCGGCGCGCCACACCGGGCCGATCAGCGCGCGCGGCAGCAGGGTGATGCCCAGGCCGGCGGAGACGCAGCCGAAGATCGCCTCCAGGGTGCCGAACTCCATCAGGCGGGGGACGGCGATGCCGCGGCGGGCCAGCAACATCTCCAGGCGTTGGCGGTAGGAGCAGCCGGCGCGCAACACGACGATGCGGGCGATGCCGCCCTGGATCGCCTGCTCCACCGAGGCAAGGCCGGGGGCGGCGAGAATGGCCAGTTCCTCCTCGAACATCGGCTGCTCGATCAGCGACTGGTGCGCGACGGGTCCGCAGACGAAGGCGCCCTCCAACCGCCGTTGCAGCACGGCTTCGATCAGTTCCGCGGTGGTGCCGGGGCGGACCGCGAGGTCGACCTCCGGGCAAGTGGTGGCATAGGTGGCGAACAGCGGCGACAGGCGCAGCGCCGCGGTGGTCTCCAGCGAGCCGATGGTCAGCGGACCGCGCGGCGCGCCATCGTCGCGGGCGGCGCGGGCGGCATCGGCCAGCAGCCAGGCGAGGCGGCGGGCGTAGGGCAACAGCCGCTCCCCCGCGCCGGTCAGGGCGACGCCGCGGGAATGGCGGTCGAACAGCGGACAGCCGAGCTCGGTTTCCAGCGCGCGGATCCGCGCGGTGACGTTGGACTGGACGGTGTGGAGTTCGGCGGCGGCGCGGTTCATGCCGCCGTTGCGAGCAACGGCTTCGAAAACCTTCAGGTCGGCGGTGTCCATGCGGGGGCTCCTCCGAGTAATGGTATCTGTAATAGCGATCGGTTTCATAACAAGCAATCGTTTGATCGCATCGGACCGGACGCCTATGTGGCGAACATCGCCGGCGCCTCGCTGTTGGGGGAGCGCCGATCGGGCGGCCGGCACCGATGGAGGCAACGATGGCGTCAGCACAATCGCGACCGAGTGACCCCGTGTTCGCGACGGCGACGGGCGGGTCCCCGGTTGCTGTCGCGTTGGGCGGGTTGATCGCCATGGCGGTCGGCATCGGCATCGGCCGCTTCGTCTACACGCCCATCCTGCCGCCGATGCTGGCGGCTCTGGGGTTGAGCAAGGCGACCGCGGGACTGATCGCGTCGGCCAATTTCGCCGGATATCTGGCGGGCGCTCTGGGCGCAGCGCGCGGGACGCTGCCGGGATCACGGCGGACGTGGCTTCTGGGCGCGCTCGTGGGAAGCGCGGTGACCACCGGCGCGATGGGGTTCACCGGGTCGGTGATGGTGTTTCTGGCGCTGCGGTTTCTGGGCGGGGTGGCGAGCGCGTTCGCGCTGATCCTTGCCTCCACGCTGGTGCTGGACCGGTTGGCGCGATCTGGGCGGTCCGGGCTGGCCGCGCCGCACTTCGCCGGGGTCGGGGTGGGGATCGCCGTCTCCGCCGCGTTGGTCGGTGGGCTGTGCGGGGGAGAGTGGGAGACGATGTGGCGGCTCAGCGGCGCGGTTTCGCTGGCGGGCACGGTGGCGGTGGCGTTGCTGATCCCGGCGGGTGGCGAGGTTTCCGATGCGGTCTTTCCGGTCGGCGCGGCGAAGACTGATCCTCGGTTGTGGCGGATGGGGTTGAGCTATGGGCTGTTTGGTTTTGGTTACGTTATCACGGCGACGTTCCTGGTGGCGATGGTGCGCGCCACGCCGGAGATCGGCGCGCTGGAGCCGGTGATCTGGATCGTGGTCGGGTTGGCGGCGGCGCCCTCGGTGCTGTTCTGGAATGGTCTGCGCCGGCGGATCGGGTTGGCGGCGGCGTTCTCGATCGCGGCGCTGACCGAGGCGGCGGGGGTGCTGGCCTCGGTGGTGTGGCGGTCGGAGGCGGGGATTTGCGCGGCGGCGGTGCTGGTGGGCGGGACGTTCATGGGACTGACCGCCCTGGGCCTGATGCGGGGGAGGGAACTGGCGGGTGCGGGGGATCCTCGGCGGGCGATGGCGGGATTGAGCGCGGCGTTCGGCGCGGGGCAGATCGTCGGGCCGCTGGAGGCGGGGGTGGTGTCCGATTGGACGGGCGGGTTTGGGGTGCCGAGCGTGGCGGCGGCGGGGGCGCTGGTGCTGGCGGCGTGGTTGGGGAGGAGGTGAGGGGGGTGTGGAAGCGCTGATTTCTTCACCACCACCGCTTGGCCATTGCCCGGCTAGTGGCGTATATATAGTCCACATGGCCGGGGAACCACCCCAGAGAATTCCTGTCGTATTCTATCGCACCGCTTCCGGCCGGGAGGCCGTCCGTGACTGGTTGCGTGATCTCGAAGACGCGGATCGCCAGGCAATCGGGCAGGACCTGATGCGGGTGCAATACCGCTGGCCGGTTGGGATGCCGCTTTGCCGCGCACTCGGCGACGGGCTTTGGGAGGTTCGCACGTCGCTGCCCGGCGGGCGGATCGCCCGGGTCATTTTCTGTGTGCCCGGCGGGGTCACCGCGAAGTCGAAATAGGCACTCGAGAAGGGGTCGCCGTTCGCGCCATTGCTGGTCAGGACTAGCGCCGTGTTCGGCACGGCCGTCGCGGGACGGACAAGCGCGCCGAGAAGCATGGCCGCGACCATGGTGCGACCGATGAGCCAGACCTTTGTTCCGCCGTGCATTTCAGGTTTTCCCCGCGAAATTGTTCGTGTTGCCGTTCGTGTCGAACAGAGACCGGGGGTTGGCCGCCCCCGCGGATTCGTTCCATGCGATTGCTGACGCCACGCAATTGTCGTGCCACAACGCAAATGCACGTTTTTGTTGGCTTTTGGGTGATGGGCCGGCGGAACCGTAAGTATTTCCGACACTGTCGAATGAACGGGTTCTGTTAACAAGCCGTTCCGAACTGAATCGGTCCGCGCCGCGCCAGTTGCCGCCGCGGCGGTGTTCGGGCAGCAAGAATCGCAGCGCCCGACGGAGCCTTTCCCTACGGCTCGCTACGCGGGTTGAATGCCGCGACACCGTTTCAAAGCCAGACGCACCGCCGTCGGGCTGTCGCCGCCGTCGGATTTGCCTGTGCCCGGCCGTGTAAAATCCGCCGGCAGTTGCCTGAACCGGCCACATCGGTGTCGGTCCTCGCGGGAGAGCAGGCGAACAGGTGGGCTTTTGCTCCGTTCAGTCCCGACTGGCGAAACGGACCGAGGGAGCGGAGGACTGGAAAGGAGAAACCAGATTGCCAGACTAACCGTCGGCGTCGGCTCCATGTTTCTTTCGCCGTCGGATGAGAGCATTCGCCGTTCGATCGTGGAAAGGGACGTCGCCGAGTATCATGCGGCGGGGAAAAGCCGCGCATGTCCCTTTAGCCTCGATCAACTCGGACGGCTGTGCGGGGGGCCAGAGCGAATATCGCCGTTAGCGGGGTTCGACGATCCATTGTTACCCGGACGAGGTCTCCGATAGCATGATGCTGGAGTGGCGCATCCAGCACCGGTCATGTTGTCGCGGTGAGACAACGTATCGCCGAGCCGCCGCGGCGTCGGCTGACCCTCGCGACNNATGCCATTAAAAATATGCATTGGAATAGTTCTTTTTTTTCTCCGGCATGTCGAGTTCGGCATAGCCCTTCACGTTTTTGTGAATGGTCAGGCCAACCTTTTTCGCCTGAGTGGTGGTGACCGAACCATAATCCATTCGGCTGATTTTGGCGCCGGTCCATTGTTCGACGAATATCAGGCCCTCTATATTGTCAATCGCGCGGTTGTCGGGCCGTTCGGACGGCCCGGTCCTGTCCCGAACGCCATCGACCGCTCTTGCTGTTTCCTTGTTGAAGTCATGAATGACAAGGCCGCTGTATTTCACGGAACTTCTGCAAACAGCCCACTTGAGGGATTTCTTCTGGCCGCCCCACCTGGTTCCCGACCAGCTCATCAACTGGGTCAGGGAAACGCTGAACCCTGGGCGGGCCTGCACGAACCAGGTGTCCGTGTCCCAGGGTCCCGACTGGAAGGCGTCTGCCCGGATCTGACACTCCATCGATAGCGAATCGCAGCAGTAGTGCTGGCACGGCGGCGCGGAGCGCGAATTCATCCCCGACATGGTCGTGAGTTCGCCTTTCAGCACGGCGCTGGAAAAAGCCTTGGTGACCGGATTGCCGGGTAGACCGAACCAATAAAGTTCGATGTCTTTGGGCACCGCGATGTTGGCCTCCCCCTCGTCGCAGCGGCCGTGTCCACCCACGAAAATCGTTACCATCGATCTTGCTCCTCCGCCTCGCGGATCCGGTTGGCTGAATTCGCCATTTTGACGATGGATCGAGCGCCACGCATCGCGAAGTGGAGGTCAACCCACGGGCACGAACTCAACATTGATGCTAATGGCTGATCCGCCCGCTTGTAAAGACCGACCACCCTTCGGTGGATTTCGCTGACGCGGCACGTCGAGGTCGTTGGTTGATCGCCCTCGCGGAACGATTGTTTGACCCCCCGCCGTAACGCCGTCGGCCCGCTCACCCTCGTGCCATTGCCCGAACCAACACGGCGCCTCCGCGTTTCGCCATGCCAAATATCATCCGTTCCGGCCCATCCGGCTTCCCGGCCATCGCCCAAACCGCGAACAACACCGCCGCGTAAACCCCCGCTCCAACCGCCACCTGCCCCGCCAACAACCAGTGTACCTCGGCCCCCGCGAACCGCTCGCCAACCCACCAGAGTCCCGCCGCCATCACCGCCGCGGCCACCACCGGGCGCGCCACCTGCGCGACGAACGCCCCAGTCCCCACCGCCAACTTCCGCAGCGCCAGCAGCAGCGTCGCGCCTTGCTCGACCACCGTCGCCGCGGCGCTGGCCCAGGCGGCGCCGGTCACGCCGAGCGGAGGGATCAGAGCCAGCAGCAACACCACCCGCAGCGCCGTCCCCGCGAACAGCACCGCGGTCAGGCGGCCCAGAAGGCTCTGCGCGCTCAACAGGTTCAGGCTGATCTGGCCGAACACCATCATCACCCCGGCGAGGCCCAGAAGCCGCACCACCGGCACCGCCGCGTCCCACTCCGGCCCCAGAGCCACGCGCACCAAAGGCGCGGCCACCAGCGACAGGCCCACGCCCGCCGGCAACGTGACCAGCACGGCCACTCCGATCAGCCGCAGAAACGTCTCGGTGACGGAATGGCCTTCCCGGTGAGCGGCCGAGAAGCCGGCGAAGGACGCGCGGCACAAAGGCTCCACCAGTTCGCTGGTCGGGATCGCGGCGACTTCGGCGCCCACGGTGTAAATGCCGACCCGCGCCGTGTCGCTCAGCCGGCCGAGAAACAACGTGTCGACGCGCGTCCGTAACATGACGCCCAGACTGAACAGCCAGGTCCACAGCGAGTAGTTGATCAGCACCCGCCACGCGCGCAACGAAAACCGCGGGCGGAACGGATGCATGACATAGGTCATGGCGCTGCGCAGGAACTGGTTGGTGACGATGCCATAGAGCAGCGCGGTGTAGCTGGGATGCAGGAACGCGGCGGTCAGCGTCGCGGTGATGCCGAAGAATTTCGGCACCACCATGATGGCGAACTCTTTCTCGAAGCGCATTTCGCGGCGGAAATCGACGGCGCCGATATTCGATGCGCCATCGAACAAAGGTGGCAGCGCCATCACCAGCATGACCGCGATCAGCCTCTGGTCGCCGAAGAACGCGGCGACCGGGACGGCGCTGGCCAGCACGATCGCCGCGACGGTCACGCCGCGGATGACGTTCATGGTCCAGGCCGTGTCGTAGACGGAACGATCTGGCGCGGTTTGGCGGATCACCGCCTCCTCGGTGCCCAGGATCATGAGGCCGTCGATGGTCTGGGCGAAGCTGGCGGCGAGGGCGAGGATGCCGAAATCGGACGGGGTCAGCAGCCGGACGAGGATCAGCGTGCTGAACAGGCCCAGAGCGCGCATGCCGAGGCGCCAGGCGACGACCCAGGCGGCGCCGCGAATGGTCTGAGCCAGGACGTCGCGTGGGGGGGTCATCCGTTCCCGGGGGTTCGATGCAAAGCCGCCCGCGCCGGTACCATGGCGGGAGGGTGGCTTCCAGTGGGGGCGGTGGCAGCGCCTCGGGCGGCGCGCGGCGAAGGGACAGCCGGGCGCGGCGGATGGCCGCCACAACTGGGCGGAGGATTTTGTTTGACGCGGGGATAAGTCAGTAATACTAACAATACCGTTAGATCATTGGCATGAGGAACCCCGTCATGGACACTCAACAGGCTTACGGCTTCCAGCAGGTGCTGACCCACATGGTCGGCGACATCGCGCAGGCGGTCTCCGAGCGCAACGGCGAGACGCCGCGACAGCGAAACGCCCGGTCCGAGGCCGCCGTGTTCATGATCCTCGGGTTTCTGCCGCGCGACGTGATCGAGGCGATGCTCGC
>PLSZ01000280.1 GCA_003164305.1 Acetobacteraceae bacterium
CTGGCGCATGCTTTCGTCATTCTGGATGAGGCGCAGAATACCACGCCCGTGCAGATGAAAATGTTCTTGACGCGCATGGGCGAAGGCACGCGCATGGTCATCACCGGCGATCTGACGCAGGTCGATCTGCCGCACGGCATGCGATCGGGTCTGGCCGACGCGTTGGACACGCTGGAGGGCGTGCAAGGCATCAAGGTCGTTCGCTTCGACAATCGCGACGTGGTGCGCCACCCGCTGGTCGGCCGGATCGTCGATGCCTACGACCAGCGCGCCACCGCCGAGGGTGACACGCGGCGCGAGGCGGGGGCAAGGCTGGGCGGCGGGGACTGAGGGATCGCTTCGTCCGGGCCATCCGGCCTGACGTTGTCGCCCGCTCCTGTTCGATCGGTGACACATTCACCCGGCGCTTTTCCACGGGGCGGGACGGTCTGTTCCGCGACCAACGGCGGTGGTGACACCCGCCGCACATCGATTCGGTCGGCGTACCGCATCGCCTGGGCCATGCCGAACACCTCTTGTTCCGTGGCCGATGTTTTGAGCAGACCGCCGAATCTGTCAAACCAACGGACGACCAACGCGGGCCACGCGGTGTCCTTGATAGCGGCGCTGACGAAGACGTTGGTGTCTACCACCAGCCTCATTTGAGCAATGACTGCACCGCGTCATGCTCTTCGTCGATGATGCGATCGATGTCTTCGTCGGTCCAACCTTCCGCGATCACCCGTGGCCGAGCGAACCGGCGGACCTCAGTCAGCCAATCATCCGGTTCAATCGCGATCATCACCGGTTGATCGGCATCCACGCCACTGCGCGCGAGTTCCGCCGCGACCTGGCCGGCTGTGCTGATGATGAACCGTGGTTCCGTCACCTTCGTCATGCTGCCCTCGCCCGGGGATTCGACGCGGCGCGGACCGTGCCGACGTGCCATATGATCCGCCGGTCGGCCCAGGTCAACGACGCGCCATGACGGTTGCATGACCGACCTAACACCGTGCTGGCTTTCCTGGGTGCGCCGCGGCATAATGCCGGGCTGAAGACAGTCACCGGGCAAGTCCCGCGACAAGGATAATGGAACCGCATAGTCGGCGGGCCTCCCCTGAACAGGAGGCCGAAACACAACTCCGGGTCATCGTGATGGACCCAGCCTGGCGCCGGTTCGTGCCGCGAGTGGATGTACTCGTCGCGCGGGCCGCTCAGGTCATGGGCGTCGCGGCACCGTCGGGTGTCAGCGTGGTGCTGGCGGACGATCGCCTGGTACGAGGCCTCAACGCCCGCCATCGCGGCAAGAACAAGCCCACCAATGTGTTGACCTACGAACATCCCGCCCCTGAACTGGTACTGGCGCTTGGCGTCATCCGCCGAGAGGCGGCGTCCTCCGGACGTAAGCTGACGCATCATCTGGCACATCTGATCGTGCACGGCGTGCTGCACCTGCGCGGCCACGATCACCAGCAGCCGGGCGAGGCGCGCCGCATGGAAATGGAGGAAGCCCGCTTGCTGCACCGCATCGGGGTGCCCAATCCGTGGAAAGCCGCCCAGGGGAAAAGCGCGTGAGTGGCCGAGCTTCCTTCGTCAATCGCATCCGCGCGCTTCTGGGCAAGACGCCCGAGCCGACGTTGCGGGAATCCATCGCCGAACTGATGCAGGAGGCCGCCGACGCGCCGGAAGCGGCCGCCCCGCCGTCCGAGCTCGACCGCCACGAACGGCTGCTGATCGCCAATATCCTGCGCCTGCGCGAAACCACCGCCGACGACGTCATGGTGCCGCGCGCCGACATCGTCGCCATGCGCGCCGACCTCACCCTGGAGCAGACGATCGACCAGATCCGCGGCGATGGGCACTCGCGTTTGCCGGTGTATCGGGAGCAGTTGGACGACATCATCGGCATGGTACACGTCAAGGACGTGTTTGCTTACGTCGGCCGGCCCGAGGCGTTCTCCCTTGAGGCGATCCTGCGCAAGCCGCTGATGGTGGCGCCGCGCATCCGGGTGCTGGATCTGTTGCTGCAGATGCGTCAGCAGCGGGTGCACCTGGCGCTGGTAGTGGACGAATACGGCGGCATCGACGGGCTGGTGANNGGCGAAATCGACGACGAGCACGACGATGAGGAAGCGCCCATGGTGACCGAGCGTCCCGACGGCGCTTTCGACCTGAACGCCCGGCTACCGGTGGAGGACTTCGAGAAACGCGTCGGCCCCGTGCTGAGCGAGGACGAACGCGACGCGGACATCGATACGGTGGGCGGGCTGGTGTTCACNNGAGGTGATCTCGCATCCGTCCGGGTTGGAGTTCCGGATTCTGGACGCCGACGCGCGACGGATCCGGCGGTTGCGGGCGAAGCGGACGGTGCCGAAGGCGGCGTAGACTCAGCCTCGCGCGACCCTTTAGGCTGGCGGCAACCTCGAACAGGATCCGCCCATGCCAACCAATCTTTTGCTGTGGACCGACGGCGCCGAGCCGTATGTCAATGCCATCACCGCCGCCGGCCTGTCCGACCGCGTCACCGTCGATGTCCTGTCCCGCAAGGACCAGCCGTCGTCCAGCCAACTGGCCCAGACGGAAGCCTTGCTCGCGTGGGGCGCGCCGCCCGGCCTGCTACCCCGAATGCCCGCGCTACGTTGGGCCCAGGCGCTGACCGCTGGTGTGGAGGGATGGTTGGCGCTGCCGGATTTGCCGGTGGGTTTGACCCTGACCTGCGCCCGCGGCACCCACCGCGAATCGATGCCGGAGAATATCCTCGGCGGTCTGTTCTATCTGACCAAACCGTACGCGGCCTGCGTCGCGGACCAGCAACACTCCAAATGGGTCCGCCGCGTCGCCACCCCGTTGACCGGCCAAACACTCGGCATCCTCGGTCTGGGCGCCGTCGGACAGGACGTCGCGCGCCTGGCCAACGCTCTGGGCATGACCGTCATCGGAACGAAACGAAATCCCACGCCGCTGCCCGGCCTCGCCGAAGTCCTGCCGCCGGAGCGCACCAATGACGTGCTCGCCCGCTCCGACTTCGTCGTGCTGCTGCTGCCCGCGACGCCGGCGACCGAGAACTTCATCGACGCCGAGCGCCTGTCGCACATGAAACCCACCGCCTGGCTGTTGAACTTCGGCCGCGGCCACCTGATCGACGATGCCGCTTTGATCGCCGCGGCTGGGTCGAAGAAGATCGGCGGCGCCATCCTGGACGTCTTCCGGCAGGAGCCGCTTCCCGAAACGCACCCGTTCTGGAAAGCCGACGGCATCATCGTGTTGCCGCACATCGGCGGCGGTCACCCAAAGCGCGACTCCGTCGTGGCCCAGTTGTTCGTTGATAACCTGGGTCGATTCCTGGATGGGAAACCGTTACGTGAAACGGTGGATCGCGCCGCCGGTTACTGACTCCGGCGCTCCAAGCTGACGCGACAACGCGCGCGCCGCTTCGGTCACCACCTCGATCGCCCGGCCGCGCACCTCCGCGGTGTAACGTCCGATGGGCACCGAAACGGTCAGCGCGCCCACGACCTCATTCGCCGGCCCGCGCACGGCGGCGGAGATCGACGCGCCCTCATCGATACGCTTGTTGTACGTCTCCGCGTAGCCATCGCGGCGGATTTCCGCGATGGCGCGCCATAGCGTCGGCGCATCGACCTTGGCGCCCGGAAACGGCGGCACGAAGGTGGTCCGGGCGAAATACGCGGCGATTTCCTCGTCCGGCATGGCGGCCAGCAAAACCCGGCTGGTGCTGCCGACGTAAAGCGGGGTCGGCGTACCGATCGCCACCACCCGCCTGATGTCCCGCAATCCTTCCAACTGATCAAGGCTGATGCGCACATCGCCCACGCGCACCGCGATATAAACCGTTTCGTTCAGTTCATCGCGCACCCGCCGCATGGAGGGCCGCGCCTGGCTGACAAATCCCGTGGACGTCTTCGCCACTTCCGACAACGCGATAACCCCGAATCCCAGCCGGTACAGCCCTGTCGTCGGGTTCTTCATCGCCATGCCGCGATGACACAATGTCGCCAGCAACCGGAACGCCGTCGCCTTATGAAGTTTCGTGATCGACGCGATATCGGTCAGCGACAATTCCGGCCGTTGATGCGTGAACGCATTCAATACGTCCAGCGCTCGTTCCACCGCCGAGACGTTGTACCGGTCGCCACTCATGCCGCTTGACAAGCCGGGAAGGCCGCTGAAGGATGATAAAACAAAACGCGGTTTCATACCGTGAAACTTGGGAGGAGTCCAGACCTGTGCCGCATCGCGCCGGCAGCCCGCTCCGTTCACGCCCATGTTGATGGAGGCGCCAACCGCGCCGCCTGTCATCGAGGCGATTGACGTCGATCATTTGTATAAAGGCCAGACGGGTTGGAACCACGCGCTCGACCATCTCAATCTCACGATCCAGCGTAACGAACTGCTGTGTATTCTCGGCCCCAGCGGCTGCGGCAAAAGTACCTTCTTGAGAATCGTTGCCGGCCTCACGCACCCCACCAGCGGGAAGGTGCTGCTCAACGGCAAGCCGATCAAAGGCCCAGGACTGGACCGTGGCGTAGTGTTTCAGGACCCGGCGCTGTTCGCGTGGCTGACCGTCGTACGCAATGTCGAATTCGGCCTGCTGATGAGTGGCTGGAAGAAGCCCGCCGCGCGAGAACGTGCGATGCATGTCCTGAGCACCGTCGGTCTCGCCGGCGACGCTGATTTGTACCCCTACCAACTCTCCGGCGGAATGAAACACCGTGTCGCCGTCGCCCGAGCCTGGGCTCTTACCGACGCCGCTTTGTTGCTGATGGACGAACCGTTCTCCGCCATCGACGCGATCAATCGCATGACGTTGCAAGATTACCTCGTCAACACCTGGGTCGAGGAACGCCGCACCGTCATTTACGTCACCCACGACATCGAGGAAGCGGTTTATCTCGCCGATCGTATCGTGATCCTGAAGCCGTCGCCCGGCCGGCTCGCCGCGGATCTGACCGTCACCTTGCCGCGCCCGCGCGACCGCCACTCCGCCGAGTTCCTCGCGATCAAATCACAGGTTTTAAAGGAGATGCGCGACCATGGCATCGTATCCGACTGAATCCGCCTCCGCCCGGCTCAAAAAATTGATCCATCGCAAGGATCGCGTGCTGTCGGTGTTGCACCCGCCCTCCGCCACACTGGCGCGGATCATGGAAAAGCACGGCTGTGAGGCATTGTTCGTCGGCACCGGCGGCGTGGTGGGTGCTTATACCGGCCTCTCAGATGTCGGCACGCTGACGATGACCGAGTGCGTGCAGATCGCCGGGTGGATCGCCAATGCCGTCTCGACTCCGGTGATCATGGACGGCGACACCGGTCACGGCGGCGTCATGGCGGTGCGCCGCATGGTGCGCGAGTGCATCCGCGCGGGCATCGCCGGCGTCCGCATCGACGATCAACCCATCGAAGGCAAGCGCCGCACCCAAAGCGCCGGCGTCGAAGTCGTGCCCCTGGAGCAAGCGATCGCCCGCTATCGCGCCGCCGTCGATATGAAGAACGAACTCGACCCGAGTTTCGTGATCATGGCGCAATGTTACGCCCGTGACGCGGCGAATGGCGGATTGGACGACGCGTTGGCCAGGCTCGCGGCCTACGAGACCGAGGCCGGCGTCGATTGGGTGCAGTTGGAATCGCCGCATTCGCCGGATGAGATCGGCATGGCGCGCAAGGCCGTCTCTGGCCCGCTGTCGTTCATGAAAGGCAAGTTGCCGCGTTATCTGACGCTCGATGAGCATCTGGCGCTTGGCGTCACCATCGCCTGGCTGCCCGGTTTCACGCATCACGTCGGTTGGGCCGCATTGT
>PLSZ01000301.1 GCA_003164305.1 Acetobacteraceae bacterium
TTCCAAGGGCTATCGCCCTTGGTGGAGGCCCAGGAAGCCTGTCCCGGGATTGACCCGGGGACAGAGCCTCCTGGTGGGGTCCGGGGTGAAACCCCGGCGCTGCCTCACCCTCCGACGATCGCGCGAACCGCTCCGGGCCCGGCTTCGCCGCGATCTCGGCCACCAATTTGCGGGTCATCGCGTCGGCGAAGGTTTTGAAGTCGCGGATTTCCAGCACGAAGCTGCCCGGTCCGCCGGTCACATTCTCCTGATAGTAGTTCTGCAGTCCGCCGGGTGGCTGCACGTGGGCGAAGGTCCAGGACACCGGGTGTTCGTTGATGATGGCAAGTCCGTTGATGGTGATGCCCGCCGCTACCGCGTCGTCGCGCGCGGCGTTGACCTCGCGTCCGGCGTTATTGGTACCGTCGCCGCACACATCGATGGTGCGGCGGGACGCGTTATAGCCGCTTTCGGCCAGCATCCCGACGGCGTGATCGATCCCGGCGCTGATCGCGGTGCGGCCCCAGTAAGACCGCGGCGCGGCGGTCAGTTTATCGACAAACGCTTTCGCCGAGGCGGGATCGCGAATCACGGTCCAGTCGAGGACTGTTTTCACTTCGAAACCGCTGGCGAATTCCACATACGCGACCGCGATCGAGCCCAGTGGGCCCGATTTGATCGCGGAAAGTACCTTGTCGCTGGTGAACGCGGCGGCGTAACCGTCCTTTTCCAGCGCGAACTCGCTGTCGTCGATACTGCGGGAGACATCGGTGACCAGCACCAGCGCGAGGTCCACGTCATCGGCGGCTCTCGCCGGCGAGTTTGGCGCGAGCAGGCAAAGGGCCAGCACGATCCAGCACAATCGTGCCATCGAACACGCCTCCGTCCATGATCAGACGTCGAGTGTTCGACGCGGCGCGGACCCTGTCCAGTTAAAAACGGTGACGGCTACTGGCTGGCCCAGATGATCCGGTGCATCCAGGTGATCTCCAGCAGATCGAAACTGTAATCGGGATGCACTGGATTGAGGCTTTTCAGCTCAATGCGCCTGGCCGATTGACGCGCCAGTTGCTTGGCCATGACTTCCCCGCCGGTAGTACGCACGACGACACGGTCGCCTCGCCGGATGGGCGACGCGGGGGACACAATCACCTGATCGCCGTCGCGGTACACCGGCTCCATCGAATCACCGCTGATTTCCAGGGCGTAGGCGTTGGGATCGGCGATCTCGGGCAGACTGACCTCGTCCCAGCTGCCGCCGACCGGATAGCCGCCGTCGTCGAAATAGCCGGAGCCTCCCGCCTGGGCGAAGCCGATCAGGGGAATGCGCCGATGCACCATCCGTTGCACCGCGCCGGGCGACAGAGCGCGCGTGCCGGTGACCAGCGCCGTGAAGGACTCCAGGCTCGCCCCGGTGGCGTTGAGGACCTTGGAGACGCTTTCGGTGCCTGGCCAACGCTCATGCCCATCGGCGGTGCGGCGTTTGGAGCGATTGAACGTGGTCGGGTCGAGCCCGGCGCGCCTGGCCAAACCCGAGGCGGACAAGCCATGTTCCACCGCCAGCGCGTCGATCGCGCGCCAGATGTCTTCATGTCTCATGCGAGGTCATCCCGGTCGTTACGTTTCGGCCCAGTGTGTTTCGGCCCAGGGCCTCGCGGCCAGTGGTGTTCTGGTGATTCGTGTCCCGGTGTTTGTCGTTCCGCTCTCTGGCGGACCCGCGGTTGGCGGTCATGTGTCTGGTCGTCCTTGGTATTCGGCCGGCCCGGATCAGCCGGGTGATTTTCGATGATGTCAGGAAAGACCACCCTTGCGAGTCGGTATGATCCTTGCGTCAAGGCGCATTGTCCTAATTTTCGCGGCGAATTGAAACAGAAAAATGATCTTTTCTTACTTGCCTGTGTATGCAACCTATGGTTTAGTGAATTCAGTCTTTACCCACCTTTCATTGTGAGTTCGCCATGCCCGGAGTGATCGGATCCCAGACTGTCGCCCAATCCCCGGGCTCCCAATCCCCGGGTCGTCGCGCGACCAGGGCCGGTGTGCGTGAGTGGGAGAGCGCGGTGGGACAGGTACAGCCGTTCCGATCGGCCGAGGAAGCCTGGCTGTGGACGATGGCGGCTTTGCGCGCCCGGAGGGATGGCGCTCGTTACACGGCCAATCGCGGCCTGGTCAGCCGGCCATGCGAGCCGGACGATGTGGTGCGGTGTCTGGACGCGCTGTACCGGCGGCGCCGGATTGACCTGGTGCATGCCCGGATTCTGCGGAACTGGGGGGAGCGTCAGGCCGCTCCCAACCCTGCCTACGCGACCGAACGCTGCGACTTCCGGTTGTGGGAAGAAGCGCTGGAGCGGTTGGAATGGCCGCTTCGGGTAAAAGGGATCGTGGCCTGACCGGTGCGATTGACCGAATGATCTCGCGTCTGGCGGGTCGGTGACAGGCGCGAAGCCGTTGCCATTCTTTGGTTCGACGCTGTTTAAGTGGCCACAAGGCACCTGTTGGCTTCGTTTCTCAGCTTTGGCCTCTGCGCCGCGGCGGGGCTGGCGCACCCAAGTACCACACCGTTCCAATGTACAATACCGCCCAGGCTTGGCCGCCGCCGTTTCAGGGCCGCGGCTGGTTTGGCGCGACTGCTTGATCAGGATGCGCGCTGGGGAAGCTGTGGGCCTTAGCCAGGACCAACATCCGCCATTGCGCATCATAAATAGGAAAAATAGTTATTGACAGGAATTATTGTTTAGGCATAAAAGGCCTTATCAACGGGCGAGGTGCGCCCGTTGCGTGAAAACTCCCCCAACCCCCGAGGGCCGCGACCAGTAATGGTTCGCGGCCTTTTCTTTTGCAAGGAGCGTCATCATGGCCTTCGCCATTCGCGACCTGTCCGTCCTCGCTTACGCCAACGGTTTCACGCTGTGGCACTACAAAGCCGGCGACGAAGCCCTGTCCGTCGTCTCCGGTGATGATTACTTCGCCGATGCCAGCGACATGATGGCCGCCGGCGACATGATCATGGTATCCGCGACGGAAGCCTGCCGGATCGTTTGCGTCGCCGCCGCGGATGCCGGCACCGTGAAGTCCGTGCCGCTCACGTGACGCGCGGGCGCATGCCAACGGGCACGAACTGGCGTCATCGTGGTGCCCGGGAGGCGGACGAAGTTGACGCCGAGGACCATCGGAAGTTGCTTCGCCGAAACGGGTCCACGGGCGACAACAAGGAATCATGTCCGTGATAAAATGCCTATAAATCGATAGATAAGGTATTTTAACCTTGACGCGCCAGGCGAGGTTGAGGATTTTGCGCCGGATGGAAATGACCCCACCTCGCGGTTCCGGCCGGTGCCTGGCACCGGATATGCGTAACAACCACCGTCAGACGGAGGCGTCGGACACCATCGCCCCCGTTCGTTTGGCGAACGGACCGCCGGGAATGGAGGCGGGCGGCGTGGCCGCATGTCACGCGCACCGGAGCGGTTCATGACGTCAGAGGCACGAACTCAATTTGACTCGCCTGATATGGCGGGGAGTTCGGAGTTGGTGGAGAATCCGATAGAACGTTTGCTGGAACTGGATGCGCGGGAGACCGAGCAGCATCGGCAACGAGCGGGCTTTCTGTCGCTGCTGGACGCGGTGATCGAAGCGTTGCCAGACGCCCTCGTCGTTACCAACCTTGAAGGAAAAATCATCATCTTTAACGAGCGGGCCGAACTGATGTTTGGTTACCACCGATCTGAAATAATCGGCAAGACGGTGGAGATGCTGATCCCCGAGCGGGACCGTGTGAAACACGTCCATGCTCGCATGATGTACAGCCGTTTCGACGTCAACAAACGCTCGGAAACAATGGGGATCGGCATGAATTTGCTCGGGCTGCACAGCGACGGCCACGAGTTTCGCACGGATATCACCCTGGCGCGGATGGTCGTGCCCGAAGGCATCTACATCATGGCGCTGGTCCGGTTTTCGCCGCGTGGCGGCATGCCGCCATTGGAAGAGGCCGACGAGGCCCCGGAAGCACTGTCGGGAAGCGACGATGTCAATGCTGGAGAGTGACGAACACTCGAGTTGGCTGGAATCCCGCCGCCTGATCATTTCACAGCTATCGACAATGGAATCCGCCATTCGCGATTTATCCGGAAAGATCGACAAGTTCAATGATTCGGCGCGGGAAAAAGCCATTGAGGTCGCCAAGGAAGCCCAGTCCGGAATCGCGGATCTGAATCTGCGGGTGGCCATGCTCGAATTGCGCGCGAAATTATGGGGCGGAATCATCGGCCTCCTGGGCGGCGGTGTGGCGACCGTCATCGTGCAACTCATCACGCGGAACTTCGAGCGATGAAAACATTGAAAGAACGCCGCGCGTTGGCGGACATACGGGGAGCGCGACAGGGCGAAACGAACGATCTCCGGTCGACTGCCCGCGCATGCGAACCTCGCCCATGACCGACTGGTTCAAGGTCGATGGGCTTATTCCACATGGCTTTTGCTTATCATGGGATCCCGCGCTGATGGCGGCGGTCGTGGTCGGCAACGCGATCATATCGCTCTCATATTTTTTGCTCACAGTCATTCTCGTGGTTGCCGCGACCGCGCCGCGGCCGGCGGTGCCGCGCTGGGTCTACTGGTCGTTCGCCGGGTTCATTTTTTGCTGCGGCCTGTCGCACGTGCTCGACGACATAACGCTTTGGTATCCGGTTTATCGCATGCAGGCCGCCGTGCTCTGCGTCACCGCTTTGGTTTCAATGTTCGCGGCGGTGTTGCCGATTTCGGTGTGGGCCACGCATGAAGCGGAGCGGTGGCGGCGATGAAGCATGCCCCTCTCAGGGAACGCGGGCTCGGATAAGCGCCAGCGGATTGGGGGTTGGCTCGGCTACCTTCACGAGCGTGTTACGATCGCGATGGAGAAACGGCTCGGCGCGGCCGCGCACGGCGAGCGTCGTATCGGACACATAGCTCCAGCTTCCGTCCCGATTGAATACAACTTCGATCCGATAGGAATCGGTGCGAAACGCATACTCCAGAAACGCGGTGGAGCAGATGCCGTATTCTGTCTCACCCCGGCGCGCGTTCAGCACGAGGCTGGTGGCGTCCGCCGCGGCATGGCCGGACGCGATCGCCACCTGACCGCGCGGGATCGCCAGCGTTTGCAGAACCAGTCCGGTCGCCGGCTCCCACAGCCAATAGCCGACCTGATCGTGGAAGGTGCCGTCCTCGCCCGGGGTGAGGATGTGGATGTGATACCGCAACCCGTAGAACAACTGCGGTCCATTGGCCTGCGGATCGATCGGTTGCAGCTCGATACGCTCGGTATATTCGCGCTGCTCGGGTCCGTCGGCCTTGGGGTTGAGATCGATGCCCTTGCGGCCTTCCCAGATGCCTGCCAGGCGACGGAGTGGTCCGAGATTGGCCAGAGAGTCCGGGTCGACGTTCTCTGGTTCGGTGAAGATGTCGTCCGGAAACGGTTTCATTTCGCACTCCGCGTGTCATTGCGTGCCGGTAACTTCGATCCGGGATCGGCGACGGTCAAGGATGAGGTCGCCTGAAACGGGATCCTGGACGCCCCGCGGCGGAGGTACCGAGGCAAGCCGCTGGCGGGTTCGCCGCGGGCGTACGTCCGAAGCCCTCACATCTCATTTGTCTCAGAAGCTGCCCGCTAATCCCGGTGGGGGAGATAGCCGAATCCGTATCCAGTACGTTAACCATCAGGGGCTGGAACCAACAGGCGCCTGGCGCGCGGCTCGGGGCAGGGTAGGCGCGGTCGGAGAGGAGGATGCGATGTCGCTTGCGGCCTCACCGGAACGAAAGTGCCCCATCATCGCGTTGGCCTCCACCAAGGGTGGTGTGGGGAAGACGACGCTCGCTTATGTGCTGGCGACGGAGGTGGCGCGGCGCCTCGCCGCGTCCGAGGCGGCCCGCCGCCCAGGCCGCGTGACCTGCATCGACGCGGATCCCAATCGCACGTTGGCGCAGGTGCTGCGGCTGACCAATGACCCTCATATTGTTTGCGTTGAAAGCGACAGCGACCGGCTGCTGTCCGACCTGCGGCAGGCGGGGCCGGAGTCGGATCTGATCGTGATCGACCTGGAAGGAACCGCGAATCAGGCCATGCTTTACGCGGCCGGCAAATCGGATCTCGTTCTGGTGCCGGCGCAGCCCAGTCGGTTCGATGTGGTGGAAGCGGTCAAGACAATCGGGGTTGTGCGTAAGGCCGCCGACCTCGTGGGGCGGGAGATCGCGCATCGGGTCGTGCTGTCGCGCACGCCGGTGTTGCGGCAGCGGGTGGCTGATCACTCTCGCTCGCAGTTCGTTCGGGCCGACCTGCCGCTGTTGCCGGTCGAACTGGTGCAGCGAGCGGCGTTCCAGTCGATGACTTATACCGGCAGGCCGCCATGGCGGCAGGACGGCGGCGAGCAGGCGGCGGCGAACGTGGCGAGCCTCACCGACGCGGTGCTCGCGATCATTGGTATGACGCCTGGGTTGGCGGCGGCGGGTGATCAGGAGGCGGAGCCGGCTGACACGCCGGCGGTCCGGGTGGCCCGGACCGTCGCATGATCTACAAGTTGAATACCGCCGAGGAACAGGACGACGCGGCGTTCCGTGCCCGGCTGGCGCCCTTGGCGACGGAGGTGTTGCCGCGCGCCACGCTCGGCGTCGAGACGCCTGACACGGCAGCTTCGGAAGCGGTTGGGGTGAAGGATTACGCGCTCGATGGCGATGGGGCGGCGACGGAACAGTCAAGCGGTGCGATCGCGAGACGACGTCTCACCGGGGAAGCTGCCGCCGGGGAACAGCGGGCGGTTGGAAACAGGTTGGGAGCCAGGTCCTCGTCTGGAGACCGGACTGTCAGGCGGCGGAATGGTGCCGCTCTGGCCGCGGCGGCCGGAGTGGTGGTTCTATTCGCGGCCGCCGCGGTGCTGTCCACATTGACGGGTTCGGGGAACCCCTCTGCTCAGCGGACCGCCGTTTTGCCCATACCGCCAATAGCGGGATCGGCGCCGGCTGATGAGCAGGCCGGGCGCGAGCCAATGCCGCCGCCGGTTCCGGCTCTCGCGCCGGCGCCGGACATGATCGGGCTTCTGCTGCAAAGGGGCGACACGGCACTCGCCAGTGGCGATATCATCGCCGCTCGTATGCTGTTTGAGCGCGCCGCCAGTCTTGGTTCAGCCACCGCGGCGACCCGGGCCGGCGAAACCTACGACATAGAGTTTCTTTCGCAGTCCGGTGCTCGCGGGTTCAGGGCCGATCAAAGCGCGGCGGCGGNNCGGATCGAAGTTCAGCCCCGGCCGTGAACAAGAAGCCGCCGCAACTGCCCAACATCGAGGATGCGACTCTCCAGGCCTGTCTGGCGCCGCTGATGGAAGCGATGCATGCGATCGGCGAACCGGTCGTGGTCGCCGCTCCGTTGGAGACGGCGCGTGTTCCGCCGAGAGACTCCGCGAACTCCAACGACAAGCCAGCGCCACTCGCTGCGCACCAGCCGGGTAACGGGGGTGTTGGCGTGGCGAAATCACTGGCCGAATGGCGGTCGTTGGCCGAGGGCGAATTCGGCGTATTCCGCACCATCGAGTTGTTCCTGACGATGACGGACGTGGAATTGGAGGCGGTCGCCGCGGAATTCCCGCGTCAGATCGCCGGAACCGTGGCGCGGATCGCGGCGATTAAACAGCGATTGACGGAGCGATACGATATGGTGACGACCATCATGGCGCTCCTCGAACGAGCGCGCGCGCGGGCCGCCGCTGGCGGTAAAGGGCATGCGGCGACGGAACAGGGCGCTGGGCCGGATGCGAGAGCCGATAGCGTCGAGACTTATACCAACCGCCCAATCGATTGACCGATCGGCACTGGCGCCTACCCCGTCATCACCCGGCTCGACCCGGTGATCTTTCCCAGCACCGTGCTGGAACAGATGGCCGGCTCGGCCGGCCATGACGTGGTTGGCGTTCGTGCGAAGAGTCAATCGTTCGGGCGGTTGGTATTAGTTACCACCTG
>PLSZ01000322.1 GCA_003164305.1 Acetobacteraceae bacterium
CAGGCGAATCGGGTGAACATTTCATGCCGTGACGAGGCTGGCGAGGAACTCGTCGTCCCACCCGGCGACCTTGCGTCGGAGGCGAAATGAATCCTTGCCGGATGGTCTTCGCAGCAGGTTGTGTGCCATGTGTTTGATGGTGGTGAAGTTGGCCGGAGCGTGGTTTGTTCTGACCCGGCACTCGTCGTCGCGGAATACCATGTCCATGACCCAGTGCAGACTGTTCTCGATCGCCCAGTGGCCGCGTATGACCGGGCCGAGAAGATGTGCCAGCATGACCAGGGAAGTGATGTAAAACCGCGTGTCTTTCTCGATCACGCCGTTGGCTTCGCGGGTGCTTTCGACCATCGCGATGGCGTTCAGAGCAGGCCAACCGTGACGCTTTCGCAGCCAGTCAACGTCATGAATGACGGTGGTGGTTCGGGTCTCGATCCGGCCGTTATCGGCATCCACGATCTCCGCCCGGCTGATCGTGCAATCGGCGAAGTCCTTTGCTTTCTGCTCGGTGATGAGCAATTCGACGTCCTCGCGCAACGAGCCCTGGTTGCCTTTCAGTCCAAAGACGTAATCGGCCTTTTTGTCGATGATCTTTTGCGCGATGGCGCGTTGGCAGCCCATCGCGTCGATCGTGATGATCGCTCCCTCAACCGCCAACATATCGAGCAGTTTTGGGATCGCCACGATCTCGTTGGATTTCTCGGCGACCTTGACCTGTCCCAGCACGAGGCGCTGGCTCGCGACGAAAGCGGAGACCATATGGATGGCGCCTTTACCGGCCTTTCCGCCGGAGCGGCGGACGGTCTTGCCGTCAATCGCCACCACGCCCTTCGGCACGCCGATCAGCGAGGCGGTCCAGGCCACGAAACAGCGCTGGAATTGCTCCGCGTCGAGGGCGGCGAAGATGTCGCCGAGATGATCGTGCGACGGCGTGCCGTCGAGGAATGGACGGAAGCGCCGGAGCAGGTCGAGTTTCATGCGACCGAATCGGGCGATATCGACGAAGGATTCGGCTCCGGCCAGCACCGCGAGCAGCGCCAGCAGGAGTATCTCCTCGAGCGGATACATGACCTTGCCGCGTTGTCGCGGATCCGGCATATCCTTGAAATGATTGAGAAATGCGACCGCATCGCAAAACGCCCCGCAGTCTTCTGTTACATCATCCATGACCATCCCCCCAAATGCGAATCCAGAGGGTCGTCATAGATTCAACGTTTTAGCGATTTGTCACGTACTTCTTCACCCGATTGCCGTGCCCTCCCTCCCTCCAATCATTGACGTCCGGAGCCCCCGCCCGCAAAACCCCTCGCCATGTCACAGACCGCCGCCCCGTGGATTCTCAGCGAAGGCCTCGCCGGCCTGCAGGCCCAGGCGTTGGGTCTGGCGGAAGCGGCGGGGTTGCAGGCGGATGTGAGGGTGTTGCGGCCCAACGCGCCGTGGAAATGGATCGCTGCCCGTCTCTGGCCGCGCCCGCTCTCGGTCGTCGCCGACTCGCTCCGCGCCCCGTTGCCGGATCTTGTCATCGGCTGTGGCGGCATGGCCGCCGCGGTGCTCGCCGCGCTGCGCGGCAAATCCCGCCCCGTCGTCCAGGTGCAGAACCCGCGCATGGACATCGGCCGCTTCGACCTGATCGTCGCCAACCGCCACGATGAGCTCACTGGCCCCAACGTCATCGTCACCCGCACCGCCTTGCACCGCGTGACGCCCGAGCGCCTCGCCGCCGAGGCCGAAAAATGGCGCGACCGCCTTGCTTCCTTGCCGCGTCCGTTCGTCGCGGTTTTGTTGGGCGGCAGCAACGGCCGCTATCGCCTGGATACCGCATCGGCTGGAAAACTCGCCGCCGGGCTTGCCGCCATGATGCGGCGGGACAAAGTGGGGGTGATGGTCACGCCCTCCCGCCGCACCGATCCCGCCGCGACAGCCCAGATCCACGGCGCCATCGCGTCGTTGGGCGGCGTGGTGTGGGACGGCGTGGGCGACAACCCGTATTTCGGCATGCTGGCGCTGGCCGACCAGATCGTCGTGACGCAAGACAGCGTCTCGATGATTTCCGAGGCCGCCGCGACCGCCGCCCCCGTCCTGATCGCCGAACTGCCGGGAGATTCACGCCGTCAGCGCCTGTTCCTGAAGATGATGCATGACGAGGGCCGCGTGCGCCCCTTCGACGGCCGTTTCGCGCCTTGGCCGGTGTCGCCGATGAACGACACGCCCGAGGCCGCCGCGCGCATGCGCCAACGGCTCGGGATATAACATCCCATGTTGAACATTCAGACGTTCGACGCCCGCGCCGGCGGTAATGTCATCTACAAGGCGCTGGCGCATCCGCTGGCGGCCGAGGCGATCGCTCGTCTCTACGCCGGAATGACCGGACCGGTGGCGATTTACGATCCTCAGGGGATCGCCGGCGCGTTGCTGGCGATGTATCCGCGGCCGGTCGATGCCGTGTTCGTGCATGACACAGCCCAGATCGGTCAGCCTCACGCGGGGTTGCCGGCACGCGCGTTGACCGAACTCGCGACCAGCGGCGCCCGCACCGTGCTGATCGCCGCGTTCGACGCCGAGCGAACCGCGACCCGCGTTCGCCCGATGGCGCCGTCCGGAGCGCGCGTGGTGACGCTGGACGAAGCCCGTATTCCGGCCGCGATGCTGTCGGTCCCAAGTCGTTATTTGGACAAACTGAACTTCGCCACCAATTTCGTGTTTTTCCGCGATGACGGCCGCATGGCCACGCGCCTGGTCTCGGCGAATTACTGGTCCAACCACGGCGCCGGAATCGTTCGGCTGTGGCTGCGTTTGTTCGACACGGATGGCGGCGTTCTGGCGACCTGGGAGGAATCGCTACCGGCCAGTCCCGGTGGTTTCACCATCGACAGCCAGCAGGTGCGCGCGCGGTTCGGACTGAAGCCGTTCACCGGCCAGTTGTTACTGCACGCCATCGGTGTCGCCGGCCACGACATCGTCAAATACGCGCTGGACACCTATGCTTCCGACGGCGGCGCCAGCCTGTCCTGCACGCATGACGCGAACGCCTGGCCGTCGGATCGTTACGCCGGCCTGCCCGCGCCGCGGCCGGACGAAACGGTGACGTTATGGCTGCAAAACAGTCACGCCGTGCCGATCCCCGTGGGAGCCATCGCGCTGGACCGCATGGGGGCCGAGCAGCCGGTCACGCTGACCCAACCGATCGGGCCCTTCGCCACGTTCGCGATCGATGTCGGCGCCACGCTGCCGCACGTGACCTGGCCGGAGCAGATCGAAATCCGCGCCGGCCGCCACCTCGTCCGCCCGCGCTACGAGGTGACCCGCGACGGCCGCGTCCGCATGGCGCATGTCAACGTGGAGCGCGACAATCTGCGTCCCGATCCAGGCATTTCCGGGTTGTCGCCGCTGCTCGGCCGCGGCTATTTGTTGCCATTTCCGATCCTCGACCGCGCGCGGTTCCGCTCGATCGTGCAACCGACGCCGATGGCGACCACGCAGGCCAATCTGCCGATCCGGCTCGATGTGTTCGACACCGAAGGCAACCGCGTCTCCGAACACTTCCTCGGCTGCCTGCCGCGCGACCACGCCGTCGCGGTGGAGATCGAAGATGTCGCCGCCGGTCACGCCGAACTGGTCTACGATTTTCGCGAAGGCGGCGAGGCGGACGGCTGGCTGCACGCGCTGTTTCGTTACGAGGACCGCCGCTCCGGCCACGTCGCGGAGTCAAGTTTCGGCGCGCATATCTTCAACACCGCCATGACCTTTCGCGATGAGCCGCAATCCTACAACGGGCCGCCGCCCGGTCTCACCACCACGCTGTTCCTGAAGCTTGGAGATGCGACCCGGGAAAGTTTCGCGGTGCTGATCTATCCCGCCTCCGCCGCCTGGCATCCGGGCTCCACGACCGAACTGCGGCTGCATGACGGCACCGGTCAGAAAATCGCCGCCGAAACGATCGCCATCGCCTGCTCCGGCTCCGTCATGGTCTGGCCGCATGAGGTGTTCGGCGCCGAGACTCTCGCGTCCGCCGGTCCCAACGGCTATGTCGTGGTGCGGGACGCCACTTGCCGGCTGTTTGGATATCATGGCCTGATGGACCATGCGGGCGGGTTTTCGCTCGATCACATGTTCGGGTTCTGATCGATCCAGGAGAATGGAATGCGCGCCGCCGGTCCCCCTGAACGAGAAATGGCGGCCTTCGCCGACCGCGTCTTCAACCTGATCCACAATGGCCAGCCAGTGCGGCTGTATACCGGGTGCGGCACCATGCCGGCCGCCGGCTTCATCAACATCGATGTCGCGCCCATGCTGCGGCCCGAGGATACGCGCTTCGACGACCGCGAGTATTTCTTCTTTCCCTTCGCCGACGTGCCCTGGCCGATCCCCGACGGCAGCGTCGATTACATTTTCAACGAGGACTTCATCGAACATCTGAGCCAGAAGCAGCAATTTTGCTTCCTGGCGGAGACCTTGCGCGTGCTGAAACCCGGTGCCTGGCATCGCGTCAGCACGCCCTGCCTGATCCAATCGATGCGCCGTCATTCGCATTTCCAGGCCGGTATGCGCGGCGTTTATACCGGCGAGTGGGATCGCTGGGGTCATCAGGTGCTGTTCACCCATCATTCGCTGGAAGAAACCGCGAAACTGGTCGGCTACCGGGAGGTGTTGTTCAATCAGAAGAACCAGGGCGTGTCCCCATTGCGCGGCATCGACACGCGGCCCTGGGACGATCGCGACACGCTGTTCGGAAACATCTACGCTGACCTGCTGAAGTAAGAAGGAGAGGGCACATGGCTGGGACCTGGATCGACATTGGCGGCGGCATGACGGGCTATCTCGCGGTTCCGGCCGCCGGTTCCGGGCCGGGGATCGTGCTGTTGCAGGAGATTTTCGGCGTCAACGCGCATATGCGCGACGTCGCCGATCTTTACGCCGAGGAAGGCTATGTCGTTCTCGCCCCGGATCTTTTCCACGCGATGGAGCAGCGCGTCGAACTTGGTTACGAAGGCGCCGACATGGAGAAGGCATTCGGTTTTTATCAGCGCTTCGATCCGGAGAGCGCCGTCCCCGACATCGTCGCCTCCGTCGCCGCGTTGCGCGCGTGCCCCGAGTGCACCGGCAAGATCGGCGCCATCGGGTTCTGTCTGGGAGGCAAACTCGCCTGGCTCGCGGCGGCGCGCGCCGGGGTCGACGCGGCCGTCAGTTATTACGGTGTTGGGATCGAAGCCTCTCTGGGCGAGCTGGAGAATATCAGGTGCCCGGTCACGCTGCACTTTGGCGAAATGGACAAATTCGTTCCGGCTGAGGCGCGCGACGCGATCGCCGCCGCGGTCGCCGGGAAGAACATCGAGGTTTTCGTGTATCCCGGCGCCGATCACGGCTTCAACTGTTCGGAACGGCCGGCTTTCGACAAGGCCGCGTCGCTGATGGCGCATTCCCGGTCGTTGACCACGTTCCGTACCGCGATGGGCCCACATTACGATCTCTCGGCCTTGTGGGAGCAGCATACTTACCTGGAATTCGGCGCCCGGGATGCCGAGGCGACGATGAAGACCATGGTCGCCTCGCCTTACGTCAATCACATTCCGACGATGACCGGCGGTGTCGGCCACGATCATCTGTTGCGTTTTTACAAGTATCATTTCATTCCGAAGACGCCTCAGGACACGCGGCTGGTGCCGATCAGCCGCACCATCGGCACCGACCGCATCGTCGATGAAATGTTGTTCTGCTTCACCCACGATATCGAGATCGACTGGATGCTGCCCGGCGTCGCGCCGACCGGCCGTTATGTGGAGATTCCGCTGATCGCGGTCGTGCATTTCCGCGGCGACAAGCTTTACAACGAACACATCTATTGGGATCAGGCCTCCGTCCTGGTGCAGATCGGCCTGTTGGACCCGAAACTGCTGCCCGTCGCCGGCATCGAAACCGCGAAGAAGGTGCTGGACAAGTCGCTGCCGTCCAACACTTTGATGCGCCGGTGGTCGGAAAGCGAAGGCAAGCCCTGATGCGATTGTGCTGGTTCGCGCGAGCCAGCGCCCCCGGCGCGATCGTCACGGAAAGCGAACTTGAGTGGCTGGGGGAGACGATCGCCGCGGTGCCAGGTGTAACCGAGACGCTGCTGTTCACGCCTGGGACGACGCACGATCCGTATCTGAACGACGGCCTGCCGCCCGCGCTCGCGCTGCAGGTTTATTTCGACGCCATCGAGTCCCTTGAAGCCGCGTTGAACGGTCCGCTGATGGTGTTGGCCAACTCGGCGTCGCTGCCATCGTTGGCCGGCGCGTCGTTCACCCAGCAGGCGATGTTGGCCCGCTCGTTCGCCGTGCCGGAGCCGGCATCATCAGAAGGTTATTGCACCTACCTCGTCGCTTATGAGGGCACCGCCGAGGATTTGCCCGCCTGGCTGGCCCATTACCTGGGTCGTCACGCCGCCATCATGACACGGTTTCCCGGCGTTCGGCGGGTCGAGGTCTGCACCCGTATCGATTGGTGTGGCGCGCTGCCTTGGCCGCGGGTCGAATTCATGCAACGTAATAAAGTGGTGTTCGACAACGCGGACGCGCTGACCGCGGCGTTGAATTCTCCGGTCCGCCACGAAATGCGCGCGGACTTCGCCCGGTTTCCCGCGTTCACGGGACCGGTCAGCCACTTTCCGATGCTGACGCGCGTGGTGTAGCGCGCCGCTTACACCAGGACCACGCTGTCCCGCGCCACGATCGTTCCGTTCGCGACCACCAAACGGCGCGGCGGCGTTGAAACGATCGCCTCGGCGACCGTTTCGGCCTCGACCAACACCAGATCCGCGCGGCAGCCTACCGCCAGACCGTAACGACTGAAGCCGCACCCAATGGCGGCCGCGCCGGTCACGCAATCCAAAGCCCAGTCGAGTTCATCGTCACGCCGCAGAGCGTTGCGAAGACCGATATGCATCGCGCGATCCAGCATGTCCGGCCGCGCGTAGGGCGTCCATGTATCGCGGATCCCGTCGTTGCCGCCATAAACCGTAACCCCCGCCGCGCGGCAGATCGCCAGCGGAGGCACTGCGCTGCTGGCCGGCGCGGTCGTGGCGATCCGCACATCCCAACGCGCCATACGCTCCAGCAAGGCATCGCGGGCCGCGGCCGGGATCATGCCGAGGCAAAACGCATGACTAATGGTGACCATGCCGCGCATGGAGCAAGCCGCCGTCCGTTCCAGGATCAGATCGAGCGAAAACGCCCCCATCCCCCCCGGTTCGTGGAGGTGGATGTCGATCGGTTTGCCGTGCGTCTCCGCCAGGCGGAACAGCGCGTCCACCTGGCCCACCGGATCGCGATCGATGGCGCACGGATCGATCCCGCCAACCACGTCGGCGCCGTCGCGCAACGCTTCGTCCATCAACTCCATCGTTCCCGGCCGGCTGACGAGGCCGGATTGCGGAAACGCGACAATCTGCATGTCCAACGATCCGGCCAACGTCTGACGCGTTCGCATCGTCGCATGCAAATGGCGCAGTCCGATTTCGGTATCGATGTCCGCGTGGGTGCGCATCCGCGTGGTGCCGTTGCCGATATAGGCTCGCGCGAGGCACAGCGAGCGGGCCGCCGAGTCGTGCGCGCCATCGCGACGATAGTGACGTTCGTTCTCGATGCGGTCGGTTCGTGCTGGTCCGACATCGTTACGATACCAGGGCCCGCCCCAAAGGGTCTTGTCCAGGTGGGCATGTCCTTCGACAAGACCAGGAAGGAGAAGGGTGTCATGACCATGCTCGATGGTGGCGGCGGGAGGTGGGTTCAGGCCAGGCGCGATCCGGGCGATCAACCCGTCTTCGATCAGAACATCGACCGGCTCACCACCGAGCGGACGAACATCGCGGATCATCAGATCGGTCATACGCGTTCTCCGCCGCGATCCGGATCATTGGAGGCGGGTTCCGCCCGCCTCCAAAAGCGTTCGATCAGATCGTCGTGGGAAAATGGCACTGAGGGTTGATCGGATGCAACACCTCCTCAATCGGTGCCTTGGCGACGAACTTATACAGATCCCACTCACCCTTGCTTTCCGCGGGCGTTTTCACCTGAAACAAGTAAGCCGGGAATTCGCCGCGCCCATCCATCCTGATCCGTCCTGGTCCGAACGCGTCGTCCTGGGTCGGGATCGATTTCATTTTCGCGACTGTGGCGCGTCCGCTTTTCACCGCCTCCGCCGCGCCCATCTGCTGCGCCGCTTTCAGATAATGCAACGTCACTCCATACGTGCTGGCCTGCGCCTGGTTCGGATAGTTTTTTGGCGATTTCACGATCAACCGCTTCGTGAAAGCGCGCGTGCCCTCATTCAGATCCCAGTAGAACGTTTCGGTGACGCTCAACCCGCCGCAAATTTCCAGCCCGACCGAATGCGCGTCCTGCAGGAACAGCAACAGCGGCGCGATCTTCATGGTCTTGTCCAGACCGAACTCATGCGCCTGCTTGATGCAATTCTGCGTATCGAGACCGGCGTTCGCAAGTCCCAGTACCTTCGCGCCGCTGGCCTGCGCCTGCGTCAGAAAGGATGAGAAATCGGTGGTATCCGGGAACGGATAGCGCAGCGCGCCTTTCACCTCGCCGCCGCCTTTCTTCACCACATCGGCCGTCAGTTCTTCCAGCGACTGCCCGAACGCGTAATTGGCGGTGACGAAAAACCACGACTTAAAGCCCTGCTTCATCAGCGAGCCACCGGTCGACTGCGCGTTCTCGTAGGTGTCGAAACTCCAGACAATCGAGTTTGGGCTGCACTGCTGATCCGTCAGCGCCGCCGCGGTCGCCGAGGCATTCAGCATGATCTTGTCTTTCTCTTTCGCCACCTGCGCGACCGCGAGCGCGACAGAAGACGTCGGAACGTCGATAGTCGCCGCGACACCCTGATCGAACCACTGGCGCGCGATGGTCGCCGCGACGTCCGGCTTGTTCTGATGGTCGGCGCTGATCAGTTCTACGTCGAAACTGAGATGCGGCTTCATTTCCTCGATCGCGAGTTCCGCGGCCGCGACCGAGGTTGGGCCGGTGTTGTCGCGATAGGTGCCGGACAAATCGGTCAACACACCGAGTTTGATCGACGGCCTGGCTTGCGCGCGCGGACGGATCAGCGGAACGGACGACATGGCGACAGCACTGCCGAGCAGGCCGCGGCGAGACATGGACATTTGAAACTCTCCCAGAATTGCCGCACCAGCGCGGTTCTCGCCGGGTTCTACCGGAACGGGGTGGTGCGGCTCAAGGGTAGGGCAGCGTCAGGGCGGAGCCCTGACGCTGCCCTACCCCTGCGCAGTCCCACTTACCTCGGCCGCCACGATGCGCTTCCGCCCGTCCGGCGTATCCAGCAGCATCGCGCCATCTTCATCGAGGCCGGCGAACAGACCTTCCTCAGACCGGCCACCGATGCTCGCACGCAACGGTGTCCCGATCGGTTGCGCCCGCGCCATCCAGGCCGCGCGGATCGGCGCGAACCCCTGTTCCGTCCAGGCATCCAGATGTTTTGCCAGGCTCTCCAGTAAAATATCGCGCGCCCCGTCCACCGTCGCGATGCCCCCCGCGCTGACCAGCGTCGAAGTCTTGTAAGGTGCGTTCCGCGGTGCCTCCAGCACGTTCACTCCGATGCCGATGATCTGCGTGTCGTCCACGCTTTCCACCAGAATGCCCGCGATTTTGCCGTCATTGACCAAAACGTCGTTGGGCCACTTCAATGTCGCCTTCACCTGTTTCGGCAACAACGCATCGACCGCGTCGGCCACCGTCAGCGCCGTGACAAAACTTAATTCGGACACCCTCTCCGGCGGCAAATCCACGCGCAACAACACCGACAAATACAAATTGCCCGGTGGGCTGTACCAGGTTCGCCCAAACCGCCCGCGCCCAGAGGCCTGCTCGTCGGCGTGGATCACCGTGCCGTGCGGCGCGCCCGAGGCCGCCAGCCGGCGCGCCTCATCGTTGGTCGAGCCAAGCCGCTCGTGATGCTGGATCAAAAACATGCCATTCACCCGCTGCCGCCGACACAATCGGCGCAACATTCAGTTACCATCGAGCAGCCACAATCCGGTCGTGAAATCGACGCGAAAGGATGCGCCAATGTCACCCTGTCAACATAGGAGCGCGTTCGTGCGCCGTTCATTCTTGCTGGCTCCTCTCGCATGGGCACTGCCCGCGCGGGCGAGGCCGGCCATTCCACCTTCGCTGCTGGACCAGGCGGCGAAGCTGCTGACCGAACTGATCCAGTCCGCGCGGGAAGCCGCGATCAGCGCCGGCGTAAAGCCCGTGCCGCCACAAATCCACCGCGCCCTGCTGGGTTTTTTCCCCGATGCGATCCTCCGCAAAACACGCTACACGTCCGGTCACTCCGACACCATCACCCTTCCTGGGCTTGCCCTGACCTACGGCCACGCCGATGCCGTAACGCTTGGCGACGTAATCATGTTCCGTGACGATCACGCCGCGCGCACCGATGCCAAATTGTGGGCGCACGAGATGACCCATGTCATGCAATATGAACGTTGGGGCATCGACGATTTCGCCAAACGCTACCTCCAGGATTACGACGCGGTCGAGCAGGAAGCCCGCGACAACGCCGATCGCTACGTCAGTTGGAGCGAGCACGCACATCCATGATCACGCGTCAGGCGCGAAACCCATGATCCGCTCGAAGCGCGCCCGATAGGCCGGCCAAACCTCGGGGTTGATCAGTCGCGGCGGCTTCCTGCCATCCAGAATCTCCAACGCCTGCTCCGCCGCGATGCGCCCCATGTTCTCCCGCGCCTCGATGGTGGAGCCGGCGACGTGCGGACTGACCATGACGTTGTCGAACGCCATCAGCGGGTGATCGTGCGGCGGCGGCTCATCTTCCCAGACATCCAGGCCGGCCCCGGCGATTTGCTTCGCGCGCAACGCGTCCGCCAGGGCTTCTTCATCGTGAATGAAGCCGCGCGCGGTCGAGATAAAATACGCCTCCGGCTTCATCCGGGCGAACTGCGCCGCGCCCATCATCTTCCGGCTCTGCTTCGTCAGTGGGCAATGCACCGAGACGAAATCCGACTGTGCCAGCAGTTCGTCGAGTTCAACTTTCTCCGCGCCGCGGGCTTTCACCTGCTCGGCCGTCAACAACGGATCGTAGGCCAGCACCCGCATGTTAAAGGCCGCCCGGCACATGGCGGTCAAACGCCCGCCCACATTGCCGATCCCGAGCACGCCGACCGTGCGGCCGTTCAACTCCCGTCCGATATAGGTACCGCGATCGATCGGCCGCCCAGTACGGGCGTGGCGATCAGCCTCGACAATACGCTTCGACAACGTCAGCATCATCGCCAGAGCGTGCTCGGCGACCGCTTCCTTGTTGCCGCCCGATTGATTGACCACGGCGACGCCTGCCTCGGTGCAGGCATCGACGTCGATCGTGTCATAACCGGCGCCGTTCGAGGACGCCGCGATCAGGTTCGGGGTGCGCGCCAGCAACGCCGCGCCGACCTGGAAATGCGGCGCGATGATCTGCCGCGACGCACCAATCTGATAAATATGCGCCTGACTTAAAATCGGCGCTGCCTGATCGTCGGGGCTATCGTTTTCCAGCTTGTCCAACTGCACATCCGGCCGCTTCGCCAGCACCGCCGGATAGACCGCGGACGGCAGGTATTTCACGTAGAACACGCGTTTGGTGTTCGGCGCCATATTGGTTCCCTCCGGCAATGACAGCCACGATAGCACGCGAATCGCGGGGGCGAGAAACCCCCGCCTTTAAGCCTGAACCACGCGGCCCTCGCGCCGCCGCGTCCGCCATTCGCTGGCCAGGCCCATCGCCGCCGTCAGCGCCATGAACAGCACTGAGGAATAAAACACCCAGCGCGGCAGATTGTGATCCATGATCCACCCGCCGATCATCGGCCCGATGGTGCCGCCAATATTGAAGCCCGTCGTGACGATGCCGAATACGCGGCCAAACGCGCCGGGCGGCGACGCCGCGCGCACCAGCATATCCCGCGAAGGTGAGATCATGCCTGACAAAAACCCGGCCGTGCCCATCGCCGCGACCATGAACACCGGCCCCAGATCGACCGATCCGATCGCCAGGATCAGCATCGAGGCGGCGCCAAATCCAGCGGCCGCGACGTCACCGTGCCGCTTTGTCGCGTCGGCGATGAAGCCGCCCGCCAGCACGCCGATCGCGGTGGCGAACAGGAACGCCGTCAGCGCCGCGTTGGCGACCGAGAAACTGACCCCATACATCGACACCAATGCGACCGCGGAATAGTTCGTCAACGCGCCGCTGCTGAGGCTGAGCAACGCGAAAAACCCAACCAGGCTCAGCACGGCGGGCGTCAGCAGGCCGCGTAGGCTGACATGCGCGTGGCCTCCGGCGGGCACGCGCGCCGCCTGGGTGCCTTCCAGCCAGCCCGCGAACATCAGCGGCACCGCCACGACGACGCCAAAGAGTCCCGCGACGGCGATGGCGGCGTGCATGCCCCAGAGATGCGTCATCAGCAGCATCGTCATCGGCGCCAAAGCCGACCCCAGATAGCCGGCGAAGGTGTGAATGGAGAATGCCCGGCCGAGGCGCGGTGGATCGATCACCGATCCGAGGATGGAATAATCCGCCGGGTGATAAACCGAATTGGCGATGCCCAGAAGGACCGCGGACGCCAGCAGCCAGGAGTAGACCGGAAACAATCCGATCGAAATATAAGTCAGCCCGCCCAGAAGCAGCCCGCCGATCAGCGTCCGCCGCGCGCCGAACCGATCGGCCACATAGCCCATCGGCGTCTGCGCCACGCCGCTGGTGATGTTGAAGATCGTGATCACCAGCCCGAGCTCGACATAGCCGATCCCAAGCGCCTGTTTCAGCATCGGGAACAGCGGGATCAGCACGATGTAATGAAAATGGCTGACCATGTGCGCGGCGCTGATCAGGCCGAGTGCTTTCCACTCCGCCGCGCGAGACACACTCTGTTGATCCATCAGGTGAAGGCCTTTTTAATGCGAGCCCAGTCTTCGATGGCGTGCTCTTGTCCGGGGGTGATGGGGATGACGAATTGATTCCAGCCGGCGTCGCGCAATGCCTCGATGCGTTGCCTGATCTCTTGTTCAGTCGCGGTGAAGGTGGTGCGGCGGATCAGTTCGGCATCGACGAACGGACGCTCTTCAGGTTTGACGAAAACGAAATGGCCGCGGTGGTTCATTAAGTAACGCGCGTCCGCCGGCTCAAACTTTCGCGCCAGTGCGATATAGCCGTCGATGTTCTTTTGCACCGTTGCCGGAACGTCCGAGGTATTCTTCCAGCCGGACATGTCCACATCCGCCGCCCGATGCAGCAGCACCGCCGCGCGCGGTCCGGCCTGCGCCATCGCGCGAGGACTATCGGCCGGTTCGCCGGGTTCCAGCACGCAGCCACACACCCATGCCGTCGTGTAAAGCTCGGCAACCGAACGACCCGCGCCGGTCCAATCTTTCCGCATACCCTCGATCGCCGACAGCGCGCCGGGCACGTCGCTGATGAACGTCTTCCACGCCGCGCCGAGCCGCGCGACCAATGCCTGCGATTTAGGCCCATAAGCGGAAACGTGCAACTTCACCGGGTCTTCGATGTTGATCAATCCAGCGTCGGGATTGAGGAAACGAATTTTTCTCGCTTTGCCCTCGATCGTGGTTTCCACCGTTTCGCCGTTCAACAATCCGTAAACGACGCGGATATATTCCTCCATGTCGGCGAGCTTCATGCCACCGAGACCCATCGCCCGTCGCGCGGAAAAACCGGTACCGACTCCGAAATCAATTCGGCCGGGGGCCATCGCGTTGAGGGTCGCGAAGGCATTGGCGGTGACGGCGGCGATCCGGTTGGAGGGCACCAGAACGCCGGTGCCCAGATGAATGCGGCTGGTCTTCATCGCGGCGGCGCCCATCGCGACGAAACAATCCGCGGTGATCATCTGCGTGTCGTAGAACCAGGCGTGCGAAAACCCGAGTTCCTCCGCCCGTTGCGCGAGTTTCCACGACTCGCTGGACGTGGCGATGCCGATGCCGAATTCCATGGACGTTCTCCGTTATCCGGAGTCTTTAGCGTATTTCGCCGCCCTTGGAAACGTTCAGCCAGCCTTCCGCCGGTGGTCGAAATTGGTCAGGTTCAACTTCCGCCGGTGATCCCCGTACAGCAACGGTTCGTATCTCGCCGGATGATCGTCGCTGACACAGGTCGGCACGGGTTTGACGATCGCATCCAGTCCTGGCCCATAAAAGAACGGAATCGCATGACGTAGCGCGTTGCTATCGTTGATCACCCGGTGTGGCGTTGGCGTATAGCGGTCGTTGGAATACCGCCCCAGCATTTCCCCTGTGTTCACGACGAAGGTCCCCGGCACGTGCGGGGGCCGGATCCATTCGCCTTCCTTGGTCCGCACCTCAAGCCCCGGCAGCGCCGACCGAGCCAGCAGCGTCAGAAAATTCGTGTCGATGTGCGGCGCGAAGCCAAACTGATTGTCCTCGGCGCCGGCGTGACCGGGGTAGCGGATCAGCCGCAACGTCGTCGTCGGTTCGGCGCCGAACTCCGTCACGAAATAATCGTCCGGCAACCCCAGGGATGTCCCGATCACCGACACCATCCGTCGCGCCAACGGCCGCATCGCCGCGGTGTAGGCGAGGGTGGCCGTCTTGAACTCCGGCATGTCCGTGGGCCATTTGTTCAGCCCGTACAACTGGTCGCCAGCCACGATGCGCGGATCGTCCGCCCGAAGATCGTTGACGATATAAAAGCTCTCGCTCAGGTTCGGCCGCGTGTTGACATGCACTTTCGAGGTCCGAACGATCTGCGCCCCGTATGGCAGATACCCGATGTTCAGATCGCCGACCCGCAACCCCATTTTAAATTCCGCCGGCCGGTCGAAAAAAGCCGCCGCGGCCGCGAAGGTTGCGTCGATCAGCGCCTGATCGATGCCATGATTGGCGATTACCAGAAATCCGGTATCCCGGCACGTCGTTTCGATCGCGCGCGCCAACTCGGCGCGGGCTCCCGGAGCGCCGGCCAGCCAGGGACCAATATCCAGTAACGGAATCCGTTCGGTCGCTTTGGACGCGGTCGGCGTGGAGAGAACCTGGCTCATGCGGCAAAACCTCGGTCGGCGACGGTTGGCTTGATCATCGCACCCTCGCGTGCGAAGGACCATCCTGACCCGAGGGTGGAACCGTCACAATGGAAAATCCCACGCACATCGTCGCGGGCGGCGGCTCGGCCGGCTGCGCGCTGGCGTCGCGCCTCAGCGAAAATCCAGCGAATCACGTGCTGTTGATCGAGGCCGGACCAGATCACGGCACCGTCAACATTCCCGACGACATCCGCGACACCTACGCCCATCGCGCGATGACCAATTCCGCGTATTTCTGGCCCGCGCTGCAGGTCACCCGAGGCTCCCACCCGGGCATTCCGGCGGCCGGCCGCAAGCCGTACTTCTTCTATCAGGGCAAGTTGATGGGCGGCGGCTCGTCCATCAACGGCCAGGTCGCCTTGCGCGGCGCTCCGGCGGATTTCGATACGTGGTCCGAGCTTGGCGCCAAAGGCTGGGACTGGAACTCGGTTCTTCCGTACTTTCGAAAACTTGAAACCGACCTCGACTACACCAACGACCAACTACACGGTGCCACTGGGCCCATCACCGTGCGCCGCATCCCGCGCGACCAGTGGGACGAGTTCACCAACGCGGTCGCGCGAAGCTGGGAAACCAACGGCCACGGGTTCGTCCCCGACATGAACGGCGCATTTGAAGAAGGCTACGCACCGTTGCCAACCTCCAACGACGGCACCGCGCGCCGCTCCACCGCCAACGGCCATCTCAGCGAACACGTCCGGCGGCGGCCCAATTTAACACTGATGCCGGAGACTCAGGTCAATCGCGTGCTGTTCGCGGACAACCGCGCGATCGGCGTGCAGGTGATCCGCGCCGGCCAGGTGGAATCGCTCTTCGCGGACAAGATCGTCATCAGTTCGGGCGCATTCCACAGTCCAAAACTGCTGATGCTGTCAGGCGTCGGTCCCGCGGCGCATTTGCAAGGGCACGGCATCAAGGTAATCGCCGATCGTCCTGGAGTCGGATCGAACCTGCAGGACCATCCGCTGATTTCCGTCTCCGCCTACCTGCCGCGCATCGCCCGCGAGAAGCACGTGATTCGGCGCAATTATTCCTACCTCCGCTATTCCTCGGGCATCGCCGCGTGCGAGCCCGCCGACATGATCATGATGGCCGTCTGCCAGTCGATGTGGCACGCGGTGGGGGAACGGATCGGCACGCTCAGCACGTACATTTCGCTGCCGTATTCCCGCGGCACGGTGCGCCTTGCCTCCAGCGATCCAACCGCGCCGCCGGCGATCGACTTCAACTGGCTGGAGGACGAGCGCGACAAATCCCGCCTCGTCGATGCGTTCCTGCGCATGGGCCGCATGTTCACCACCGAGCCGGTGAAAACTTACGCGCTCGATGCGTTTCCCTCCACTTTTTCCGAACGTGTCGCCGCGATCAGCCGCCCGACCGGCCTGAACGCCGTGCTGACCAACGTCGCCGCCATGCTGCTGGATTCCGCCGCTCCAATCAGAAAGTTTCTGATCGAGAACGTGATCAGCGAGGCGCCCGCGCTGGCCGGTCTGCTCGCCGACCGTCGCGCCGCGGAAGATTATGTGTGTTCCGCCGTGCGCAGCGCCTGGCACCCGTCCTGCACCTGCCGCATGGGCGCCGAAGACGATCCAATGTCCGTCACCAATCCATCCGCCGCGGTGATCGGCACGCGTAACCTTTACGTCGCCGACGCCTCGATCATGCCAAGGGTCACACGCACCAACACCAACCTTCCGTCCATCATGATCGGGGAGCGGGTCGCGGACCTGTTGCAGCAACGATGAAACGACGCACATTTCTGGCGACATCCGCGATGGCGCTGGCGAGTCCGGCGATCGGCGGTCAGACCTCGACCATCATCCATGTGCCGCAAGGCAATCTGGTGACGCTCGACGCCGTGTTCACCACCGCGCAGGTGACCCGCAACGCGGCGGCGATGGTGTTCGAAACGTTGTTCGGCCGCGACGAAAAACTCGACCCGAAGCCGCAGATGCTGGACGGCGTCCTGGTCGAGGACAACGGCCTGCGCTGGACCATGCATCTGCGCGACGGCCTTTTGTTCCACGACGGCACGCCGGTATTGGCGAGGGACTGTGTCGCGTCCTTGCGCCGCTGGATGAAACGCGACGGCATCGGCCAGACCGTGGCTGATCGCCTCGACGAACTAACCACCAAAGACGACAAAACCCTCGTCTGGCGCATGCGGAAACCCTTCGCCGCGCTGCCGAACGCGTTGGCGAAAACGCAGAACACTCCATCGATCATGCCCGAGCGCCTCGCCGCGACCGATCCGTTCAAACAAATCCCCGAAGCCATCGGCAGCGGCCCGTTTCGTTACGTGCCCGACGAATACGTCTCCGGACACCGCGCGGTGTTCTCGAAGTTCGAAAAATACAATCCGCGGCCGGAGCCCGCGAGTTTCGCCGCCGGCGGTTATCGCGTGCTGGTCGATCGGGTCGAATGGCAGATCATTCCGGATCCGGCGACCGCCGCGAACGCGTTGGTCACCGGCTCCGTCGATTGGCTCGACTCGCCGTTGCCCGATCTGTTGCCGATGTTAAAAGCCAAGAGCGGCGTCATCGTGGCGCCGGTCGATATTTACGGCACCTTCGGGGGCCTGCGGCCAAACTTCCTGCAAGGACCGACCACCAATCCGGACGTGCGCCGCGCCATGCTGGCGGCGATCGATCAGGTCGATGTGATGACCGCCGTGATGGGCGGCGATCCGTCCTTGTTCCGCGCGCCAACGGGGTTTTTCATCCCCGGCGCGCCCTCCGCCACCGACGCCGGCATGAACCGCAACCGCCTGAGCAAAGACGATATCAAGGCGATGCTCAAACAATCCGGTTACGCGGGCGAGCGCATCGTCTACATGCACCCGACCGACCAGATTTATTACGATGCCATGAGCAGCGTCGCCGTCGCGGCGTTCCGCGAAATCGGCCTCAACATAGACGAACAAGCCACCGATTGGGGCACCGTCGTCGAACGCCGCGCCAGCAAGGAACCCTTGGACAAAGGCGGCTGGTCGCTGTTCCCCTACGGTTCCCCGGCGGCGGATTATCAGGACCCGATCTTCGCCACCAACCTGCGTGGCAACGGCAAAGGCGCCTGGTTCGGCTGGCCGGAAGACGCCAAAGCCGAAGACCTACGCAACCGCTGGATGGACACCGCCGACCCCGCCGAACGGCACCGCCTGGACGCCGAAATCCAGCTCAACGCCTTCGACTCCGTCCCCTTCATTCCACTGGGCCAATACCTTCCGCCCGCCGCTTACCGCAAGAACCTGACAGGGATCCTGAAAGGCGCCGTCCCGGTATTCTGGAACGTAACAAAATCCTAACCCGACGCCAGAGTCCGCATCGCCTCCGTCCGCTCGAACAACCGCAACAGCCAGCGCACCGCCAACCCGCGCTCCGACGTCAGCCCAGGATCGCGCGACAACAACACGGCCGCGTCGCGATGCGCCATGTCGAGCAAGCCTTCATGCTCCACCGGATCCGCCAGCCGGAACGCGGGAGCCCCTGCCTGCCGCGTGCCCAACACATCCCCGCCGCCGCGCAACCGGAAGTCCTCGTCCGCGATGACAAATCCGTCATCTGTATCGCGCAACAAAGTCAGCCGCCGCCGCGCCGTCTCATTCACCCAGTCCTCATGCAGCAACAGGCAAAAACTCGCGTCCGAACCGCGGCCCACGCGACCACGCAACTGATGCAACTGCGCCANNCGATCACCGTCGTCGCCACCAGCAACCGGATCGTTCCGGCCACGAACGAAGCCAAAGCGGCATCGCGCACCTCCGCCGATTGCTGGCCATGCACCAGACCCACGCGATCGCCAAACCGCATGCGCAACTCGACAAACCGCTCCTCCGCCGCGGCCAAATCAATCAACTCGCTCTCCGCCACCAACGGGCAAACCCAATACACCTGGGCTCCTTCCTCCAGCTTCCGGGCGATCCCGTCCAACACATCCGGCATCGTCGAAAACCCGTGCAAGGATGTGCGAATTGGTTGCCGTCCGGCGGGCTTCTCGGTCAGCCGCGACACATCCATCTCGCCCCATTGCGTCAACACCAGCGTCCGAGGAATCGGCGTCGCCGTCATCACCA
>PLSZ01000089.1:0-1339 GCA_003164305.1 Acetobacteraceae bacterium
ACCGACAAGCCGATCCAGGCCTCGGCCCGCCGTCCATGGAGCAAGCCGCCGATCTCTAACCCGACCGGCACGCCGGACAGCTACCGCCCGCCGGGCCACGACTATGAGGGTGGCAAGCGCGACCGGGCCACCGGCGACTATGAATCCTGGACGCCAGGAAACCCGTAACGGCCATGGCCAACCGCGGCATCGCCGAGGTCCTGACGGGCGCCNNTTCCGGCCGCACCGCCGCCGCCGGCTATAAACTCTACGCCAGCTTCGATCACATCGATGGGTTGAGCCCAGGATCGGATGTGAGAATAGCGGGGGTGAAGGTGGGGAGCGTGTTGACCATGCGGGTCGATCCGAAGACTTTTCTCGCCATCGTCACACTGAACGTCGCCGATTATATTCAATTGCCGAAGGACACCAGCGCCGAGGTGACCAGCGACGGCTTGCTCGGCGGCAAGTTCCTCAATTTAAGTCCGGGCGGCGACACGCAAAACCTGAAACCTGATTCCGTCATCACGATCACCCAGTCGTCCATCAGTCTGGAGCAGTTGCTGGGAAAATTCATCTTCAGCGCCGCCAGCCTGACGGACAAAAAATCCGAAAGCACGCCCGCTCCCGCGACACCCGACGCGAAGGGCGGCGATCCGGGAGCCCTGAAATGATCCCTCCTGCCCCGACGGTATGGCCTGGCGACGATGGCGCTCCATTGTCGTGCCGCGACAAGTTGAAGGTGCTGGCGGAAAACCACGCGGAGCTGGCGCAGATGCTGCGCGACACGTTCGAGGACGCGATCCTGATGGGCGTCGACGCGGCCGCGATGCGCGCCATCCTGAACGAGATGGTCGCGGGCCTCGACTCGCCGAAGCGCGCCGCGCGATGAAGCGTGTGTGGGTGGGGATGCTGTTGGCGTCCCTGCCGTTCGCCGTGTTGGGACAACAGGGCCCGGTGTTGCGGGAAACGCCGCCGCTGGAACAGCCGGGCGTGATCAACATGCCACCCGACGATACCGTGACAGCCGCGCCATTGCCGCCGCCGGATCAATCCATGCCGCCGGAGGATCCGGCCAACGCGCAACAGCAACTTGTGCCCAATCCGTTAGACGACCAGAACGTCATAAAGATGCCTGGGGCGGGCAAAGAANNAATACCCTGGTCGTGAAGGTCGGCGATGTTGGACATTTTGGCTCGTTGGACATCGCGGTGCGCGGATGTTTCGCGCGGCCACCGGATGTGCCGGCCGATGCCACGGCGTATCTGGTGATCCGCGATGAACATGCCGACCGGCCCGCTTTCTCCGGCTGGATGGTTCGGTCGGCGCCGTACATGTCGATGCTGGCGAACCCGATTTA